>JASHPG010000188.1 GCA_030038275.1 Candidatus Acidiferrales bacterium | reverse complement strand
AATCGAGGAAACCGATGCGGTTGGTGCGGGCTCTGTCGGCTGGCGTGGCGATCGTGGCGGCGGTAGTTTTATTTGGGCTGGCTGGATTGATTGCGTTTGGCACCGCGAAGGCGCCGGCGCCGATGCAATCCATCACCGAGCCGTTCAGCCGAATCGACTATAGCGACCTGCCGCCGCTAAAGTGGTACACAGCTCGCGACGGGAGGGCGCTAGCGTTTCGCGAGTATCAACCCATTGGAAGTGCGACCGGCGAGGCATCCCAGGTGGCGGTGCTGATCCACGGCTCGTCGGGCAGCAGTCTGGATATGCACCCGCTGGCCGAGACACTCGCCGAGGCAGGCGTCCGCGTGTATGTGCCCGACATGCGAGGACACGGCGCGAATCAGCCGCACGGAGATATCGGCTATGTCGGGCAACTGGATGACGACCTAGTGGATTTCGTGCGTCAGATTCGGCCAATGCATCCGAAGGCACTCTGGACAGTCGTGGGATTTTCATCGGGTGGCGGATTTGTGCTGCGATTCGATGGCGGCACAGACGGCGGCATCTTCGACCGTTATCTGCTGCTCTCTCCCTATATGACATCGCAAGCGCTGGTGGCGCGCGCCGCGGGGAGCGGCAAATCTGCGGGCTACGCTGGGCAACGGGCCGGTGTGTGGTCCGTTCCATATGTGGGACGCATCATCGGAATTTCGATACTGGACGGATTCCACGTTCATTGGTGTGACGGACTGACCGTCCTGGCTTTCGCGACACCACCGGGCGTGAAGGAACTCACGCCGAAGTATTCAATGCGCATGATGGAAAACTTCGGGTCGGGACGTCCGTGGACCAACGATTATTTGCAGTATATCCGCAACATTCACCGGCCGACTGCCGTGATGATTGGCGGGTCGGATGAGCTGATGGATGCGGACCAAGTCGCAGCTGCGTTTCGCTCGCAAAAGGCCAGCGTGCCGGTGATGATTGTGCCGGGATTGGGCCACATCGACATGATTACGAATCCAGCGTCGTTGCGCATCGTCCGCGAGTGGTTCGTGCAACTCTCGGTGAAGTGGCGTTCTTTAGCCGGTAACAATCTCGTTCGAACTCCTCGTTGACTCACATCTTGCCCTCGGCGTCCTTTTCAGCGAACGCGGATAGCGCGGCTGGATTCGGTGATAATGCGGAGCTTGCCTGTGAGCACGTCGATTTCGTCTTGCAGGACTCCGCTGGGCCAAAGGACGCGCACCACGTCTGCGCCGTTATACTGCCCAAGCCCAGCAGTGACTTCTGCCGGCCCTCCGCCGAGATAGCCAGACCCAGTCGTCAGTTGCAACGTTTGCCGCTGCGCGCCGGAGAAAATATGGACCGCCGAGCCGATGCCGGCGCGATTATCGCGCGCTCCTGTGAGCGAGATCTCAAGTGTGCTGTATTTGCTGCTTCCGATTCCTTTCAGCAGCACGGGTGGCAAACCATTCTGCGCGATCAGCAAATCGGTCGATCCGTCCGCCTCGTCAAAGGCGATCACGCTGCGTGGATTGCGGAGAGCGACCTTATCGAGCCCGGTTTCATGCGTCACGTCGCGGAATCCGGCGAAGCCGCCATGACCGTCGCCGCCTTCATTGCGCAGCAGAACGATATGTCCTTGGCCGGAGAAATCTTCGCCGACGGCGGCCAGATCAACCCAGCCGTCGTGGTCGTAATCGACCGCCGCGAGGCCCCAGCCACGCATCCAGAGTGGTCCGGGCAGGGGAACGCGCTCGAAAGACTTGCCGCCGATATTGCGCCATAGGCTCAGTCCTGGCGAAGACCAGTGTGTGAAGGCCAAGTCCATCCAGCCGTCGTGGTCGAAATCGAGCGCTACAGCTCCTGCGGTTGGCCCAGGCATTTTGGTGGCCCACGGAGTGACGGCGCGAAACGCGCCTTCGCGCTGGTTGAGGTACACGGTTGGCGCCACGGACCAGCCGGTCACAACTAAATCTGTCGCGCCATCGTTGTTAACGTCACATCCGAGCGCGCCCACTGATGGAGTGGCGCCGGTGAGAGCGGTTTCGGCAGTCGCGTCGCTGAACTCACCGCGCTCGCTGCCGCGCCACAGAATATTGCCGGGCACACGCTCGCCGGGAGGGAAGGAAAATGGCTCGGAGGGATTGCTCAGCGCGAAATTGGCGAAGCGCGTGGCGTAAAGATCGAGATTGCCGTCACCGTTGTAATCCACGAAGGCCATGCCCAGCACCATTCCGTGAGCATCGAGTCCGGCTGAATCCGTCGCGTCGGTGAATGTGCCGTCGCCATTGTTGTGAAAAAGCTGAATGCCGTCGGCCAGGCTAACGGCCAAGTCAGCATAGCCGTCGTTGTCGTAGTCACCCGTCGTGCAGCCGAGCACTTCTCCCCGGAATTGCAGCTTCGCCGATTTGGTTACGTCAACAAAATGGCCGTGTCCGCCGTTGCGGTACAGAGCGGCGCGCCCTTTTCCATCAGCGTCAGCCAGAAAAATATCGGGCAGATCATCGCCGTTGTAGTCGAAAACGCACGCGCCGCTGCCGAGAAACTTCGCCAGCGCCTCCTGTCCAGCCGGCTTCTGCGCCACGCTCGCCGCGATCCGCGCCTTTGCTCGGGCACCGCGAGGCGCGCGAGCACGCAACGGTGGTTTCGTGACCGGCGCGCGCCACGGCAGTCCTGAAGCCGCAGTCACATTGACGAAGTGTACGGGGATGGCTGCCGGCGCGGGCTGCGGCGGTGCCAGCATCTGCTGCGCGAACGAATATTTGCCCTGCTCGCCGTAAGGCGCACTCGTCGGCCGCCCAAGGCCCGTTTCGGTCAAATGCTCGGCGCGTCTCAGATGTTGGAGCGCTCCATTAACGTCGCCTGTGCTCCCCTCTGCCTGCGCCAATCCGAATTCAGCCGGTAAACTGAATGGGTCCAGGTCGAGCGCCCTGCGGAACGACGAAATCGCTTGCTGGTAGTCCTTCGCTTTAAGGCAAAGCGCGCCGATCAAATATTGTGTGGCTGGGTCGCTCGGATCGATTTGAGCGGCTTTCTCCAAATCTTGAACGGCAACGCCGCCATTTCCCGCGGCGCGTTCGACGAGCCCGAGATTGAACCACGCGCGCGGATTCCGCGGGGTGCGCTGCGCTGATTTGCCGAGAATGGTGTGCGCATCGTCGAGCCGCCCCATGTAAAACAGCGCGATGCCCATGTTCAGGCATCCCGTATCCGACGCGGGATTCATCACGCAGGCCGTCTGGAACCGGCCCAACGCCTGCGTGAAATCGTGCCGGTCCATCAGCGCCAAGCCGACGTTGTTCGCGCGAATGGCCGAAGTAAAAAGATCGGGCTGCGCGACCGGTGCCTTTGCCGAGGGTTTGTGCGTGCGCGCAGCTGGTCGCCGGGGGCCGGTCTTACGTCCGCGCTGCGCCGCTGCGGCAAGCGCAACGCCGCACGCCAGCAGCGCGAGCGCGATCTTGGGAAAGTAAGCGCCGCCGCGGATCATCTAAGCGTGGTGTTCGGCATGCAAATGAGTTTGCAGGATTTGCAAAATGTTATCGCGCCCGATCATGCCGACGATGTGCCCGTCCGAAAGCACCGGCATCTGGCCCACGTCCGACGCTTGCATCCGTTGCAGAACCTCCAGCACCGGCTCCTCGGGCTTGGCCGCTTGTACTTTCTCCATTGGCACCATTACCGCTTGCACGGACGTGTTCGCCCACTCCTCACGCGGCACATGTCGCGCGGATTGCAGCGAAACCAACCCGGACGGCCGGTCGCCTCCAACCACGATGTGCGACCGTCGGCCCGTGTGTAGCACCTGATCAACGTATTCCTCGATGGACGTATCGCGCGTAACGGTGGGAATCTCGCGCGCCATCACATCTCCCGTACGCAAACCGGCCAAGGAGTCCCGCAGCGCCGCTTGCACGTAGGTTTCTTTCGCCGCCTCCAGCAGGAACCAGCCAATGAACGCCAGCCACAAGCCTCCAAACCAATCTCCCTTTAGCGCCAGCCAGATCCCGTACAGAATCATCAAGTACGCGAAAAACCTGCCCGAAGCCGACGCAATTTTGGACGCCCTCCGATCGTCCTTGTTGATGCCCCAGACGATCGCGCGCAGCACGCGCCCGCCATCGAGCGGAAATCCCGGCACCAGATTGAAAATCGCCAGTATGAGGTTGATCTCGAATAGCCAGTAGCACATCGTCCCCACGAACTGGCCAAAATGGCCGAAGCGCCAAATCACGAAAAACACGCCTGCCAGGAAGAAGCTCGAAAGCGGCCCCGCGAACGCCATCTTGAATTCCTGCCCGGCGCTGGGAGGCTCCTTCTCAATCGCCGAAAGGCCGCCGAACACAAAAAGCGTGATCGATTTCACCGGCAGCTTGTAGTGAAGCGCCACCACGCTGTGGCTCACTTCGTGGAAAATCACGGAGGCGAAAAACAGCAGGCTGGTCACGATGCCTAGCGCCCAGCGTTCCGTTGGGGACCAACCCGGATGCTGGGTGGTGAATTGCACTCCGAGCATCACGGTGATTAAGGCGAAGATAATCAGCCAGCTCGGGTGTAGGTAGATCGGAATCCCAAAAATATGGCCGATCTGAAGGCCCGGAGATCGTTGCTGCTGCGGCATGTGCCTCTCAGCGCGGATTTTATCAGACGCCCGTGGCGAGTGCTATTTTCCACGCTGTGTTCGGGCGCACACGCGGCTCGGCGCGATCGCACGCGCTAAGTCTCCCAGTTCCATCAGTCTTTCAAGGGCCGCCCGCTTGCAACCACTCGCGACGTAGAAAGCGCACGATGATCGAGCGCTTTCGCCTGGCCTTCTCTCAAGCAGGGGAGGCCAGTTCAGACGCCGGGGGCCGGCCATGAACGGACTCATCGCATTCGCCGAAATTACGGGAGCGATTCTGGCATCGATCGGCATCGCGTTCGCGCTCGAATGGTATGGGCTGAACGGCCTGATGCGCCTGCTGCCCGCGGCGCATCACGACTCAGTGCACGGTGAGCAGCACTAGCAACTGCGGTACACACTCGATTTTATGGCTTCGCGCCGGCGAAAAACGATGCGAAGCCGAGGAAATTCCCGGGCCACCGCGCTCCTTCCGATTCGGGCGGAATCGGGGGAAAACGCGGTCTGCTCTGGGATGAGCGCCGGCAAAAACCCTTGCTGGCGGCTTCGTCTCGCGCCTCGTATGAACCGCATTGCTGCCGCTGCGGCAAGTACGCTTCTTCACCGGGCGTGGGGCGAAGCCGCCCGCCGGCGGCCTCTTCAGACTCTCAAAGCCCGGCGCGCATCACGCCGGATGCGATTGACTCTTTGGTTTACCCATCGCGGCTTGCGGTATTGGGCTGAAATGCGTGTGCTACTATCGCGAAAGTCCGGCATTTTCATCACGCCGGCCGAAGCGATGAGGCAATCCCTCCGAAAATTTCCCGCGTTCTGGCGCGAGATTCTGCTCGCCTCTTTTCTAACCGCGCTGGCGGCGAATTCCATCCGCGCGCAAGCCGCTCCGCAAGTTCCAGTTCCATGGAGCACCGCCGCGCATTCGCTGGCCGAGCGAATAGCTTCGACCGTCACCACCGCGCACACACTCACCATCGCGAGCGTAACCGACGCTTCCGCCGGCGCTCCCATCGACCTTCAGTGGTTGCGCCAGAGCGTTGAATCCGAGATCACCACCGAAGGCGGTCGGCTCGTCCAATTTGCCATGAGTTCCACCGGCGCCGCTTCCGCCGACGCGCAAGTGCGGATTTCCGTCTCTCACAATGTGAATGGTTACGTTTTGATCGCCCAGATCGCAATTGGCGACGCTAAGCAGATCGTCGTTGCGCCCGTCGCCGCCGAACAGGAGATTCCCGGCCCTCCGGCAGCCGCGCCAATATTGCAGAGGAAAATCGTCTGGCAGCAGCCGAATCCCATCCTCGATTTTGCCGAAGGCTCGCCCGATTCTTCGCACACGCTTTGGTACATCCTTGAGCCCGATCGCCTTTCCGCCTACGAATTTAGCGGCTCATCGCAAATCCTGCACGTGGACCAGCAGTTTTCGCGGCTTTACAC
The DNA here is from genome assembly GCA_030038275.1 of Candidatus Acidiferrales bacterium. Classification (GTDB taxonomy): domain Bacteria; phylum Acidobacteriota; class Terriglobia; order Acidiferrales; family UBA7541; genus Palsa-295. Next base: position 31,183 of record JASHPG010000188.1, on the reverse strand, counting down.
CAGCCGCGACGCGCGCGGCCGCCTAACTCTTGCCGATCCCACGCACGTCACCGCCTGGGTTGCAGCCGTCCGATGCGACGGCACATGGAATCCCGGTTTTTCGCTCAACTGCGTGCCCAACGTGGGGCAAGAGTGGCCAATGGGCACCGTCAATTGGGCCTTCGACCCCTCGCATAACTATTTCAGCGGAGCGGTCACGCTCTCGGCCGGTGTCGTCACCCGCTATCCGCCCTTCTATTCGGCTGCATTCCCTCCGAACGCAACCGGAGGAAGCACGTCGCACTGGATTCTCGCGGGACTCAACGGCCAAGCGCTGCTTTTCACCGGCTCTGCGGATGCCTCGGCGGCGTTCTTCGGCTGGGGCAGCGACATCGTCTCGCTCAATCCTGCGTGCGGCCAGTCCTGGCAAGTGCTGGTCTCCGGCCCGGGCGACTGGACTGAGCCCGACCGCATCCAGCTTTATCAGATTGCGGACAATCAGGCCAACGCCGTCGGCGAGCCGCTGCAATTTCCCGGCCCTATCTTGAGTCTCTGGCCCTCGGCCGATTTTCAATCGGCCCGCGTGGTGTTTCACAATTTGCAGACGGGAATGTATGAAGCATCGATTGTATCTATCGGCTGCAGCAATTAGTCTGCTGCTCATCGCTGCCGTGCGCGCGCGATCCGCGCGGCGGCCTGCTTACGGCGGCACGCTGCGCGTCGAAATCGGCGCTGTTGTGAATTCGCTTGATCCGACTGCCGTGGCCGGCAGCGCGGAGCAAGCCGAAGCGAAAACTGAAATCGATGGGCTGATTTACGAGCGCCGCAATCCTGATGGCGCGTTCGAGGGAATATCCGGCTCCGGCCCGTTTCACGTTTCTGCCTGGGATCCCGGCAAGCACCTCACTCTTGCGGCCAACGACGATTTTCCCGGCGGCCGCCCATTCGTGGACTCCATTGAAATTCAAATGGGACGTTCCGCGTCCGACCGTTTGCTCGATGTCGAGGTCGGCTCCACGGACGTCGCCGACATCCCCGCCGAGCAGGCGCGTCAGGCAGTCGTCGGCGGAGTACGCATCAGCGCTTCGCGCCCCGATCGTCTTCTCGCGCTCGTATTTCTCGCGGGACACCCTGGCACTCAGGACCAGCGCTTGCGCCAGGCGCTTTCGGAAGCGATTGACCGCTCCGCGATCGTCGATTTCATCCTGCAAAAGGAAGGTATGCCGGCCGCCAGTTTGCTTCCGCAATGGTCCAGCGGCACCGCGTATCTCTTCTCAACCGCGGCGGACCCTGTTGCCGCAAAAGCGCTGCTCGCGCAAATCGGCGGCTCGCCCTCTTTCGTGTTGGGATATGATTCCGGCGACTCGTTCGAACAGAGCGTGGCGGAGCGAATCGCTGTCGATGCGCGCGCGGCGGGTCTCACCGTGACGGTGCAGGCTTCGAACTCGGCTGCCTTGCCGGATGCGCGGCTGGTTCGGTTGTCGATGCCGTCGCCCGAGCCGCAGCCGTCGCTGCAAGGCTTTTTGACGGCTCTCATCCCAATGGCGGGATTGGATACCGTTCAACTTCCGCTGAGCGCTTCGGTCGAACAGATTTATGCGGCGGAACGCGGCGTGATCGGCACGTATCGCGTCGTTCCGCTCGTTTGGTATCCGCACGTGTTCGGGCTCTCCACTCGCGTGATGGATTGGAGGGCGCCCGATCCCGGCGAAAGCTGGCCTCTCGCGGACGTTTGGTTAAACGGTCCGGCCAGCGACTTATCGGAAAAGGCGCAACCGTGACGTTTCGTTCCAAGCTTTTCTGGATTTTTACTATCGCGCTAATTGTGTCCGTGGCGCTCATTGCCGCGGGCGTCACCATCGTCACGCGCCAGGCATTCGAGAAGATGTACGCGCAGCATACTGACGCGCTGGTCGCCCAGTTTCAGCGCGAATTCGATCAGCGCAAGCAGGATGTCGCCCGCCGCGTGCAGATGATCACCGACGAGCGCGACACCATTCAGATGGCCATCTCGCTCAGCCGCCCGCAGGCCGATGCCTCCGTCTATGTTAACGACGCGACCGGCGTATCCAAGTCGCATCAACTCGACTTCCTCGATTTCGTCGGTGCCGACGGCTCCATCATTTCCTCCGCTGAAAATCCCGAGCGCTTCGGTTACAAACTCGATTGGCTCACCGAGCCGCGGGACTGGGCGGCTCTCGGCTCTTTCCTGATGAAAATCGACACGCAAAATGGTCCCGCGATCGGTTTGATGGCCGTTTCCACCGTCCGCGTGGGCGACAAGAATCTCTATATCCTCGGCGGCGAACGCTTGGGCAAGGATTTTCTTGGTTCCCTGGTTTTGCCCGTTGGCATGCGCGCGCTCCTGTATCTGAATATGGACCCGAATTTTCAGTCCATGTATCTCCTCGATCAGAACGGTCCGGTTGTGGAAGGCGACCGCTTCTCGCAATTCATCGATCGAGAGCGGGAAAAGCCCGCGCCTGAAATCTTCAAGCTCGATTCCGGGCCTGACCTCGCCCGCACTGAAGAGTTTCATGCCTTGCCCTTGCTGGGGCGCCAAAAAGAGCTTCTCGGCGTGCTTCTGGTGGGCAGCTCGCGGCAGGAAATGGTTGGAATCGAGCGCCGCATCCGCATGTTGGCCGAAGCCATGGTCGCCATCGGCCTGCTGATCAGTTTGCTTTTGAGCTGGTGGGGCGCGGCGCGCGTTACACGTCCGGTGCGCAGGCTCGCCGTTGTTGCGCGTGAAGTTTCGGAAGGGAATTGGAACGCGCGCGTCGAGGAAAAAGGCGGAGGCGAAATCGGCCAGCTCGCCCGCGCCTTCAACCAAATGACCGGTCAATTGAAGGAACAGCGCGAGCATCTCGTACAGGCCGAGCGCGTGGCCGCGTGGCGCGAACTGGCGCGCCGTCTCGCTCACGAATTGAAAAATCCGTTGTTCCCGCTGCAAACCACGGTCGAAAATCTACAGCGCGCCAAAAGCAAGAGCTCCGAGCAATTCGAGGAAGTCTTTCGCGAATCCACTGACATTCTGTTGGCCGAAATCGAAAATCTCGAGAAGATCATCGGCCGTTTTAGCGATTTCGCCAAAATGCCTCAGCCTGAATTGGCTCCAGTCAGCTTGAACGATATCGTCAGAAGCGCGGTGAAATTATTCGAGGCGCAATTCAGCGCCGTCGGCCGCCCGCCGATCACGCCGGAATTTCACCTTGCCGACGATCTGCCTCCGGTCCAAGCGGACGCCGCCCTGCTGCGCCGAGCCCTCGAAAATCTCATTTTGAATGCCATGGACGCGATGCCCGCCGGCGGTGTCCTGATGGTGCGTACCACTCGCGACAAGAGCGAAATCCATCTCGAAGTTTCCGACACAGGAACCGGCCTCACGCCGGAGGAGTGCCAGCGCCTCTTCACGCCCTACTACACCACCAAACAGCATGGCACGGGCCTTGGCCTTGCCATCGTGCAGTCGGTGATCAGCGACCACGGCGGGCGCATCTCCGTGGAAAGCGAAATGGGCATCGGCACTTCATTCCACATTTTCCTGCCTGTGAAGCCGGGGCCGCGCCCCGCGCCGGCCGCTCCCGTCGAAACTCTTCGCGAAGCCCTTGCCGCCCAGAAAGCGTAAAACCAGGTGACAGCCAAGGCGCACATTCTCGTCATCGACGATGACCCCAATACCCTCGCGTCGCTCGCTCGTGCCTTTCGCCTGGCTGGCCACGAAGCCGCCGTATGCGACAACGCCGCGCGCGCTCTCGATCTCGCCAAAGAGCGGCATTTCGACCTGATTCTCTCGGATGTCGTGATGCCCGGCAAAGACGGCATCGCCCTGCTCGGAGACCTCAAAACTGTCGGCGTCACTTCGCCCGCCGTGATGATGTCCGGGCAAGCCACCATTGAAATGGCTGTTCGCGCGACGAAGCTCGGCGCTATCGACTTCCTCGAAAAGCCGGTTGGCGTAGATAAGCTGCTGCTAACCGTCGAAAACGCGCTGCGCCTTTCGCGCCTCGAAGCGGAAAATCGCGATCTGCGCCGCCGTCTTGGCCGCCACGAAATCGTCTGGGCCAGCCCGGCGATGCGGGAAGTGATGGCGCAAATCGACCATGTTGCCGCCGCTGAAACGCGCGTCTGCATCCGTGGCGAGACGGGTACCGGCAAGGAGCTCGTCGCGCGCGCCCTCCACGAAAAAAGCTCGCGCCACGGCGGCCCGTTCGTCTCGTTGAACTGCGCGGCGATTCCCGCAGAGCTGATGGAGTCCGAGTTATTCGGTCATGAGAAAGGCGCGTTTACCGGTGCGGCGGCGCGCCATATCGGAAAATTCGAGCTCGCCCAGGGCGGCACGTTGTTTCTCGATGAAATCGGCGACATGCCTCTCGCCATGCAGGCGAAGCTGCTGCGCGTGCTGGAAGAGCGCGAAATCGAGCGCGTAGGCGGCGGCCAGCCGCTGCCGGTGGACGTGCGCGTGATCGTCGCCACGCACCGCAATCTTGAAGAGCAGGTCCGGCAGGGAACTTTCCGCGAGGACCTATATCATCGCGTTTTCGTATTTCCCATCATGTTGCCGCCGCTCCGCGACCGACGCGAGGATATCCACGTGCTCTCCGAGCATTTCGTCCAGCAACTCTCGGAGCAAAACAACTGGAAGCCAAAGGCTTTCTCGCGCGAAGCTGCCGACGCTCTGGAACACCATCCCTGGCCTGGCAACATTCGCGAACTGCGCAACGTGATCGAGCGCGTGATGCTCCTGGCGCCGGGTAACGTCGTTGACGCCGTCGCGGTTGATCGCGCCCTGCCGCACACGTTCGCTTCATCCGGCGATGCTGTCGCTGCCGATGCCGCCTCTGGCACGCTTGCCGAGCGCGTCGAATCCTTCGAACGCGCCACGATCCTCGCCGAGCTTAAGCGTAACCGCAATCATATGACCAACACCGCCAAAGCCCTCGGCCTGGAGCGCAGCCATCTCTACAAAAAATGCCAGCAGCTCGGCATCGACCTCCACGCCGTCCGCCAGCCCGAACCCGCCTAGCAACGTCACGCCGCCGTTGCTGTCTGCTTCTTTCGCCGGTTGTGAACGACCTGCAACGCCCAGAAACTCAGGAAGGCCGCTCCTAGTACTGACCAAAGCACGATCCAGTTCAGCGTTGCGGCAAACAGCGCGATAGCCGCGGCAAATCCCCACATGAACATCTCGCCGCGGAACGCCTGCGCCCATTGCGGCTTCGCGCCCGAAGCCGGGACGCGCGGCCGAATCGATGGCCACAGTTTCGGCACGCGCCGGCAGAATTCTCGAAACCGTTCACCTTGCTCGCGCTCCAGTTCCACCTCTTCACGCCCCGCCAGCCGCACGTACAGCAGGGTCATTACGATCACCATGAACGCGAATCCCGTGCGGCTGGCCAGCAGTGCGAAACCCAATGTCGCCACGATGCTAGCGGAATACAGCGGATGCCGCACATGTCGGTATGGGCCGTCAGCGACGAGTTCATTCGAATGCAAATTCGCGTCGTGCACCACGCTCGATTTCAAATACGCGGCGCCCCACGTTCTTACCAGAGCGCCGACCGCCGCCAGCAGCGCCGCCACGGCTAAAACTATTTGTGTCCCCAGCGTCGGCGGCAGCCCTCCCGCTCCCGGATTCGAATGCACCAAAAGTCGAATCAGCGGTACGTGATCTGCCGCGTACAGCCAAAAGCCTACGCAGAAAATCAGCCCGATCAACAGCGCCCGGTATCGAAACTCGAACTCAGTCGCTCTCATAGGCCGCTCCTATGCCGTCGAAATGCGCTCTGCCTGCTCTTACGTGCGCCCAACCCGATTTATTTCGGGGGTCCAGCGTGAACGCTATCTGAGGGCCAGCCGCTTCGCGCTAAGAAGAAATTCTCACATATGTGGAGTGCGGCGGCTTGCCGCCGCTGTCGAGCGCCGCCAACGCTGCTTCCACTGTGCCTGGCCGTATTTAAAGCGCGGCTGTCATCTAGGGGCGGGGAATCGTTATGCCTTCGCTACTTCTTTACGCGGCGGCGCCGGAAAAATCTTCTTCAGCGCCCAGTGCGTCGGCCAATACACCACGAAGATCATGAACGCCACGCTCACAGCCACGTGCAGCGGCGCCGGACCGAAAGGCTTATCCACCACCGGCAGCCGGAACGCGAAATTGATGTTTTGCGAAGCGGGCGTGAACCGCGCCGCCACGAATGCCGCGGCTACGATCCTCGCCTGCAGCGCCCATCCTCGCCGGTCGTACCCCGCGCGCACGAGCGCCCATAGCAGGACAACGATCATCGCCACGTGATAAAAGCTCACCAGCCGCAGCCACAGTGGATGACTTGTCTCGAAAAGATATTCCGTCCCGCCGAAAATGTGCCGCCCGAATGCCTCCCGCCAGCCGGCATCGACCGCCCACATCGCGTCCACAATCAACGACGAAACCGCCTGGCTCGAAATCAGCAGCGCGTTGTCCGCCCAGATTCCAATGCACGTCAAGAACACGGCGATATCGCACAAGAAAACGAAATTATGCGGTCCCCAAAACAGCCAGTAAACGGGTACCCAAAACGCCAGCCACGCGAGCGCCGCCCACCGCGCCCAACTCGGAAACGCGCGCCGCGAATCTCGCATCACGATCTGCCCTTCGCCATGCCCATCAGCCACTCGATCGCTCTCTACCGCTTCACTTTCGCCATCCCGGCTCCGTCACCGGACGTCCTTCGTCGCTCTTCAGTCACCTTTTTGAAATCACCGCCGCCATTTCCGCCACTTTTGCTGGCCGGGGCTTGCAGCGCATGAGAAAATTATGCGTTATGAATCCTGCTCCTGCTGTTGAAGCGGCTTGTGGCGCCTGTGGCACTGGCGCGTTCCTGTCGTGGGCGTCCGTGGCGCCCGCATCGCAGCTTTTTGGCCCCACGGTTCGCCGCACCGGCGACCGGTCCACGATGGCCATCACTTTCGACGATGGCCCAAATCCCGCCGTCACGCCCGCGCTCCTCGACTTGCTGGAAAAGTACCACGCTCGCGCCACTTTTTTCCTGATCGGGCGCAACGTCCGCCGTTTTCCGGGCCTCACGCGCGAAATCGCCGCGCGCGGCCATGCCATCGGCAATCATACCGAAACTCACCCGTCGCTCACGTTCATGCGTCCGCGCCGCATCGCGGACGAGTTGGCCCGCTGCGACGAAGCCATCGAATCCACCATCGGCAAGCGCCCGCGCTGGATGCGCCCGCCCTTCGGCTTTCGTGGCCCGCAGCTCAACGGAGTCGTCCGCCAGCGCGGCCCGCTTGGCGTCGTCATGTGGTCCGTGCTCGCTTGGGACTGGAAGCCGCAACCGGCTGCTCCGGTGATTCGCCGCCTGCGCCGCGCCCGCGGAGGCGATATCATCCTCTTACACGATGGCGATCATCGCGTCCTCGAGGGCGACCGCAAGCACAGCGTCGATGCCCTCGCGCACTGGCTGCCGCGCTGGGCCGATCGCGGTCTCCGCTTCATCAACCTCGACGAAGTCCGCGCCGCCGCTTAGCCCATCCGTGGTCATTCCGAGTCCAGCCCCGGCGGTTCTTGCCGGGTATGAGGGCGAGGGATCTGCTTTTGTCTTCGTTTTGCCGAGGCGGGTGCGCCATCTCTAGCGGTTTCTGCGAAGGGTGGGGAAGTTCTCGAAATCCCCTCACTGAATATTCTGATTCGTAGGCGCTCTATTCCCGCCTCCCGTTTTCTGTTAATTTGTTCTCCATGGACGAAAAGCGCTTCTACGACGAAAAAGAAGAAACCAAGCAGATGACTCTCAACTGCCCTCATTGCCGGCAGGAAAACGCTTACCCAGTCCGCTGGATGGTTCGCACGAAAAAATCGCAGCCGCCCGCCGGCGCGAATCCCGAAGACAAAAAGCAATTCGAGAAAGCCCGCTCCTACATGGTCCGCGTCGATAACATGGTCGCCTGCCGCAACATCCGCTGCCGCAAGCGCTTCGACCTCACCGGCCAAACCGTCTTCCTCATCTAGCCGCACCCCATCTTCCGCCTGTCATCCCGAACCCATTCGCGACGATTTCCGTTGCGAATGAGGGTGAGGCCTGCCTGCCGCAGGCAGGGATCTGCTTTTCGCCGTTGCTGCAAAGCGTGCGGATTTCGTGCCTGCCCGAATCTTCTCCCGCGAAATAAATCCTTTGCAACTCCGCCCATGTCTAGGTAGATTCTCTGCGGCTTACACGTTGGCGAAACAGGGGGACAAACTTGAAACCTATTCATTCCACAATAGCGGCTTTGATTTTCTCGGGCGCGATGTTCATCTCCGCGCCGGCTTTCGTCGCACCGGCGCTTGCCGCGCCCAACGTCGCTGCGAATCCGGCGTCGGCGGCAAAACTTCCCGCGCATTGCGATAGCGCCTGCCTCACTCGCGTCATGAACGACTACGTCGCCGCGCTGCTCGCGCACGACCCTTCGCGCGTCCCGCTCGCGCCCAACGTCGAATTCGTCGAGAACACGAAAGTGCTGCATCCCGGCGAAGGCCTTTGGAAAATCGCCGACGGCGCACCGACCGCCTTCAAAATCTACGTCCCCGATCCGGTTTCCGAAGAAGTCGGCTTCATGTGCGAAATGCAAGCCGATAACAAGCCGATCCAAGCCGCGTTCCGCCTGAAAATCCGCCATGGAGAAATCGTCGCGGCCGAGCACCTGTGGGCCGATAGCACTCCATCGCAGATGAAGAATCTCCAGACGCCGCGCCCCGCCTTCCTTGAAAAAGTGCCGCCTTCCGAGCGCAATACCCGCGCCGAAATGCTTAAAATCGCGCCGATGTACTACACCGCCGTCACCACCGCCGACTCCAACAACGCGCCGTTCGCCGATGATTGCGTCCGCCGCGAAAACGGCATGCAGACCACCGGCAATCCGCTGCCGCCGCATCCCACTCCGCGCCAGGTGCTCGGCAGCTACGGCTGCGGCGCGCAACTCAAGACTCACGTGATGGACTACATCAAGCGCATCGAGCCGCGCCGCGTGATGATCGCCGATCCGCAAACCGGCCTCGTCATGGGCTTCTCGCAGTTCCGCCATCCCATGGTCGAAAAGACCGAGAAGATCGTCGGCGTCCCTGGCATCACCTCGCAAAACATGAACTTCAAGCCCTTCGACAACGTTGCCGTCCACATCTTCAAGATCTACGGAGGCAAAATTCACGAGATCGAGGCTCTCGGCCACTCGCAGATGCCCTACGACTGCCCCACCGGCTGGGAAAATTTCCCCGACCATGGCCGCTGAGTGGTGATTGGTGCGCGCCTTTTGCGTCCCGGTGCCTTGTACCGGGAAGTAGTGAGCTTTAAACGTGGCGCCGCCTTGTCCTGAGCGAATCCGAATGGCGGCCCTTAGCGCGGCACTCTTCGCCTTGGCCGCGAATGGCGAACGGTAAGTAGTGGGTGGTAAGTAATAAGTAGTGGGGGCAAGTAGCGAGCGGTGAGAGGCGCCCCCGGAGCCGCCACGACGCGTGGGGGCACAGCATGCTGTGCCCATCCTTCTTCCCGGGAAGACCGGTTTCCCGGCTGGCGCGCTTTGCCTTTCTCATTCCTTGGGACGTTGCCGTGTAGCGCCGGCTTGTCCTGTCGGGGAAGGGCGTCTCGCCTGCGATTTTGCTTTTGCCTTTTCGGGTGCCGTTTACCCTGAGCGGCAGTCGAAGGGCATCCTTCGCGTACGTTGTGAAGGGCGCGGACATTGCGGTGTAGCGCCGGCGTCTCGCCGGCATTTTTGGTGTTGCAGCACCGCGTACCTTTTCAAGATTGTCATCCCGAACCCAGCCGCGCCGTTTGCGGATGGGGGTGAGGGATCTGCTTTTCGTCTTTTGGGTGCCGCGATTTGCTCGATGACTCTTCCTGAAGAAAAACGCGACGCGCGCCTGATGCGCGGCATGTTCGGCGCGATCGCGCGCCGCTACGACTTCGTCACGCGCGTTTTCTCCTACGGCATGGACCCGCGCTGGAAACGTAGCGGCGTCGAACGCCTCGCGCTGCCCGAAAACGCCGCCGTACTCGACCTCGCCGCCGGCACCGGCGATTTCTCGCGCCTCGTCCTCGACCGTTTCCCTGGCGCGCACGCCGTCGCCGTCGATCTCACCGAGCCGATGCTGCGCCTCGCGCGCCGGCGCGGCATTCGCGACGTGCTCTGCGCCGACGCCACAAAATTGCCGCTCGCCTCGGGCTCGTTCGATTGCGTCTTCGTCGGCTACGGCCTTCGCAATTTTCCGGACCTCGCCGCCGCGCTCCGCGAAATCCAGCGTGTCACGCGCCCCGGAGGCCGCCTCGTCACGCTCGATTTCTTCCTGCCCTCGAATCCGCTCTTTCGCTGGGGCTATCTCGCCTATCTCTACGCGCAAGGAGCGTTTTGGGGCCTGCTTCTCCACGGCCGCGCGCGAACCTACACCTACATTCCCGCCTCGCTGCGCGGCTTCGTCTCCATCAACGAGCTTTCCGCCATGCTCGCCCGCGCCGGCTACCACCAGATCGAGGCCCGCAGCTTCATCCTCGGCGGCATCGGCCTCCACTCCGCCACCCGTGCCGCCGGTGTAGAGGCACAGCACGCTGTGCCCGCCGCATTGCAGCAGAATTAAACGTAGCTCCGCCACTAGGTCTGTCATCCCGAGGAGGCCGAATCGTGGCCGACGAGGGATCTGCCTTTGCCGTTTTAGGTGTCGTTTACTTTGCCCGCCGCACTCACATGAAAAACAAGAGCCGGGGTGGGAAGAGTTCGCGCGAAAAAGAAAGCCCCGCGCCGGGCGGGGCTTGGGGGCGCCATTACTGGCGTTGCCCTACGCAGGTGAACCTACTTACTAAGATAAGCAGGAACCGCTGCTGGGATACACTTGCCGTATAATAACCGACCCATACCGTTTGTCAATAGGAGGCGATATGTCTGACGCGCTGCGACTCGATTACGTCCTGGGGATCGATCTCGGTGCTAATTCACTGGGTTGGGCCGTTGTCGAGACCGCGTGCGGTGAACCCGCGCAGGTGCTCCGCGCGGGGGTTCGAGTTTTCGAATCAGCTATGGACGGGAATCTCGTCGAAGGGCGTGAGGAATCGAGAAATCGCGCGCGTCGAGAAGCGCGCCTGCATCGTCGTCAGCTGTGGCGCAAGGCCAGAAGACTCCGAAAGACATTTAATCTTCTGCAGAAAGTCGGGTTGCTTCCGGCAGGCCCAGGCATTACCTCTGAAGACCGCCAGCAGATCATAAATACACTTGACCACTCGATTCGGCATTCCGCCTGGTTCGCGTCTAAAAAAACATCCGGGCAGTTCCCGGAACCTGACCACGTACTTCCATACATTATTCGTGCTTGTGCCTTGGACGAGAAGATCGAACCGCATCTGCTCGGACGCGCTCTGTACCAACTTGCGCAGCGGCGCGGGTTCCTGAGCAACCGTCGGCAAATCCGGTCGAAAGCGAACGACGACGAAGGCGAGGTCAAGAAAGCCATCGGTGATCTGCGCGCTGCGATTAGTTCCGCCGGCGCACGGACAATCGGCGAGTATCTCGCGCATTCCTCGCCCAGCGAACGCAGGATTCGAACGCGTTGGACCGCCCGCGATATGTACCAGACCGAATTCGACGAAATCTGGAACGTACAGGCCAAATACCAGCCGGAACTCTTAACGGCAGATCGTCGAAAACTTTTATTCCGCACGATCTTTCACCAGCGCCGGCTGAAATTCGACCCTGACGCAATCGGCCGATGCGAGTTGGAGCGCGCGGAACGCCGCGCCCCGGCCCACCTGCTTCTCTCGCAGCGCTTTCGCCTGCTGGATAAGGTCAATAACTTGCTGGTTGACGAAATGCCTCTTGCGGCCGCAAAGCGAGATACGCTCGTCAACGGACTCGAGACTCACGGCGATCTTACCTTCAAGGCCATCCGCAAGCTTCTCGGCATTCCCAAGGCGCATCAGTTCAACCTGGAGCGCGGCGGCGATAAAAGCCTGCCGGGGAATCGTACCTTCGCGAAGTTTTACCACGCGCTCGGTGAGCGCTGGCTGGCCATGTCGCCCGAAGATCGGGAACGCCTAGTCGAATACGTTTACGCCTTTGAGAAACTCGACAAGCTCGAAGCGGCAGCTAAAAAGAAATGGAGCCTGGACGACGACGCGGCCCGCAAGCTTGCGGCAATTTCGCTGGAGCCCGATTATTTCAGCCTGTCCATCACTGCCATGCGAAAGCTAGTCCCCCTCCTAGTACAAGGTATCCCGTTCGCCACAGCTCGCAAGCAAATCTATCCCGACTCGGAAAAGCCAAAGGAGCCGCTCGGCCTTCTGCCGCCTGTCGCCGAATTCGGCGAAATTCGCAACCCCGCTGTTACCCGCAGTCTCACGGAGCTTCGCAAAGTCGTGAACGCCATCATCCGCGCCTACGGCAAGCCGGCCGAGATTCGCATCGAACTTGCCCGCGAGCTAAAGAAGCCGAAATGGGCCCGCGAACAGGCCACCAAACGAAACCGCGAGAACCAGAAGGCACGTCTCGATGCTGCCAAGCGAATCACCGCTGAAATCGGTATTCCTCGTCCGTCGCGAAACGATATCCGCAAGGTGCTTCTTGCCGATGAATGCGGCTGGCACTGCCCCTACACTGGCCGCCAAATCTCAATGCGCACCCTGTTTTCCGAGCCTCAATTCGATGTCGAGCACATCATCCCGTTCAGCCGTTCGCTGGATGACTCGTTCACCAACGTTACATTATGCGCCATCGAGGAAAATCGGAACCGGAAAGGAAACAAAACGCCATTCGAGGCGTACAGCGGCGATCCGACGCTTTACGAGCAAATCCTTGGACGCGTCGCCGGTTTTTCGGGTGATCGTGGCACGAGAGACGCCAAACTGCGCCGCTTTAAAATGACGCCTCCAGAAGTCGAAGCTCTACTTGGCGATTTTAGCTCCCGCCAGTTGAACGATACTGCCCACAGCGCTCGCTTGGCGCAGCGCTATCTCGGCCAGCTTTACGGTGGAGTCATCGATGCTGGCGGAAACCGGCGCGTGCAGGCTACGTCCGGACGCGCGACTGCATACCTTCGAGACGAATGGAAGCTGAACGGAATCCTGGACGACGGAGCTACATCGAACGGCGGCGCCATCCGCAAAACCCGCGACGATCACCGCCACCACGCCGTCGATGCCGTCGCCATCGCGCTAACCGATATGGCTTCTATCAAGGCCCTCAGCGACGCCGCCCAGCGTGCGCCTGCCGAGCGCAAGAGGCGATTCGGTTCCGTGCCTGCACCTTGGCCCGATTTCGTCCCCTCCGTCCGCGCCCAAATCGAAAAAATCGTTGTTTCGCATCGTGCCTCGAAGAAAGTGTCCGGCGCGCTGCACAAAGATACGAATTACTCGCTGAAAAAGCTCGACGAGAACGGCGCGAAATCTCATCGCGTATTCCTGATTCAGCTCAGCGAAAAAGACGTCCTGAGCGGAACAGTAATCGTTGACCCCGGTGTCGCCGCGCGCGTGAAAGACAGATTTATCTCTCTCGGAGCAGGCGATCCCGCAAAGGTGTTTTCTTCGGCGGAAAACCTCCCATACTTTGCCCCGAAGGATGGCCGACAAATTCCGATTCGTAAGGTCCGCATCCGGGAGACGATCAAAACGGTAGCTCTTAGGCCGGGCCGTGTGGTTAGACCAGCCGGAAATCATCACTTGGAAATATTCGGCTCCCCCGGAAAAGACGGCCGCGATGCCAAGTGGGACTGCCCCGGCGTGGTTACAATGCTCGAAGCGCACGCTCGGAAAGCTCGCCGCGAGGCCATCATCCGAAAAGCAATGGAACCGCCTTGGGAGTTCAGGTTTTCGGTTGCGCCCGGAGAAATAATCGTTGCAGAGGCTGGACCATATACAGGAATCCTACTCGTGGTTCGTACGATCAGCGAGGAGGAAAAAAGTGGCTCAATCAAGATTGAGATGGTTCGTGCTAATGACGCCCGCCAAAAAAATCAAATCAAGTTGTCGAAGCAGTGGATCACGAAATCACCCAACGAATTATTGAAATGGAAGGCACACAAAGTGGCAGTTAACCCGCTTGGCGAGGTTTCACGCGCCAATGACTAACCGAATCATCGATTTATCTGAACGCCCCGTCCGACTGAGCGCGCGGAATTCGTTGCTCGTGATTCGCTTCCCTCGCGATGCTGATCCTGCACCAGCCGGATCCAGTGGCAGTTCCTACCGTTGCGAGCAGCTTGGAAACCTAGACGAAACCACCATCCCGCTGTCGGATATCGCCGTCCTAATCGCATCCCATCCTCAAATTTCCCTGTCTCATGCTGTCCTTTCGGGCCTGGCTTCAGCGGGCGGCATATTCGTCGCCTGCAACCCGAAGCACATGCCGATCGCAATGCTTCTTCCACTGGCTGCTCACTCGCTCCAGACGGAACGCCTCGCAAAGCAGGCCAGCGTGGCACTCCCGGTCAAAAAACGCGCATGGCAAGCCATCGTGCGCGCGAAGATTCGAGCGCAGTCTCGGCTCCTGCTGGAAAACCGAGGGAATGACTATGGCCTCGTGGACCTCGCTGTCCGTGTCCGGTCTGGTGACCCTGAAAATGTCGAGGCTCAGGCAGCACGCATCTACTGGCGTGAGCTTTTCGGCGCGGGGGGATTTCGTCGTGATCCCGATTCAGATGGCGTGAACGCCTGCTTGAATTACGGATACGGTATCTTGCGCGCCGCAGTCGCACGCGCGATATGCGGCGCAGGCCTTCACCCATCCCTTGGCGTGCACCATCACAATCGTTACGACGCGTTTTGCCTTGCGGACGACCTCATGGAGCCGTTCCGGCCCCTTGTTGATCGCGAGGTGGCCGATCTCGTGACGGGACCAGGGAAGGATTTCCCGCTGGACCTCGAATCAAAGCGCGTCATTTTGCGCGCGCTTCTCGGTCGGTTCACGGCCGATGGAGAATCTCGTACCCTTTTTGATTGGACTGCCCGCGTTGCCTCGTCGCTGATGGCTGTCATCGACGGCAGCGGTGAAGCGCTCGAAATTCCGGCCATCCGGCCATCCGATGCGGGATTTTCAGCCAAGGTTTCCTAATGCCCCGCCATCAACACGCCCTCTCCGGATACAGAGCCATGTGGCTATTTGCTATGTTCGACTTGCCCGTCGATGAACCGGCCCTTCGGAAGGAGTATACGCAGTTCAGAAAAACACTCCTGAAGGAGGGTTTTACGATGCTGCAATATTCCGTGTACGTTCACTACGTCGCCAGCGAGGAAGCCGAGCGCGTCTATCGGTCGCGCGTCCGCGACGCTCTGCCGAATCATGGACAGGTGCGTGTTGTCGCGCTCACGGATCGACAGTTTGAAAAAATGGAGGTTTACGTCGGCAAAAAGCGCGAGCGGGCGGAAGATCCGCCCCACCAGATGATGCTTTTCTGAAGTCTAAAAGGAGTCATCCCGCCGGTTTTCATACTCTTCCGGCGGGACCAGTGTATCTCAGCAGCGGTTCCCGGCAAACCATAGCTTAGCTATCGCCCACAAAACGGCGAATTTAGTGTATCTCAGCAGCGGTTCCCGGCAAACCATAGCCCTTCGACCGGGAGCGCGCGCGCATGTGGCAGTGTATCTCAGCAGCGGTTCCCGGCAAACCATAGCGCCGACCGCGTGGCCCAACTTGGCCGTCACAGTGTATCTCAGCAGCGGTTCCCGGCAAACCATAGCTGCGATTTGCTCCTGGAATTTCCCGGCGGAAGTGTATCTCAGCAGCGGTTCCCGGCAAACCATAGCGCGAAGGCGAAGTTGGCAAGCTCCCAAGCAGTGTATCTCAGCAGCGGTTCCCGGCAAACCATAGCATATACTCTGGGTCATCATCTGTGAATCCGAGTGTATCTCAGCAGCGGTTCCCGGCAAACCATAGCTTGGTAAAAGCCGGGGAAGACGCGTGGCAAAGTGTATCTCAGCAGCGGTTCCCGGCAAACCATAGCCGCGTGGACGATTGACAGTTACGACGAGCATAGTGTATCTCAGCAGCGGTTCCCGGCAAACCATAGCTTGAAATTGTTGCCGCAATCATCGTAGACAGTGTATCTCAGCAGCGGTTCCCGGCAAACCATAGCATTGTGGCAGGCGCGGTACTGATCATCGCGAGTGTATCTCAGCAGCGGTTCCCGGCAAACCATAGCGGTTTGCCGGGAACCGCTCGAAATTAGAAATCCGCAGGGACAGGTAGTCCTAGCACTGTACTTCACCTGTACTTCTTTCCGCTGGACACCGCTTCGCAATTTGTTAAGGTGAATCTGTTGTTATGTGCGCTGAGCGTCGTGCTCGCTCCGAGTGGAGGCGAGGGGAAGGAGACAACGTGACCGAAGAATTGTTCTCTACCGCTGACGCGGCTCCCGCCAGTCGCCGGGAGATCTCTGCTCAAACGGCGCATCCTCATCCGCGCGAAGAATCCGATTCCCGCCAATTGATACTTACCACTCAAAAGTCGCTGCCCAAAGGGCGGAACAGCCAATCAACCTTGCACGCACGTAACTCGCTGAAAATAAAGCCACTGAAAATCAAAGGGCGGAACGTCCCGGTGCATCAAAATCTCGAGTTTTTCAGTGCTCCGCGCGGACACTCCGCCCTGGTTTTGCGCCTTACGAATCACGCTTCACGCCTCAAAAGTCACCCAGTTTTAGAATCATCTACCCGAGACACCGAACGAGTAGAATCACGCGTAAGTTACAGAAAACAAACGGTCGAGTACCGTCCTACCCGAGACACTTCCGTTCGCCGAAAGTTCGTCTTTCCGTGGGGGAGCAGAAGCCCATTCAGCAGCCTGCAACCGGAATGTCAGCGATTTGCTAATTCACTTGAACGATGTGAGAATCGACAGATGCGCTTTACACAAAAAAGTATTCTGAATGGCATCGGGATTAGCGGGGCCGGGCTCCTGCTGGGAGTCTTTTATTTCGCGGGACTAGGGCCCGCTGGGACGGCGTTCGCTCGTCAAGCATCCACAACTCAACCAGGTGCGGCGACCCATTCGTCGGCCTCTGCCTCCTCAGGGCAGGCCACCTCGCACGGCACGACGCATCATGCGACATCGTCAAAATCCGCAGCGGCCTCGTCAACGCTGACGACCGACAAGCAAAAAGAAAGCTACGCGCTGGGGATGAACATCGCGCGCAGGCTGAAGGATCAGCCCGTCGATCTGGACAACGCCGCTCTGGTGCAGGGATTCAAGGATGAGCTGAGCGGCGGGAAAGCGCAACTCACCGACGATCAGGCGGAAACAGAGTTGAAGCAGCTTTCCGCGGAAGCGGACCTGAAGCAGCAGCAACAACAGCAAAAAGCCGCGGAGGCGAACATGAAGGAAGGTCAGGATTTTCTCGCCGCGAACAAGGCCAAAGAGGGCGTGGTGGCGCTGCCGAGCGGCCTGCAATACAAAGTGGAAAAGCAGGGCACCGGGCCGAAGCCGACTGCGGGCGACACGGTCGTCTGCAATTATCGCGGCACGTTCCTCAACGGGCAGGAGTTTGACAGTTCGTACAAGCGCGGCCAGCCGGCCACTTTTCCGGTGAGCGGCGTGATTAAGGGCTGGACTGAGGCGCTGCAGTTGATGCCGGTGGGATCGAAGTGGCAGTTGTTTATTCCCGCTGACCTGGCCTATGGGACGCGCGGCGCGGGCGGAGTGATCGGTCCGAACCAGACGCTGATTTTCGAAGTCGAACTGCTCTCGATCAAAGGCAAGTAGCAGCGATTTGCGGGGCGTTTGGTGGACGTGGGGGGGCTCGAACCCCCGACCTCCTCGTTGCGAACGAGGCGCTCTCCCAGCTGAGCTACACGCCCGAATAACGGTGTGGGAGTCGATTTTAGCATTTAGTTCCCGCGGAAACCGCCGGAAAATGCGCGCGGCGGGAAATCGGGACGACAAAGTCAGCGTGTGAGTTCGAGGGCGGGATCGGGTATGACGCGCGTTTCTTTCGCGGAGGCGGAATCGCTGGCGCGCCCGGCTACTTCCGCTGGCGTGGTTTCCGCTTTTGCTTGTGGCTGGGGCTGCTCCGATTCGAGCAAATCAGCCAGTTGCAGACGCAAATTGCCGGCATTGGTTGCATAGCTCAGGCCGGTCTCCATGTCGATCGCGCCGGAGCGAATCAGCTTCTCGATTTCATCGTCGAAGCACTGCATTCCATCCACGGAGCCGTCGCGAATCGCGTCGAGCAGCGATTTGCCCTCGCTTTCGCCCTTCTGGACGTATTCGCGCGTGCGCAGAGTGGAGCGCAGAATTTCAAAGACGGCGGCGCGGCCTTTGCTGTCGCGCTTGGGAATCAGCCGCTGCGAGACGATGTAGCGGAACGATTTCGAGAAGCGCATGCGGATGGTGGCCTGTTCGGCGAGCGGAAAGATGCCGACGATTCGCTCGATGGTTTTAGACGCGTCGATGGTGTGGAGCGTGGAAAAAACCAGGTGGCCGGTTTCGGAGGCTTCGAGCGCCGTTTCCATGGTTTCGCGGTCGCGAATTTCGCCCACGAGAATCAGCTTGGGCGCCTGGCGCAAGGCGGCGCGTAAAGCGACGGCGAACGTCGGCGTGTCGGTGTAAAGCTCGCGCTGGTGAATGGTGGCTTTTTTGTGCTGATGGATGAACTCGATCGGGTCTTCGATGGTGATGACGTGGCAGGCGGTTTCCTCGTTGATCTTGTTCACGAAGGCCGCGAGCGTGGAGGATTTTCCGCTGCCGGTGGGGCCGGTGACGAGAACGATGCCGGGCCGCAGCGCGGCGGCGTCCTGAAGCTGCGGAGGAAGATTGAGCGCGGCGAAGTCCGGGACGGTGCTGGGCACAACGCGCATGACGATGGCGCAACTGCCGCGCTGCGTGAAGACGTTGACGCGGAAGCGGGAAATTTTTGGAAGGCTGTAGGAAATGTCGCAGGAGCCGTCCTGCTTGAGCTTTTCGACGGCGTGCGTATTGCGGCCGATCAGGTCGGCGGCGATGCGCGCGGTGTCTTCGGCGCCTAGAATGCCGACGCCGGTGATTTTCAGCTGCGTCAATTTGCCGTGCAACTCGACTTGCGGAGCGCGGCCCGGTGAAAAGACCAGGTCGCTGGTGCGCGGCGCGGCTTGCAGCATAGCGGCAATGATTGCTGCTGTTGAAACGGGCGCGGCGGCTTGACTCGGTGGTGCTGTGGCAGTTGCTGTGTCCATATACGGGTCCCTGGGTGACAACCTGAAGGGGAGCGACGAAACTTTCATCGCTTGAGGCAAGTGCATTATGACGGCAATCGCTAGAAAAGTGCGGGCGAAGTCGCGGTGGTGTTAACAAAGAATACCGTCCATGGGATGATCCGCCGCCGAGCGCCGAAGCGGGCAAAAATTTTCCTATCCGAAACTTTTTTGGGCGTAGTATCGAGTGGTCATGGAGACCCAGGTCCAGGCCGGGACTCCCAGCGCGCCTCGCCAGAGGACGCGCGGCACGCGCGGCTTGATGCGCGGGCGCAGTTCGATTTTCGCAATTCTTCCCGCGTGCGCGCTCTTGGCGATGTTTCTTGCGATGCCACAACCGGCGGGCGCGCAGCAGCAGTGGCCGGGAAGCGGAGATCCGGATCAGCAATTTCCGCACTCTAACTTTCCTCAAAACACTTCGCCGAGCAATCCGGACCTGGGTAACGCGACTCCTGGCGATCCGCTGGAGGCCATGGAGGCGGGTTTGGGCATGGTGCCGCTGATGCCCGTTGATACCAGCAGGTTGATCGAGGCCGAATCGTGCCAGACGTGGACGGCGGCGGCCGTGGATAGCCCGACGGTGAGCGTTGCGCGGCTGGAAGTGCCCGGTAAAGCAAGCCGCGAATTCCAGAAGGCATGCGGAGATTTCAAGGATAACAGGTTGAGGTCAGCGGAAGAGCACGCGCGCAAAGCGGTGAAGATTTATCCCGACTATGCGGCCGCGTGGGTGATGCTGGGGCAGATCCTGCGTGCCGATCATAAGGATCCCGAAGCGATCGAGGCGTGCCAGAACGGAAAGCATGCCGATCCCCATTACGCGCCTCCGTACATTTGCCTGGCGGAATTCGCCGCGAGCGCGAACGATTGGGATGAAGCGTACTCGCTGGCGAACCACGCGCTGACGCTCGATCCGGCCACCGATCCGTACGCTTTTTTATACACGGCGACGGCGGATTTCCATTTGAGGCGCGTGGATCAAGCGAAGCTATACGCCCTATCGGCCGAAAAGCTCGACAAGTGGAATCACCTTCCGCAGGTGCACATGCTGCTGGCGCAAATTTACGACGTGGAAAAGAAGCCGGATGATGAAGCCAGCGAATTGCGAAAATTCGTCAAGATGGCGCCGCACAATGCCGATTGGCAAACGGCAAAGACGCGGCTCTCGCAGATCGAAATCGAAACTGACGCGAAGAAGTAGCGTGGCAAGAGTGCTTGAACGTGGACGCGGTAGGTCCTTATAGCGGGTTGGAAGAAGAGATATCCTTCGTCGCTTTGCTCGTCAGAATGAAGTGCCTCTCGCACGCTGGGCGTGAGGCCGATGATAGCGGGCACAGCCATGCCGTGCCCCTACGCTGAAAGCCCAGCTAGATTTCGTTGACTCCGCGAATACGTTTGAGTGGGGGCCCGCTCGACTAAGGCTCGTTGGGGTTAGTTGAGACGGCAGCAGCGCGTTCGGCGTCCACTTTGCGGGCTCTCGCGTAGAGGTCGTCCGCCGCGGGCAGGGCGCTGATGGCTTTATCGAGCTGCGGATCGTTTTCGAGCGCAACTTTATAACCGGCGTCGAGACCGAAGACGCTGGTGAAGACCTCGCGCTTGATCTCCCACTTCAGATACGGAAGATTGCGCTGAATCTGCTGATCGGTGACTTCGATGTGTTCCTGCGCGAGGAATTTTTTCAGCTGCGCAATCACGGCATCGTCAACTTCAAAATCCTTCGTGACGTCCGGGCGCTGGCTCAGGTAGTAGCGCGCGAAGTCGCCCACGCCTTGCGGGGGCAGGTCCGTGGGATACATGACGCCGCGGCGCTCGAGCAACTGCTGGAAGTCGTCGGGCTTGGGCATATTGACGACGATATCCGGCGTGATGCCTCCGCCGCCGTACACGGTGCGGCCCGTGTCGGTGAGTTTCACCTGTGGCGATTGCGGCGGCTGCGGATTGTAGTGATAGTCGTAGAGCGTTTCATTCTTATAGTTGCGCTGGATGGAGCGGCCGCTGGGCGTGTAGTAGCGCGCGGTGATCAAAAGCAGCGCAGTGTTGTAGCTCAGTGGAAATTCAGTGCCGACCAGGCCCTTGCCGAAGCTGGTGGTGCCGACGATCATCGCGCGGTCGTGATCCTGCATCGCGCCGGCGAAAATTTCGGAGGCGGAGGCGCTGCCGCTGTTGATTAGCACGACCAGTGGAACGTCCGCGCCCTGATTGCCCTGCACGGCGTAATAGCGACGCTCGGGAGACGAGCGGCCGCGATGAGAAACGACCAACTGGCCCTTGTCGAGGAACATGTCGGCCATGCCGACGGACTGGTTGAGCAGGCCGCCGCCGTTGTCGCGGAGGTCGATGATCAGGCCCTTCAAATCGGGATAGCCGAGTTGCTGGAGCGCGTTTTCGAGGTCGCTGTCGGTAGTTTCGTTAAAGGTGGTGACGTGGACGTAGCCGATTCCGGGCCGCACCATGGCGGCGTACTCGACCGCAGGGCGGGGAATCTCGGCGCGAACGATAGTGACCTCAATGGGCTTGGACCAGCCTTCGCGTCCGAGCGCGATGTGGACGGAAGTGCCTCTCGGGCCTTTCAACAGATCGGCGACTTGAGTGGTGGTGAGGCCTGTGCAGGGCTTGCCGTCCACTTTCAGGATTACGTCGCCTGGACGAATACCTGCTTTGTAAGCCGGCGAGTTGACGAAGGGCGCCTGGACCACGGTCTGATTGTCGCGCTGCTCGACGACCATCCCGACGCCGTAATATTTCCCTTCCTGTTCCTCCTCGAAGAGCGCGTATTCCTGCGGATCGAAAAACTGCGAGTGGGGATCGAGGACGTGCAACATGCCGGGGATTGCGCCGTCGTAGATGGCCTTGTCGACGTTGATGGGCTCGGCGTAATTCTTTTCGACGATGGCCAGGACGTGCGTGAAATCCTTCACGGAGCCCTGCAGGCCGCCCGAATGGCTTGGGTCGGCGTTGGCGGAGGCTCCGAAGTGGCCACCCAGCAGGGCAGAAACCACCAAAACTGCCGCTAATATGACAATTCCGCGGACCGACGAACCACGAAGTTTGTTTCCATGGGAGGAGGGTGCCGATTGCGATGATGGCATGCTATTCCTTGCGCTTATCCTGCGAGCCAGTATAGCACGTGCTAGAGGCTCGAAGCTGGATGTTGGATGCCGAAAAGTCTCTCGTTCACATACCGAGATCTTGGGCGCCCTAAGACTCGAAGCGAATCTGCCAGCGAGCCGCCGCTGTCACTCAAATTTTGACCAGAGGGCGCGGTTTGACACCCCCTTGCGCCTCTTCTATGATTCCAAAATAGGGGATTGAGGCGGAGCGTCCGCCTTCGCGCGCTGGCATTTTGATAGGACGAGTTCTCCTCCGCCTGGGGCTTCGGTGAGACAAGCGCGCCTTTAGCGGGTAGGCCCGCCCTAGCGGGCATCGGCCTTAGGTTAGTAGGCCCACGTCGGCGGCCGGACGCGTTCTAGGCGGCAGGCCGACGACCGGCGCGGGGCGGGCAAGTCCAAACTTCGGCGAGCGATCGACCTGAGGCGGGCAAGCCCTCCATAGGCGGGCAGGCAGGGAGCGGAATGTTAAGCATTCCTCATCTAATCATCATTTTCGTTATCGCGCTGGTGATCTTCGGCCCGGAAAAGCTGCCGGAATTGGCGCGAAACCTGGGCAAGCTGATGGCTGAATTCCGCCGGGCGACCTCGGACATTAAGGGCACATTTGAGACTCACTTGCGCGACCTGGAGCGCGAGGCAAACGACCGCCGCATCGATTCGGTTCGACCGGCGACCACCCCTGCAGCCGCGCAAACGAACGCGCCCGCGATCGCGGCTGCGACGGGAACGGTCGCCACAAGCGCTCCGCATGAAGCTGCCGTGGCGGCCCAGTTGCCGGCAGCGGGGCAGCCCCTGGGAGAACCTGCCTCAAGTTCCGACATCGAGCAAACAATGATGTTCCCCGAAGATCCCGAAGAGCTGATTCGACAAGCCGAGGCGCAAATCGCGCGTAGCCGGGCCGAAGAGTTGGAGAACCCAGAACGAGTGAGCGATGGCGCCATCGGAAAACCCTGAAAACCAAAATCCTCAGACACCCAAGGAGGAACCAGGCGGCTCGATGTCGTTTTTCGAGCACCTGATCGAACTGCGCAAACGGCTGATCAACTCGCTGATCGGCATCGGAATCGGAATGATGATCGGCCTGGCGCTCTCGAAGCCAGGTCTCAATTACGTCACGCAGCCGATGATCGACGCGCTGACGAGAAACCACCTTCCTCCGAACCTCTATTACGGGCACCCCGCCGGGTTCGTAATGCTGTACATCAATTTTGGACTTTATTTGGGGATCGCGCTGGCGATGCCGTGGGTGCTGTATCAGGTGTGGTTGTTCGTCGCGCCGGGGCTGTACAAGCACGAACGGAAAGCGGTGGCCAGTTTCATCGTTTCGGCCACGGTTCTATTCCTATGCGGCGTGGCGTTTGCGTATTTCGTGATGCTGCCGCGGGTACTGACGTTCGTGGTGGAATTCAGCAACACCGGGCCGATCAAGCCGTGGATAGACATCAACGAATATTTCAAGATGACGCTGATCGTGCTGCTGGGCCTCGGAGTGATTTTCGAGCTGCCGGTGGTGGTGTTCATCCTGTCGATATTCGGAATCGTCACGCCGAAATTCATGATGAAGAATTTCCGCTACGCGATGCTGATCATCGCGGTGGTGGCGGCAGTGGTGACTCCGACTCCCGATGCGATGACGATGCTGATTTTCATGGCGCCGATGGTCGGGCTGTACTTCCTCAGCGTGCTGGTTTCGTACATGGTGGCGCGGAAGAAAAGGAAGAAGCGGGAAGAAAATCCGCCGGCATTGGCGCCGGGGCAGGCGAGCTAGCGTGTGCGGCGTGGGGTGCTGGACGAGTCGCCTGGATCTGAAATCCCGAAAGGAAAAAGCATATCCCTCACCCCCGTTCCCGACTGAAACCGTCGGGACCGGGATGACAGCCGGGTTAGCCCTGTGCATGTTAGTGATGATGTTGTTGGCCTTTGGTTGTGGGGCTGGCGCAAATAGTTCGAATGCATCAACGAGCGCGGCGACCGTGGAAGCGGATACCGCGGCGCCGACGATTTCTCCAGAGGACGCCGCTCCTCCCGCGTCACAAACCGGCGGATTCGACGGCGCGAAAGCGTACTCCTACGTTGTGAAGCTGGTGAGTTTTGGTCCGCACCCTCCCGATACGCCCGCGATTCGCGAGGTGCAGAGCTACATTCGCGCGCAACTGAAGAGCTTCGGCTGCCCCGTGGACGTGGATGATTTTCACGCGCAGACGCCGATCGGCACGCTGGCGATGGAAAATATCGTGGCAAAAATTCCCGGGACAGGTCCGGGGATCATTCTGCTTTTGACGCATTACGACACGGTACGGCTGCCGGGATTCGTGGGCGCGGAAGATGGCGGATCGTCAAGCGGGCTGATGCTGGAGATGGCGAGCCTGCTTTGCAAGGCACCGAAAAATCATAACGCGGTGTGGATCGCGTTTCTGGATGGCGAGGAAGACCAGCAGAATTTCCAAACCGCGCAGCAGGCGCAGACCACGTGGAATACCGACGAAAATACGTTCGGCAGCCGCGAGCTGGCGGCACGCATGGATCTTTCGGGCGCGCTGAAAAATACCAAAGCCGTGATTCTGGCGGATATGATCGGGCAGAAGAATCTTCACATTCAAGAAGACTCGAGTTCCACGCCCTGGCTGCGGGAATTGGCGTGGAAAACGGCTGACCGACTTGGATATGGAAACCTGTTCGGCACGGCGCCGTCGCCGGTGATCGACGACCACCAGCCATTTCTGCAACGCGGTGTGGCGGCGGTGGACATCATCGACTTGAACGATTACATGCAAGAAGGGTATTGGCATACGACGCAGGATACGCTCGACAAGCTGAGTCCGCGGAATATCGCGATCGTGGGGCAAGTGATTTTAGCGTCGGTGACGGAGCTGCAGGAGAAGTTTCGGTGATGAGATGAAAAGCAGACGCCTCACCGCCATCCCCGCCCAAATACGTCGGGGCTGGGTTTGGGGTGACAGCTTTTCGGTTGATTGAGATTTTAGAGTAGATTCCTAAGGCCAAGAAGCAGAGTCGTCTTGGAATAACGATCTTGTACCGTGGCTAAGCGCGGCGAGGACGAGGGCCGCGCAAGATGCGCGCGGGCAGCATGAGGACCGCGGTAAGCAATGCGAGCGCGCCGCCCACCGCGATTCCGAAAATCCGAAAGGGCAGCAAGCACAACCACACAATCGGATAGAAAACCAGCGCGAGAAGAGCCAGCGGCCAGCACAGCACCAGCAGCACGCACCATAATAGAAACGTGAACACGGGCGAATCGAGCACCTCCTACTTCTGAAGTACGCATCGGGGCGGAGATTTGTTTCGCGTCTGCGCGGATGCGGAGGGGGCTGGCTTTGTCGCGTAAGCGCGAGCCGAGCGATTAGCGAGCCAGTTTGAATTTTAACTGCTTGCGTCACGACCAAGAAAATTCAAACTGTCCCAGTACCGCCGAGCGGGAGAAGCGGCGCGGCACGCAAAAGCTGTGCTACATTTTTGTGCGAATGCAAGCAATTCAGGTAAAGAGTTCATTGGGGAATTACGAAGTTCGCTGCGCGAGCGGCGCGCTGGCGCACGCCGGCCGGCTGATCGCGGGGCTGGGCGAGACGACGGGCACGTTCGTGCTGTCGTCGCCGCGCGTGTGGCGATACTGGGGCCGCGCGGTGATGAAGAACGTTTCGGGCGCGGCGCCGCGGCCGATTCTTTTTGACGATGCGGAGGCGGCGAAACGGCTTTCGACGGTGGAGCGGATCGCGCGCGAACTGGTGCGTGCGGGAGCGGATCGTCATGCGACGCTCGTGGCGGTAGGCGGTGGAGTGGTGGGCGACGTAGCGGGATTCGCGGCAGCGTCGTATTTGCGCGGGGTGCGCGTCGTCCATATTCCGACAACGCTGGTAGCGCAGGTGGACAGCTCCATCGGCGGGAAAACGGGCGTGAATTTGCCCGAGGGAAAAAATCTGGTGGGAGCGTTTTATGCGCCGAAACTGGTGATCGTCGATCCGCGGACGCTGGGTACGCTGCCGCACAGGGAGTTTCGCTCGGGCGTTTACGAGGTGGTGAAATACGGCGCGATCGCGGACGCGGTGCTGTTCAAATTTCTCGAGGAGCATATGCGCGAGGTGCTGCGGCGCGACGCGGAGGCGCTGGCGTTCATCATTGGACGGAGCATCGCGATCAAAGCGCGCGTGGTGAATCAAGATGAACGCGAAAGCGGCTTGCGGCAGATTCTGAACTTCGGGCACACGCTGGGACACGCTCTGGAAGCAGCGACGAATTACCGGCGCTTCCTGCATGGCGAAGCGATCGGATGGGGAATGATCGCCGTGGCCTTGATGGGGCTGGCAACGGAGCGGATCCCGTTGATGGACGCATTCCGGATCGTGCGGCTGACGGCGTCGGTGGGACCGCTGCCGAGCGTGCCGGAGATTCCGGCGGCGGAATTGCAGCGCATCATGCTGGGCGATAAGAAAGCGCGCGGCGGACGCGTGCTGTGGGTGATGCCGAGCCGCATCGGCAAAACGGAGTGGGGAATCGAAGTGCCGCGAGCGCTGGTGACGAAGACGGTGGCGTCGCTGGCGGAAGTGATGGCCGAGGCGCGGAGCACTCCGGTGGTGGAGAATGCGGCGCGAGCCGCGATGCGGAAGCGGCGACGGTAACGACTTTGCCGCGAAGGCAAGCCGTTGACGATTCACGATGGCGATCGCGATGACAACGGAGAGACCGGCACCGGTGCCGGGAACGCGTCCCGAAGGCGCGCGCGACGAGCGCGAAGCAGCGGCGCGGGTGCGCGAGATGTTTGGTGCGATCGCGCCGCGCTACGATTTTCTGAATCATTTGCTGTCGCTGTCGCTCGATCGCGTGTGGAGGCGGCGCACGGCGCGGCGATTCACGCACATTCTGAGGCGTCCGGAGGCGCGTGCAATCGACATTTGCTGCGGGACGGGCGACTTGGCGTTTGCGCTGGCGCGCGAACGGAAGCGAGCAGCGAGAGCGGCGGGCGAACGCGAGACGGCGGGTGCGATGCCGGTGATCGGCAGCGATTTTGTCGAGCCGATGCTGGAGCGCGCGCGGGACAAGGCGCGTTCGGCGGGGCACCACGCCATTTTTGCGGCGGCGGATGCGCTGCGGTTGCCGTTCGCGGACGCGAGCGCCGATCTGGTGACCACCGCTTTCGGTTTTCGTAACCTCGCGAATTACGAAAGCGGGCTGCGCGAAATCGCGCGCGTGCTGCAGCCGGGCGGGGAAGCGGGCATTCTGGAATTCACGGAACCGGGCGCGGGGCCGCTCGCGGCTGTGTTTCGTTTTTATTTTCGGCGGATTTTGCCGCTGATAGGTGGAGCGATTTCGGGGAATCGCGAGGCGTATCGCTATTTGCCGGGATCGGTGGCGAAATTCCCTTCGTCCAAGGAACTCGCGGCGCTGATGGAGCGCTGCGGATTTAGTGACGTCCGCGTGAGCACGTGGAATTTCGGCAGCGTGGCGCTGCACACGGCCCGGCGCGCGTAACGGCTCAGCTCGCTCGATGCCTGGCGCGCGTTTACGCATGAGGACGATTCCGATCGGTCCTGCTGCGCGGCTGGCGCTAGCACGGCGCACAGACTTATGTACTTACCCAGGAATTGCCTGTCAGAGATCCGGCGCATGATAATTAATGGCCGCGTCATGAGAAAGGTTCTTGTAGTTTTAGTGGTGGGGCTCGGCTGGTTATCTGCGGCGCCGACGTATGCCTCCGATCTGCGGCAGCAAGTGGACACTTACCGCGCGGCGCATGAAGCCGACATCGTGGGTCAGCTCGACGCGCTGACGCGCTTGCCGAGCGTCGCCGCTCGTCCGCAAGCGCTCGTGATTGCGGCGAGCTGGCTTGAGCACCAATTGAGGCTGCGTGGCTTCGAGACGACGCAATTCACCGCCAAAGGCGGCTCTCCACCGGTCGTGTTCGGTCTCTATAATGTACGCGGAGCGAAGCAAACGGTCGTCTTCTATGCCCATTACGACGGCCAACCGGTCACCCCGTCTCAATGGGCCTCGGACCCGTTTGTGCCCGTGATGCGCGATGGCCCGCTCTCGCCTACCGTCAGACTAGTCGATTGGCGGCACGCAAGATCACCTTTCGATCCCGAGTGGCGGCTGTTCGGCCGAGCGGCGGCGGATGACAAAGCATCCATCATTGCGTTTCTAACCGCGTTCGACGCTCTGCGGGCGATGCATCGCACGCCTTCGGTCAATCTCAAAGTCCTGTGGGAGGGCGAGGAAGAGGCCGGCTCGCCGCATCTCGCAGCAATCCTGAATGACCATGCGGCGCGGCTGCGTAGCGATCTGCTGTTGATCGGCGATGGGCCAGAGTACCAGTCGGGCGCGCCGACGCTCTATTTCGGCGCCAGAGGCATGATAGGGCTTGATCTGACGATCTATGGCCCGCTGCACCCGCTGCACGACGGCCACTACGGCAACTGGGCGCCGAATCCCGCTGTCATGGCGGCGGAGCTGATCGCATCCATGCGCGACAGCTCCGGCCGTATTCTCATTCCCGGCTTCTATCGTGATGTGCAACCCCTGACCGACGGCGAACGGACGGCGATTGCGCGGCTCCCGCCGGTGGGGATCATGCTGCGACGGCAATTCGGGATCGGCCGCACGGAGAGCAGTCAGGGGCTCACCACGAGCATCATGCAGCCGGCACTCAACATCCGTGGTATCAGCTCCGGTGCCGTCGGTGCCACGGCGAAGAACGCCATTCCGACCAAGGCTAGCATTTCGATCGATTTTCGGCTCGTGCCGGATCAGACGCCGCGGACCGTGCGGGCGGAGGTCGAGCGGTTCCTGACGGACAAGGGTTGGACGCTCGTATCGACTACCCCAGATCTCGAGACCCGACTCACCCATCCGAGGGTCATCAAGATCGCCTGGAGCAGCGGCTATCCGGGATACCGGACCGATCTCGACACACCGGCTTCGCGCGCGGTCATCGCTGCGGCGCAGGGCGCCTCCGGCGGGCGTGTCGCGCTCCTGCCGATGATGGGCGGCAGCGTGCCGCTATATCTTTTTCACCAGGTTCTGCGCGTACCGGTGATCATCCTCCCAATCGTCAACTACGATGACAGCCAGCACGCGCCGAATGAGAATCTGTGCCTCAAGAATCTGTGGGACGGTATCGATACGTACGCCGCCGAGATGGGCAAGTTGAAATGGTGAACGTCTGGACGCTGGTCGAACGGACACTTGCGGACTGGCAGCTATCAATCCAGCGTTATCATGTAGCTCATGTCCAGTAACGATCTAGCGGAAAAAATAGTCGATTTGCGCAGCGACACCGTGACGCGGCCAACGCCTGCGATGCGCCGGGCGATGGCCGAAGCGGAAGTGGGCGACGACGTGTACGGCGAAGACCCAACGGTCAATCGCCTCGAAAATCGCGCTGCGGAAATTTTTGGGCGCGAAGCGGCGCTTTTCGTTCCAACGGGCTCGATGGGGAATTTGCTGGCGATCAAGACGTGGACGCGTCCTGGGATGGAAGTGATCTGCGAACGGCGCGCGCATATCGCCAATTACGAGCTGGCTTCGATCTCGGCGATTGCGGGTTGCATGCCGTACACGGCACCGGCGCCCGGCGGAATCTTAACGTGGGAGCTGATCGAACCGCTGATTCGCCCGAACGTGTACTACTACGCGCAAACCGGGCTGATCGAGTTGGAGAACACGTCGAACATGCACGGTGGCACGGTGTATCCGCCGGACGTGACGGATGAAATCTGCGAGCGCGCTCACGCGGCCGGCCTGCCCATCCACTTGGATGGCGCGCGAATATTCAATGCGGCGGTCGCACTAGGACGGGACGTCAGCGAGATCACGCGGCACTTCGATTCGGTGATGTTTTGCCTGTCGAAGGGGCTGGGAGCGCCGGTGGGGTCGATGCTGGTGGGCTCGCAGGAGTTCATTCGCAAGGCTCGCATGTCGCGAAAACTGCTCGGCGGCGGAATGCGGCAGGTGGGCGTGCTGGCAGCGGCAGGTTTGGTGGCGCTCGAAGAGACGCCGAAGCTTTTGCATCGCGATCACGAAAACGCGCGCTATCTGGCTGAAAGTTTGGCGCAAATCCCGGGAATCTCCATCGACGCGAAGGCTGCGGTAACGAACATCGTGATTTTTAGCGTTGCCGAGACGGGCCTTTCGGCTGCGACGATTTGTGAGGAATTGGCGCGGCAAGGGATTCTCTGCGGGCCGAGAGATAAATTCACGATTCGCATGGTGACGCATTACGACGTGGATCGCGCGGGCATCGACCGCGCGCTTGCGGCCATGCGCGCGCTGCTCGTAAAAACTCCGGCTTAGGCAGCCGCGACTCTGCCTTTACGCTGTCGTGCCACTACGCGCATTTTCTCGAGCCAGAATGGCCTTCGCGGTTCTTTCCGCGCTCTGTTAAACTGAATAGTTTGGTGTAGGAGTTTTTGCGAGAAGGGAATCCGTCATCTTGAGAACCCGGCCTTTCTGGATTGCGATTTCGGTTGTTTGTGCACTCATCGTATTTGGTTGCAGCAGCAAAACCAGCGAACAGCCTCAGCAACCGCCGCCGCCGGCCGCCACGGTCGATCCAACCACCGCGGGGAATATCATCGGTACCGTGCGGCTGGAGGGCGAACCGCCGCATTTCCGGCCGATCGATATGAGCGCCGAGCCTGCGTGCGTGAAGGCGAATCCCAACCCCGTGATTCCGCCGATCGTCGTGACGGGCGAGCATGGGGCGCTTGCGAACGTGGCCGTGTACGTCAAGTTGGGCCTTGGCCGTTACAAATACGACGCGGCGACGACGCCGGTAGTGTTGAATCAGAAGGGCTGCATGTACGAACCGCGCGTGCTGGCGTTGCGCGTGGGCCAGCCGCTCGAAGTCCACAACGAAGATCCAACCGTCCACAACATCAACGTGCGGGCGCGCGACAATCACTCATGGAACCGTTCGGAGGAACCGGGCGA
>JASHPG010000187.1 GCA_030038275.1 Candidatus Acidiferrales bacterium | reverse complement strand
GAATACGGGCGGCGGCGCACCTGTTCCGTCAATTGGCCGCCCTCTTCATAGCCCACGTATCCCGGCGGCGCGCCGATCATGCGCGCCACCGAATGCTTCTCCATGTACTCGGACATGTCCAGACGGATGATGGCGCGTTCATCGTCAAAGAGAAATTCGGCCAGCGCGCGAGCGAGTTCGGTCTTGCCCACGCCGGTCGGTCCCATGAACAGGAACGATCCAATCGGCCGATGCGGATCGGCCAACCCCGAACGGCTGCGGCGAATAGCGTTCGCCACGGTCGCAAGAGCCGGGTCCTGGCCAACTACTCGCAGGCGCAGGCGCTCCTCCATACGAACGAGCTTTTCGATTTCGCCTTCGAGCAAACGGCCAACCGGGATTCCCGTCCATTTGCTGACGATTTTGGCGATTTCTTCCTCGCCGACTTCTTCTTTCAGTATCGAGCTGTCTTTTTGGAGTTCGGCGAGTTTATCTTGCGCGGCTTTCAGCGCTTTTTCGGCGGCGCTGAGCTTACCGTAGCGGATTTCGGCGACGCGCGAGAGGTCGCCGACGCGCTCGTAGCGCTGCTCTTCGCCTTTGAGGCGGTCGATTTCCTCTTTTTGCTTACGGATGCGTCCGATGGCGTCTTTTTCGGTTTGCCAGCGCGCCTTCAGGCTGTTGGACTGTTCGCGAAGCGTGCTCAGCTCCTTTTCGATTTCCGCAAGGCGCTCGCGGGAATGCGCGTCCGACTCCTTGCGCAGAGCCTGGCGCTCGATTTCGAGCTGCATGACGCGGCGTTCGATTTCGTCGATTTCCGTGGGCAGCGAATCGATTTCCATTCGCAGGCCGGCGGCAGCTTCATCGACCAGGTCGATGGCTTTGTCGGGGAGGAAACGGTCGGTGATGTAGCGTTGCGAGAGCAACGCGGCGGCGACGATCGCCGCATCTTTAATGCGCACGCCGTGATGCACTTCGTAACGTTCCTTCAGGCCGCGCAGGATGGCGATGGTGTCTTCCACCGAGGGCTCGCCGATCGTTACCGGCTGGAAGCGGCGCTCGAGAGCGGGATCCTTTTCGATGTACTTGCGATATTCGTTGAGCGTGGTGGCGCCGATCGCTCGCAGCTCGCCTCGCGCCAGCGCGGGCTTGAGCATGTTGGAGGCGTCCATCGAGCCTTCGGCGGCTCCGGCACCCACGAGCGTGTGCAGTTCGTCGATGAAAAGAATGATCTGGCCTTCGGATTCGCTCACTTCCTTGAGCAGCGCCTTCAGGCGGTCCTCGAATTCACCGCGGTATTTCGCCCCCGCCACCAGCGCAGCCAAATCGAGCGCTATAATGCGCTTCGGCTTCAAGACCTCGGGGACGTCGCCGGCGACGATTCGCTGTGCCAGACCTTCCACGATGGCGGTCTTGCCCACGCCGGGCTCGCCGATCAGCACAGGATTATTTTTCGTGCGCCGCGCTAGAATTTGCATCACGCGGCGAATTTCTTCATCGCGGCCAATCACCGGGTCAAGCTTGCCGCGCCGCGCCAACTCGGTTAGGTCGCGCGCGTACTGGTCGATTGCGCGATAAGTGGCTTCAGGATTTTGAGAAGTGACGCGGTGGCTGCCGCGAATGCTGGTCATCGCCTGGAGGATCGCATCGTGACTCGCGCCGTGCCGCGCCAGAATCTGCCCAGCAGGATCTTTATCCGCGGAAGCGATGCCGAGCAGGATGTG
This sequence comes from Candidatus Acidiferrales bacterium, assembly GCA_030038275.1. GTDB lineage: Bacteria > Acidobacteriota > Terriglobia > Acidiferrales > UBA7541 > Palsa-295. The sequence goes on along the minus strand of JASHPG010000187.1, from coordinate 31,920 downwards.
CTCGGTCGAAACGTACTCGTCCTTCAGGCGCTGCGCTTCGTCGAAGGCTCGCTCCAGCGCGTCATTCGCAGCGCGCCCAAGCGACTGCTCCGAAACGCCCGAAACTTTCGGCAAACGATCGATCTGCTTTTCGATTTCGGCGCTCAGTGGCGCTACCGGCGCGCCCAGCTTTTCGAGCAGCGGACGCACCACACCGTCGCCCTGGGCAATCAGCGCCGACAGCAGGTGCAAAGGCTCAATCATCTGCTGCCCGGAACGCGCGGCGGTTTCCTGGGCGGCTTGAAGAGCCTCCTGCGCCTTCACCGTAAATTTATCGAATCGCAGCATGATCGGATTTTCTCACTTTCAAAGCTCTATACAAACTCACAAGAAACCGGAGGCCGTGCACACGCGCGGCTCCCGTCCACAGGCATCCATCAATTACCGCTCGCCGTGGTTATTTTCACCTGCTTTGGCTTGGACTCCGGCCGCTTTGGCATGATTACAGTCAGCACGCCATTTTTGTATTCGGCCTTGATCGCTTCGGTATTCACTGTGTTCGGCAGGCTGAAGCTGCGGCTGAACGCGCCGTAGGCACGCTCCACTCGCAGATAATTATCCTGCTTCACCTTCTGCTCGAATTTGCGCTCGCCGCGAAGGGTGAGCATGTCGTTCTCGACGTGGATGTCGATGTCCTTTTCAGGGACTTCGGGCAGATCGGCCTTCAGCACCAGCTCGTTCTCCATCTCGTAGATGTCAACGGACGGCGCCCAGGTGGTCAGGGCTGACTCGTCCGACTGACCTCGAAAGCTGGACTCAAAAAGCCGGTTCATCTGCTCCTGCAGAGTGGTTAGGTTGCGAAGTGGGTCCCAGCGGATGACGGATGTTGCCATGTTCGATCTCCTCTTTCGATTTCGTGTGTTTTAGACATCCTTGCACTATATAATAGCAACACGATAATAAAATATGCGCGTATATTTGTCAAGTATAATCTGCAGACACTTACCGACGACTGTCAATGGCTCTTTATCCTAATCTAAAATATTTAGGATAAAGCACTTCAGGTAGTGCGTCTCTGGCATGGTAAGAAGGATCGGGTGGTCCTGGGATTGAGTGCGCCGTTCGCAGACAGCTATGCTTCGGCGGGCGTCAATGGCGGCCTCAGCCAAAATCTGTAGGAAGAGCGGCTCGGTAATGTGGTACGAGCAGGAGCAGGTCAGGAGATAACCGCCGGGTTCCAGCAGCTTCATAGCGCGGAAATTGATCTCTTTATAGCCCCGGTGCGCGGCGGCTACGCTGTCGCGGTTCTTGGCAAAAGCTGGTGGGTCTAGGATGACCATCTGGAAGCGGCGACCGACCTCGTAATGCTCCTTCAAGATGTCGAACGTATTTCCTTCCCGGAAGGTGACGTTGCCGATCGAGTTGAGCTTCTGGTTTTGGCGGGCGATCTCAATCGCACTGGGGGCCATTTCAACCGACTCCACGTGCTCGCACTTATCGGCGATGGTTAGCGCAAAGCCTCCATGGTAGCCGAAGCAATCGAGAATGTTGCCGGACGCGTAGCGCCGGGCCGCAAAATGGTTTTCGCGCTGATCCAGGAACGATCCTGTCTTCTGCCCCCTAGCGAGGTCGTAGAGGAAGGAGATGCCGTTCTCCTTGGCCACTATTTCCGCAGGAACATCGCCATGCAGGATGGCGATGTTTTGGTCGAGACCCTCGAGTAATCGCACGCGCGGGTCGTTGCGCTCGAGAATGGCTTTGGGGGCGAAGATCTCCACAAGCAATTCCACCAGGAGCGGTTTTACGCGTTCGGCCCCTTGGCTAAGTGTTTGCAGGACAAGGTATTCGCCATAGCGATCAATGATTATGGACGGCAGCAGGTCGGCCTCGCTATAGACCAGGCGGTAGGCCTCCGAATTTTCGACAACCAGCTTGCGGTAGGCGGCGGCGCGGCGAAGCCGTTCGGCGAAAAACTCGCGCTGGATGGGCGCGTCTTCGCGGGTGAGCATCCGGACGGAGATCTGCGATTTGTCGCTATAGAACGCCCATCCGTGGACCCGAGCGCGCTCGTCCACGACGCGGACGATGGCGCCTGGCTGGGCGCTGGCTTCGCGGACATCGCTGCGATAAATCCATAGGTGACCAGCGCGGATGCGCTCGACGCCGCGGGGGCTGATTACGACTGAACCTTCAGACAGCGGTGCGGTGGCAGCCATCGTTTAGCGTTGATGCTTGAGAGTCCGAGTGACGAAAGCGCCTAAAAGCGCTCGGCAACAATGTCTTAGCACAAGCGGACGCCCCTGCCAATCTCTGGGCCGGCCCTCGGTCCACTTGCTCGCGCTCCCCTCAGTACGAGGATGGAGCGGCATTAGGGAGCGGGGGAAGGTTTGTGGAGCTTGGCCTGACGTTCGTATGGAACCGATTCGAGGCGGAGGATCGCCGCGAGAGAGCAGGCAACAAGCACAAAGGTAAGGACATAAGCGGTTGAGGCAGGAATGCGCGAGACGAGCAGAGCGAGAGTCCCCGAGCAAAGCGCCAGTCCGTAAAGTGCGACGACGGCACCGCGATGGCCGAGTCCGAGATTCGAGAGGCGGTGCGCCGTGTGGTCTTTGCCCGGCGAAGTGAACGGGAGCAAACCGCGGCGGGAGCGGGAAATGCTGATCAGGGTGGTGTCAAAAACAGGGACGCCGAGAATCAGAGCAACCTCGACCCATGAGAGCGGAAAGTGCACGCCAGCCGGGCGCAATTTCAATCCCAGCGTGGCCATGAGGAAGCCGAGCAGCATCGCTCCGGCATCACCCATAAAGATTTTGGCGGGATTGAAATTCCAACGCAGAAAACCGAGCGCTGCTCCCAGAACGGCCGCGCCGAGTGTGCGGACCATGGTCTGACCGTTCATGGCAGCGGCAATAATGAAGAAGCCCGCAGCGACGGCGGCGATGCCCGCGCACAGACCGTCCATGTGGTCCAAAATGCTGAATGCCGCCGTAATGCCAACTACCCAAACGATGGTGAAGCAGATATCTAGCGCCACTCCGATCTGGCCTGGGATGAAATTGGAAAAGAAATCCGCGCGGATTCCAGAAACCAGCAGCAGCACCGCAGCGATCGGCATGCCAACAAACAGTTTTACTTGATGGTGAAGCAGGCCGCCATCGTCCATCACCCCGACGAGAACGACGAGCGTGGCGCCGCAGAGGATGCCGATGACCTGCTCGACCGGAACGTTTTTCAGGCCGAGCAGCACCGCGACCACGAAGCCCGCATAGATAGCGATACCGCCGAGGAGAGGCATCGGTTTGGCGTGGACCTTGCGGGGGCCCGGGCGATCCACCATTCCGGTTCGTATGGCGAGACGGCGCACCGGCACCGTGAAGGTGAAGGACGCCAGCAGCGCGACGACAAATGCAATCCAGTCGGAAGGGAGGTTCATAATTCAACCGCGAAAGTGTCTTAGCGACCGCCTAGCGCGCCGTTAACATGCTTTCCAGCGTTCCGCGAACTTCGTCTTTCTTGCGATCCGCGAAATACCAGTCCATCGTTTGCTTTAGTCCTATCCGGAACGGAATCTTTGGCTCCCAGCCAAGGATTTGCTTGGCCAGATGGTAATCGGCGACACGGTTCAAAGGACCGGTCGGCATATCGGGACGCAAGCGGATTTCCGCTTTGTGGCCCGAAAATTCGAGCACCATACGCGCGGCATCGATCACACGGACGCGTTCCATGGTACCCAGATTCACCGCGGTGCCGTCGTCGATCTTCTCCGCGGCGAGGATCGTGCCGCTGACGATATCGTCCACGTGAGTCCAGTTGCGGATCTGCTGGCCATCGCCCCAAACATCGAAAGGATTTTGCCCGACGAACGCGCGCGCGATCATGGCGATTACGGCGTGATTTTCGATGCCACGCGGGCCGTACACGGTGAAATAGCGGCAGGAAGCCGTGCCGATGCCGTGCTCGCGGTGATAAGCCTGAAGCGTGAGCTCGGCCATCAACTTGGCCCAACCGTACATGTTGTCGGCATCGTGAGGCGGCTTGACGTCCGCTTCGCGAAGATAAAGCTCCTTTTTCAGGTCCGTTTGCATGTAGTTGGGATAGACGCAACCTGAGGAGGCGTAGCATATTTTCTCGACGCCTGCTTTTACCGCTTCCCAAAAGACCAGCCCATCGAGGAAGAGGTTCGACGCGGGACCGGCCTGATGGAGATCGACGTAGCCGCGGCCGCCGTGATCGGCGGCCAGGTGGAACACGGTCTGAATACCCTTCATTGCCGCACGCGTGACGCCAGGCTCGCGCAGATCGGCTTCAGTAAACGCAACGCGCCCGCTCTTCACGTGGGCGGCTATGTTGCTGAGTTTCCCGCTGCTCAGATCGTCCACCACGCACACGCGAGCGCCGCGCTCGATCAGCGCATCCACGAGATGCGAGCCGATGAAAGACGCGCCGCCAGTTACGAGGACTTTTCGATTATTCCAGATGGTTCGCCTCCATAGCGCAACCGCACAGCTTGTTCGATGACTTCAATGAACCGGTTAAGCTCATTCACTCTAGCATATTTGGTAGAGACATCCCGGGCGCGTGCGCCCATTTCAGCAAGAGCAGGAGGATCATCGCGCATGCGGAGAATTGCACCGGCGACGGCGGCCGGATCATCCGGATCGGCAGCGAGTCCGCAGCCGGACCGAGCGGCGATGCGCGCGGCATCGCTATTCCCGGCAGCCACAGCGAGGACCGGGCGGCCCGCAGCAAGAGTCGAATAAAGCTTGCTCGGGACCACGACGCCTTCGAGGCCGCGGCGGATGGTGATGAGATGAACGTCACCGGCCATCATCACCAGAGGAATTTCCGACGCGGGGCGAAACGGCAAAAATCGGATGTTCGGCAAATCCGCGGCATCCTCCTGAAGCTTTCGCTTTTGCGCTCCATCTCCCACGAACACGAGAGCGATGTTTTCGTTGCGCAGAATCCTGGCCGCGGCGATCAGAGTGTTCCATGCGCCATAAAAGCCAAGATTGCCGGCGTGCAGAACGACAAAAGGAAAGTTGCCGCGAATTTCGGAGAGGGCGCGCTGAACCTCGGGATCCGAGGAATCCGGGGCGGGTGAGGGCGGGAGCGTTCCGTCGCGGATGACGACGACACGCGCGGGATCGGCGCCTTTGGCAATAATTCGGTCGCGCATGTCGTCTCCCAAGACGATTACGCTGGCGGCGCTCTTGAGCGCGCGGCGGTGCAGCGATTCCCAACGGTTAATCCATTTTCCCGGCTGAACGATTTCGCCGCCGACGGCCATATCCGGATACATGTCGCGGATGTTGTAAACGAACGGAGTGCCAGTCAGGCGGGCGACGGCCGCTCCCGCGATTCCGGCCACCGGTGGATCGGTCATTGCCAGAACGACATCGGCCCGAATCGCGAGCGCGCGCGGGAAGGCGAGCGCGAGATAGCTCAAGTAATTCGCGACGCGACGGCGCATGCGGTGCCGGACGTAAGCGGTCGATCCGACGCGCTCGACGGTGATGCCATCGCGAATCTCGCGCCGCAGCAATCGCCACGAATAGTATTCGCTGGGATCGTAGGATGGCCGGCCGGCCAAAACAGTGACTTTATGTTTTCGGGCCAGCGCTTTGGCGACCACCTCGGCCATTTTGGCGGTGGCCGATGTGTCCGGAGGGTAATATTCGTTGAAGAGCAGAATGTGCATGCGCGGTTCAGGGCTCGGCGCCGGCAAGGCGCGTATCCGAAAGCTCGCGCTCGATGGGCGACGCTTTACGCTCCAAGACGAAATTTCCCAGCACGAGCACGTCCATGCGAGTGCGGCGGAAGCATTCGAGGGCTTCCTCGGGCCGGCAAACGATCGGCTCGTTGTCGTTGAACGACGTGTTTAGCGCTACCGGCACGCCGGTCAAGTCACCGAGCGCCTGCAGAACCTTCCAGTAGAGCGGATTTGCGGCGCGAGTGACGGTTTGCAGGCGCGCGGTGCCATCCACATGCGTAGGCGCAGGGATCACGGCGCGCTTTTCCTGTTTAACGGGATACGCGAACGTCATGAAGGGCGAGGGATTGGACCGCTCGAAAAAATCGCCGGCGGCTTCCTCGATGATCGAAGGAGCGAACGGGCGGAACGACTCTCGATGCTTGATGCGGCGGTTCAGAATATCCTTCATTTCCGGGCGCCGTGGATCGGCAAGGATGCTGCGGTTGCCGAGTGCGCGCGGTCCCCATTCCGCGGCACCCTGGAACCAGCCGACGATTTTTCCAGCGGCGACATGCCGGGCGGTGGATCGCGCCAGTTCGTCTTCGGACAATTCGCTGACTGCGACATCATCCGCCGAGATGCCATCGACGGCGGCACGGATTTCTGTTGGCGAAAAGCGCGGGCCCCAGTAGGCATGGTCCATCACAAACTGGCGCGGTAAGCCCAGGATTTGATGGTGGACGGCGAACGCGGCGCCGACGGATAGGCCGGCATCGCCCGCGGCCGGCTGGACGTACACATTTTCGAACGGAGCCGCGTCAAAAATCTTTCCGTTTGCCAGACAATTGAAAGCAACGCCCCCAGCTAGGCAGAGCGATTTCTGCTCTGTCTTTGCCGCCAGCGCATTCCAGTGTTTGGCGAGCACTTCTTCGAGCGCGGACTGCATTGTGGCAGCGATATCGTAATGGCCCTGGGTAAGTGGTTCATCGGCCTTGCGCGCGGGGCCAAGGCGCTTTTCCAGATATGGAGAAAACAGGCGCCCGAGTTCGGGCGGGCGGCTGGAATCCCGCCACGTCATTTCCGCGCCGCGATTCTGATGCGTGAAATATTCGAGTCCTAGTTCGAAGGAAAGCGGACCCGTGGCATGTACGATTCGCCTGAATTCGTCCAGAAATTCCGGCTGGCCGTAAGCGGCGAGGCCCATCACTTTGTATTCGTCGCCAAATTTCCAGAAGCCGAGGTATTGCGTCAGCGCCGTGTAATACATGCCCAGAGAATGCGGGAAGGCGACCTCTCCGAGAATCCGCATCTTCGGCCCCTGGCCAAAGGCAGACATCGAGCTAGCGAAATCGCCCAGGCCGTCGGCGGAAAGTACAGCCGCTTGGTCGAAGGGTGAGACGAAAAACGCACTAGCCAGATGCGCGGCGTGATGCTCGATGCGATGGAATCGCGCGCGGATCATTTCGCGCGGAAGTTCAAACGCTGCCGCAAGTTCGTCCTCGATCCCCGCGAATTTTTTCAGCACCCGAGCACGCTCCAGCGCGAACCGGGGCATGCGGACGGCAAAGCGCAACTTTGTGCCGAGCCGCGCCCATGGATCGCGCGGGATAGCGACGTGATCGACTTCCGATAACTTCGCTCCGGCGGCATTCAGACAGAAACGAATGGCGCGAACGGGAAAGCCGGCCGCGTATTTGACGCGGTTGAGCCGCTCTTCTTCGACGGCCGCGATAAGGCGCCCGTCCACGAGGAGGGCGGCAGAGGCATTGGCGTGGTAGGCGTTGATGCCGAGAACGATCATGCTGTTAAGACGCTGGTACGGACCTTTTGTCGCATTTCACACCGCAGGCGCCGGCACTGTATTTGAAGGCTCACTCGCTGCGTCCAAGGCATGGATGTGGCGCTTGGCCCATTCGTTTAAGACGTAGAGGCTCAAAGGCCGCGACCAAGTTACACGGCCACGCAGAAAAGCATCCCAGACGGCGAGCGCGAATTCGCGGCTTACGTGAGGCTGCAGCGCGGGCGACCATTCCTTAAGTCCAGCCGAAACGCGCTGGCCCAACTCGGCGCGCAGCCAGCGTTCCCACGGAAATGTGAACGTGCGTTTCGGATGTTCGACGACTTCCTCCGGCAGCAGATCGCCCAGCGCTTGAACGAGCAGGGCTTTCGGCCGCGAGTTGTTGAGTTTAGCAGACCGCGGGAGCGACAAGACGTATTCGACCAGCGGCGTGTCCAGAAAGGGGACGCGAACCTCCAGCGAATGGCGCATGCTCATGGCATCCGTGTCGCGCAGCAAAGTGTTCAGAAGATAGGAGCGTAGCTCCAGCCAGGAAACGGCTGTGAAGCGATCAAGCGAGGCAGCTTGGCGCGCGGAATCCGAAAGCCAGCCAGAGGATGGCTGCGAGCGCCACAATGCAGCGCGCTGGCCCGCGAAAACGACCTGCGGTGGAAATAGCAAGCGCGTGAAGAAGTATGGATGAGGAAGCGCATTCGGATCGATCCAAGCAGCGGCAGCTTTGGCGAATTTGCCGATCGCGCGTTGTGGATTGGCCGAGTGCGCAAAACCAGCGGCTGCATTGCGAACGGGCGAAGGAACGACGCGCGCGAGGGCCGCGATCCGCGCGACTCTCGTTGCGTTTTGGAAAGAAGCGTAGCCACCGAACAGCTCGTCGCTTCCGAGACCAGAGAGGGCAACTTTCAGTCCGGCTTGGCGCGCAGCCCACGAAACAAAGTAGGTGTTGATGCCATCCATGCTGGGCTGATCGAACGCGGCGATTGCTTCGTCGAGGCGCGCGACCATCTCGCGGTCGGACAGAGTCAGCTCGCTGTGTTCGGTGCGCAGCCGCCGGGCCGTGCGCCGCGCTATGTCGGCCTCGCTGAACTGCGCGCCAGGGAAAGCGACCGTGAAGGTGTGAATGCCAGGACGAGCCAGGCTCGCGAGCGCCGCGAGCGCAGTAGAGTCGATCCCACTGCTCAGAAAGACGCCAACGGGAACATCGGCGATGAGATGCGATGCAACCGAATCGTGGAGGAGGGAGCGAATTTTCTTGGATGCCGTGGCGATGCCGTCGCTTGGTTCGCGCCGCGAGCTTTCGGCGGCTGGATTGAGGGCGAAACTCCAATAAGGAGATGACGAAGGAGCTGCAAGCGGTGCATCGACGGGAATAGAGATGCAATAACCAGGCGGAAGCGACGAGATACCTTCGATCAATGTGTCCGGCTCGCAAGCGGAGCCGAACAGCAGATATCCCGGAAGCTGGCCGGTTGCGATGCGCGGCGGGATTCGAGCGCTGGCAAGGAGGGCGCGCACCTCGGAAGCGAACAGCAGAATGCCATCAACGAGCGCACAGTAAAGTGGCTTGATTCCGAGCGGGTCGCGCGCGATGAAGACGCGCTCGGGGACGGCGGCTCGTCCGCGAGGCATCTCGATTACCGCGAACGCAAACATTCCCCTGAGTTTTTCGGCGCAGCGCTGACCCCACTGTTCGTAGGCGTGAACGATCACCTCCGTATCGGAACGGGTGCGGAAGCGGTGGCCGAAGGATTCGAGTTCGGCGCGCAGCTGGCGAAAATTGTAAATTTCGCCGTTGAAGACGACCGCGAGCGTGCCTGCTTCATTCCACACGGGTTGGCCGCCGCCAGGAAGATCGACGATGCTCAGGCGTCGCATGCCGACAGCGACGCGCGGCGCAATCAAGACGCCCTCATCATCGGGGCCGCGATGCAGCATGGCGGCCATCATCCGGCGGACCGCTCGTTCGCTTGCGTCCGTCGATTCGATGCCGATGACACCGCAGATTCCGCACATGATTCAAGCCGTTAAATTGAAAAAGCTAAACACGCTTGGGCCAATCGAAATGCTGATGACCGGCAAAATTAGAATGTGACCGCTTTACCTAAACAGCCTAGCTCGCTGAGAGGACCTGCGCGTAATAGCGTTCCATCTGCGCCGCGAGCGCATTCCAACTCAGTTCGTTCGCGACTTCGCGGCAGCCCGCTTTGAAACCAGCGTAAAGCGCGCGATCGTCGAGCATTTTGCGAAGCGCGTCGGCGACTGATTCCGTTCGAGGGGAGACTACCAATCCAGCTTTTCCCTCGACCAAGGACGAGATGCCGCACGCGTCACTCACGATTACCGGGACGCCGCAGGCCATCGCCTCCGCCGCGACATTCGCGAAATTTTCATAGCGCGATGGAAGTACGAACAAATCAGCGTCGGCGAAGGCTGCGGCTTTTTCGTCCTGATAGAGCGGGCCGGTGAAGATCACGCGCTCGGCAGCCGCCGAATTTTTAGCATGATTCCGCAGATAGGAAACGTAGCCTGGTTCTCCCTCGGGGCCCGCGATTACCAGGCGGCCAGACTGCGGGCATGCTCGCGCGAAGGCGTCGATCAGGATATCGGCGCCTTTTCGAGGAATGAGGCGGCTGAGAAACAAAATGAGCGGCTCGCCGGAAGGGACCGCCCAATTTGCGCGGAAGCGGCCCCGAGCTGCGTTCGCAGCGGCAGCCAGATCGGAATCCACACCGTTGTAACGTACCACTATTTTTTCTTGCGGGATACCTTCTTCAACCAGCGTCTGCTGCTCCAGATCCGCTGTGGCGACAAAGCTACGGGCTTCGCGGCAAAATGCCGCGCCGAGGCTCTTGTGCCAGAGAGCCTTCCGGAGGAAACTGCGATCGATCGGGCGGTACATACCTAGGGGTTCGATCACGTAAGGAATCGATCGGCGCCGACAAGAATGACCAACGGCCGGACCCAGCACGTCGTACAGGCCGTAAAAGTGCGCCAAATCAAACTCCTTGAGAGAAGCCCGGCAAAATCGTATCACACGCGGATTGAGCGTCAGAGCGCGATAGTGAGCTGCGGACGCAAGATATATGGTTTCGACGCCCTGCTCTGTCGCGCGCCAGCCCCAATCACACGACTCAAAAGCCAAGCCATGGCCGTTTCGCGAGGCCAAGCCCCAATCGGCGGTTAGAACGGTGACGCGGTGACCGCGTTCAGCGAGGGCGTGAGCCAACGCGCGAACCTTCACCACAGGCCCGCCCATTTCGTGAAAGGGATAATAGAACTGAGCTACTTTTAAAATGCGCATGACCCGCTCAATTTTTTGGCCGCGAGTAAACCGCGCGAGATAATCCAGCGATGAGCCTCAATTACCAGGCGCTGAAATAAGCTCGTCGATGATTTGTTCTATATGGTGCTTGAACGTCTCAAAAGAGTATTTCCCCCGCACCAATTCCGCGCCGGCATGCCCCATGCGACCGCGAAGAGAATCGTCGCGAAGCAACATCTCGATCGCATCCACGAGCTTTGACAGATCGTGGGGAGGAAGAAGCATACCGTTAACGCCATCTTGGATTAAGTCCAGGACGCCGCCGGTGGACACGCCTATCACGGGCTTCCCAAACGCCATCGCTTCCAAGAAAACGAGGCCAAACCCCTCGCCCGTGCTGGGCAGAGCAAACAGCTCCGCGCGCGAATAGCACGCCGCAATCTGCGGGCGCGTGAGGCCGGCAAGGAAATGGACGCTATTCGCCACGCCGAGCGAGATTGCAAGCGCACCAAGCCGTGGAACGTCATCTCCGTCGCCGACTGCGACCACCTGCAAATCCGGGTAATTCGGCCTGAGGCGGGCAAGCGCGCGAATCAAATCGTCCGCACCCTTGTAGCGTTCAGATGCGACCCAGCGTCCGACGGTCAGGAGAATGCGGCCTTCCGGGAAGTTTTCTGGAAGCGGGAGCTTCGATGGATCGCAAGCCATCCTGGCAAATTCCGGATTGAGCGGCCAGGGTACAACGCGAATTCGCTCATGGGCGAGGCCTTGGGAGTCATGCAGTTTCTCCGCCGTATAGCGGCTCGGCGCCAGCACTACATTCGCGCGCTGGAGCGCGTGCCGGCGGGGGGCGGGCAACGCGTTCCACACTTCGATTCCGTGCGCCATCACGGCAGTTTTCAACCGAGGCGCCAGCCGCCGCATCCAGCCGGCGGGAACAGCCAGATGAGGATGGGCCGCCACGACGATCCCCTGCATATCTTTTGCGGAGAGATACGAACGACTGAGAGCGGATAAAACAAAACGAACCTTCCCGCGTCCGAATCCTTTGAGCGGCACCCGAATGCCCTCGAGATCAAACTCCTTAGGCCCCCGCGAATCGTTGAGGCTGAGGAACGCTGCTTCTCCGCCACGCCGGCTCACGATTGCGGTGATTGCCGCCGAGGTAAGGCGGCCGGATTCTTGGAGGCCCCCAAGGCCCAAAAGGTCTGGGAACAGTCCTATGACTCGAATCGATTCTCCGGCGGTTTGAGCGGAGGCTACGGAACGCACAGGAGGGCTGAAGCTCATAGCGCCTGCGTTAGCGTCTGCGCCTGAGGCTGCGACTTGCGATAGATGATCTGTTCGAAGATGGTGCCGAGTTCGCGGGCATTGCGATCCCAGTCGAACTGCTGCGAGGTTGCTTCAGCTTTTTGGCCGATGCGATCACGCAATTCTGGGCTTTCATAAAGTTTGCGGAGCATGGCTGCGAGAGCGGAAGCGTCAGTCGGGTCCTGCAGGATTAGGCCATCCATTCCGTCAGTGATGAATGCTGAAGCGCCAGCCCTTGAGGACATAATGACGGGGAGGCCGCACGCCATCGCCTCCGTCGCCGGCAGCGCGAAAGTGTCCTCGAGGGAGGGGCCGGTATAGACATCGGCGGCTGCGTAATAAAACTCAACATCGGAGCGCAGAGGTAAATAACAAACGCGAGGATCACCTGCCAATCTGCCAAACGCATGCCGGATCGCCGCGCGAGATTCGCTGGTCACGACCAGCAGGGCGGCCGGAAGTTCGCGGAGCAATTGCAAAGCATCCAGCAGGACTGTCAGCCCTTTTTTGCGGCAGTCGTTGCCGATCAGCAAGAGCACGAACTGATCCGGGGAAAGGCCGAGCGAACGGCGCGCTGACTGCCGCATCTCCGCCCGGCGACCGGGATTAAACTTCCGGTGATCGACACCAGCGCACAGGAGAGGAAAGCGGTCTCCTCGCGAATAGAACCGCTGGAGCTCGGCGGTCGTGCTCGGAGAGGTGAGGATCAGTTGAGTGCGCGGATTTGTGAATACGCGGCGTTCCAAAAATTTGATGAGGCGATAATACAACCGGCGGTGCAGGAGAACAGGCCAAGACCGCAGCGGATTCTTGCGGAACTGCAGTTCCTTCGCGAGGCGCCGCCGGAGCTCCGCGAACACGATGTGGATCGAAACGGCATCCGCGCCGAGGCAATTCACTCCAGGGCTAAATACTACGTCGCACTGTATCCCCCCAACGCGAAGATGCCAGGCCCGCCACAGATAATTTGCGCCAAACCACCAGAGATAATTGAACAAGTGCGGGCCGGGGAGCCGCGGGATGCGGTGCCAAACCAATTTAGAGAAATCTAGGTCCTCGACACGCTGGCTATAAACGTGAAACTCGAAGTCGCGGTCCAACCGCGAAATCCATTCGAGAACCATGCGCTCGGTGCCATGGCTCTTGTCCAAGAAAGGTGAAACAACGGCAACTCGGCGCCTTTGCGGCGGCGCGTTCACTTGGCCGGCTCCTTGAATGCACCGAGCAGAACTCCTCTCGACGTGAGAAGGGGATGGAGCCAGCTATCGGCTTTGCACGGTTCGGAAGGGACGACGATCAGACGATCGGCCCATTTCGCGATTTGATCGAAGGAATCATAGGCGCTGTACGAATAGGCTACGCCGTCGCCTTCCGTGAACAGATAGCCCTTTCCGCGAGTTTTCGCGAAATTCACAATCGGCCACAAGCCGGCCTTGTACAACAGAAGCTTCGCCGCCCGCACCGGCCAGCGCCCTTGTCCAAAGCGGTTGCTATCGAGGATTAGCACTGCTTTGCGCGCAACACGCAACATTTCGCCAACCACGGCGGCGGGATTTGCAACGTGATGCAAAATCGCAAACGAACAGACGGCATCGAAGCTGGCGTCCGCAAATGGAAGCGCGTCGCCCGAGGCTTGGATGAAACGCACCGAAGGATCGAGGCGCTTTGCGAGGCCCTGATCGACGAGCGCCGCAACCGGCTCGACGCCACAAACGAATAGGTCCGGCGCCGACAACTGCAAACGTTGCATCCCGCGCCCGGTCCCCGCGCCAACATCGAGTATGGATTTGGCGCCGATTACCCCCAGGAATGCGCAGACGAGCCGGACGTTCCAATCGTCGTCATCGCCTTCATGCGCGTGCATGTGATCGTAACGCGCCGCGGTTTCGGTGTAATAACGGCGCTGCGCGACGATGCTATCCGCTACCTTAGTGGACATGTATCGCCCTGCGGAACCGCTCGAAGCCGCTGATTTGCCTGGAGGGAGCGGTTGCCGAAACCGCTGGATTCGCGGCGATCTCCGGTAGGCGGAAGAGGATTCCGATCGTCAGCCACATGTATATACTGCAAAGATAATCTTGATAGCCGGAAAGGCTGCCCCATGTCATCGGGAAAATCAGCAAAAATGCGTACCAGGCGATGGCGACGGCAAGTGGAAAAAAACGCGTACCGCGCAGACGCCGCACAACTTTCCAGGAGTAATACAGTACGGCTGCACCCCACAATATCCACAGCACAGCCGCGAGAATGCCCATTTCAGCGATCAAGACGCCGAAGCCTTCTTCGACCCAGTCATTGGGCGGGGGTTGGCCCAGAAGACTGGAGACGTACTGCGTACCCAGAGAAGCTGTTCCGGTCCCAGTGCCGACGATCCAGTGCCCCTGCCCCCCGAAAACATCGAGAAGATTCTGCAGAGGATAATCCCATGTCCGGTTAGAGAGCTGGTAGGCGGAGCTGCTGGGCAGCAAAGTTTCGGAATAGAACGCGATGCGAGACCCCGCTTTTTGCGGGAAGAAGAGGACGACAGTGGCGAGAGCCAGCGCCCCAACGATCACCGAATTGCGGATCGCTTTCAGAATTCTGTGCGCCTGTCCCCAGCGCCATGGAGCGCCCCAAATGAACCCCGCGCTCAAGGCCAGGGCGGAGCCCATGACGAATAGCAGTGCGCCGCGATTCCCGCAAAGCAAGGTTGCTGCTCCAATTGTTCCGATGGCAAAAAAACCGGCCATCGAACGGCGGCGGGAGCGCAATAACATATAACCCGTAGCTCCCATGCAAAGCACGAAGCCGACGATCAAGAACATATCTAAGCGACCAGCACTCACAAACACCGAATCCGGAAGATTGAAAACCTCGCCCGAAATAGGCGTTACCTTCTGTAGATTGCCCAGGTTCCGCAGGTCAGGCGCTAGTTGAGCGGGATTTAAGAAGTGGTTGCCGCGGATGGCCTGAATGATTCCGATCGCGGCTATGACAATGGCTGCGATAATGTTTACGTTCAGAAACTTCTTAACGTCCTCATCGGAGCGCACCAGAGCGTATCCAACGTAGATCAGGGGAACGTAGTAAAAATAGAGCTTGAGACCGAGCAAGCCATACAGAATGTTGGGCGAGTGCTCGTTGAAAATCTCCAATACAGCGAGCCAGAAAAACAGGCTCAGGAACAGCAAAAATGGCGCTCGGAACCACTTCTCCTTCCCTCGGCGGATTTCGAGATACAAAGCTACATACACGAGACCAAGCAAAACGTCCTTTCCAAAAAACAGCAAAGTACTGTTGCCCATATACTTTCTGACGAGGTCTTCCACGAGCATCCAGATGAAAAAGGAGTAGAACCCAGCGCGCCAATTCCGCAGGATGATGATTGCCGCGCCACACACAGCCACTCCGAGCGCTGCGAATTCGAGCGCGCGGAAATTCCCCGAGAGAATTGTCTGACCTGCTTGCCAGGCGAGCCAAAGGGCCGCGAGAAACATGAGAAGCCCGATTACGGGCTGGCTTCGCATCAACGGGCTGCGAGTTTCTCTCATCTGGGGTTTCGCGCGGCCACAACACGAACGATTGGATCGAGAAGTATTTCCCTGGGGACGACCGGGCACCCTGCCGAGTCAAAGACGCTAAATCCCAGCTCCTCGATCTCATCCAGCAACGCTTTAGGATCGCCGCCCTCGCCGCGGACCATTTCGTTGTGAAGCTCTAGCAATAGCACGGGAGAATGCGCAAGCAAAAGACTTCTGGCGCCGCGAAGAACGGCCGCTTCGTGGCCCTCGACATCGATCTTGATGTGAGTTGGCACGCCCAAGCGTCGAACCAGTTCGTCGATCGTCAGGGCAGCAGACGTGGTGAGCTCGCGTTTGTGCCGTCCCTTGGCAACTTTGAAATAGCCTTGCGAGAACACGCCCGAGCTTAGCAGATCAATAGCGCCATTCGAGTCGCTCACGGCAGCGCGGATTATTCGAATGTTGCCTTCACATCCATTTAAGGCAACTTGCTTAGCCATCATACGCACGGCACTTGGTGAGGGATCAACGGCGGCCGCCTTGGCCCCCTTCAGCGCCGCGGCGATGCTGAAAACGCCGAAGTGCGCACCGATATCGAAAAGAAACATGTCGGCGCTGCATAGCGAAAGGAAATGTTCGAATTCGGCGCGCTGATCTGGGTCGTTCACCTGAGCTTCAAGGACGGCGCGATACGCTTGAGGATGGCACACGATTTTCAGATCCGGAGCGAGATTGATCGCTTCGGTTGCGCCAGCATAAAATCGGGCCGAGTCCATCACCCACTCGGCGGATCTCGAAGGCGAACGCAGCCAGTTGCGAATCGAGCGCGGGATCGTTGCGCGGACGAAATCCTTGCTGCGTTCTGAATTTGCGAGCTTTCCAAACAGCCGAATGCCCGACCGTGTTTGTTTCTGCACGTCAGTTTTCGTTATCGGACAAGACTTTCCTTCAGAAGGGAAACCTGGCTCCCGACCATCACCTCGCGCCGAAATAACTTGTTTACCCTCGCGCGTGCGACCGCCCCGAGTGGCGTCACGACGTCGTTCAATTCCCATTCACTCGCTCCGCGAGAGGACGCGTGCAGTTGTTCCCCTCTTTCGACCTCAGCACTCGCGAATACAGAGAAATATGATTTTCTATCATCTGCCGGTCGTTGAATACTTGTTGAGCTCGCTCCCGCCCGGCGCGTGCAAGAGCTCTCGCGTGAGAAGGATTATCCATCGACCAACGCATGCAACCCGCGAGGGACGTAACGTCGCCTGTGGGGAAAACGAGTCCTGCGTCTCCGATCACCTCCCTCAGTGATCCGAGATCGGAGACAATAAGCAGCCTTTCTCGCATCATGTTTTCCAGCGCCACCAAGCCGAATACTTCTC
The DNA here is from genome assembly GCA_030038275.1 of Candidatus Acidiferrales bacterium. Taxonomy (GTDB): domain Bacteria; phylum Acidobacteriota; class Terriglobia; order Acidiferrales; family UBA7541; genus Palsa-295. The sequence goes on along the minus strand of JASHPG010000187.1, from coordinate 15,002 downwards.
CGGCAAGCGAAGGCATCACCACGGTCGTAACATGCGCAAGGGCTTCTTGTAGCCGTTCAGGCGGCACTTCGCCGAGGAATTGCACGCGGTCGCCGAATTGTGCCGCAAATTTTCGCAGCGATTCTTCGTCGGGACCGGAACCAATGATGACGAGACTCGGAGAACGCCCCTCATTGCATAACTTCTCGAAAGCCTGTAAGAGTATTCGAATTCCTTTCGTGGATACCAAGCGGCCTATGAAACCGAAAGCCGTGCTATGTGTTCCGGTGGCAATACTCGGGCCCGCGGCAGTGATCGAAACTCCGTGAGGCACGAACGCCTGGCGCTGCAGCTTCAGCTGCGATGCAAGCCAATTCGTCGGGACAATATTCGCCTGCGCATGGTTACATAACCACCGTCTAATTGGAGTCGACGCCAGCAAACTGGCGCGCTTCGCCAAGCTCATTTTCGAGCCGGTGCAACGGACACATTGACGATATCGTCCGGCCATATAGTGCCCTGGACAAGCATGTTCACTTGGCTCATAGAATAGTTGGCCATTCGGGCAGATCGTTTGAAATCCGTGGTGCTCTACTACGACGGGTTTTCTTAGAATGAGACTGAGTGCCAGCGGTTTCATTGCCGGTCCCGCCAGGTGAACGACGTCAGCCCGGCGAATCAGCCGCGCCATGGTTGGAAGATGCGCCTGGCGAATGATTCGAAACGGGAATTGGCCGTCGGCCACGTCCGGTCCAGCAGTTTCTGTCATTACCGTAACGTCGAACGCTCGCTCCACGGATGAGTTCGTCGACTCCGTCAGTCCGCGAGCAAGATCGGCGACAACAGTTTGAATGCCGCCGCGTTTGGGAAGAAAGTCGCGAGAGAACAATAGAATGTTCGTGGCGCTCGCCCGTTCGGGACTCAAAGCTCGAATGAAACTGGTTGCGATGGTGTTCCAAGAGAAGTGAGATTCCTGGGCAGTTATGCTTTTGCGCCGCATCTCACTTCGCAACGCGTCGTCTTTGAGAACGCGGGACAGCGCGGCGGCAAGCGCCTCCGGATCCCTGGGCGGTGCCAGCAGAACGCCAGCATCATGGATAGGCTCGCGAGAAGGACCTGCGTACCCGACAATTGGAAGTCCGCACGCTACGGCCGCGAGAGCGCTGCCGCGCGTTTGTGTGACCCACGCACCCAGGAACAGCAAAACGTCGGCGACGGCGAGAGTGTTTGCCACGTCATCAGCGGGCAGCCTGCCTAGGACGCGAACTTCCACTCCTTCTCGGCGCAGAGCGGCCTCTATCTCCGTGCGCGCTTCGCTGGAGCCTTTTCCGAGGACCACAAACTGAACTTCGTCGAGCGCGGTGCGCAGGCGTCGGGCGGCGAGCGCCATATCCGCGATTTCGACAGCCCGCCTTTCTCCTGAGCTGAGGCAAAACACTGCAACACTTTTCGGAGTGTCAGCATTCAGCTTGTCTGAATGATCTATGTGTATGCGCTCCGGGATGTTAGCTCCAATAGGAATGTAGCAGGCCTTTGAGATATCGCCGCGCAACCACGAAATGGTTTCGAGCGGCACGGTGAAAATGGCTTTCTCCGAAAAGCGGAAACAGCCGCGGATTACCCACTCTTGGATACGTCCTCGGATGCGGTCGCGCAGCCGGGCACGGCCGAGTTGCCTTTCGCTTTCGTGAAACAGCACCGCGCAGTGCAGACCCCGATAGCGAAGGAGCGCAAGTACGAAGAGCAGCCCGAGCGGAAAGCCGTGGCGCGACCACGAAAGAGCCGTATAGTGGACGACGATCCATTCTCCACGGACGTTGCCGGTCTGAGTGCGCAGTTTTCGCAACGCGGCAATCCAACCAACGTCATCCCAATCGACTCGTTCGGTTTTCATTGCGACGCTCTGTCGAGAAAGGGCCTCGCCCAGAAACCGGCAGTAATCTTCGATGCCGTCCGTCGGCTTCTCTCGCCTCCCAAGCAGAGCGATTAAATTTGCGTCCATGGTGATGTTGTCAAAGCGACTCTGCCCAACTTATTTCACCACCAGAAAGCTGCCGATTACGAGCGCGTCCATGCCCGAACTGAAAAAGGTGCGAATCGCGTCCGTGGGGGTACATACGATCGGCTCGCCGCGAAGATTAAAAGACGTATTCATTACCACTGGAATGCCCGTGATTCCGCCGAATTCGCAGATCAGCTTCCAATAAAGTGGATTGACGTCTCGCTCGACCGTTTGTGGGCGGGCGCTGCCATCCACGTGCGTCACCGCCGGAATCACTGCGCGCTTTTCCGGACGGACCTGCGCGGTGAGAATCATGAATGGCGAATCGGTCGCGGATTCGATAAAGTCCGCAGCAGCCCCGGCCAGCATCGACGGGGCAAACGGCCGCCACCATTCGCGGAATTTTACCGCGTTGTTCACCTTCGCCGTCATGTGCGGATCGCGCGGGTCGGCTAGGATCGAGCGGCTGCCCAGGGCGCGCGGACCGAATTCCATGCGGCCCTGAAACCAACCGAGCATTTTGCCGGAGGCGAGCAACTCCGCGGCGGCCTTGGCTGGGTCGCTCACCCGCGTATGTCGAATCTTAAATGTTACGAGCGCTTTCTCGATCTCCGCGTCGGAGCTTGCCGGCCCGAGATATGCATGCCGCATTCTGCGCATCGGAAGTTTTCCGCCCGAATCGAGGTGTGGCGCAAGCGCCGCGCCGAGGCAAACGCCGTCGTCGCCGGCTGCGGGCTGAATGAAGAGATTATCTACTATCCCGGATGCCAGGATTTTTCCGTTTGCTTTGGAATTGAGCGCCACGCCACCGGCCAGGCAAAGATTCCGGCAGCCCGTTTTTGCCACGGCGCCCGCCGCCAGCTTTAGCATTGCCCGCTCGCATTGGTCCTGCACCGCGAAGGCAATGTTTTTGTGGTGGTCCGTGATCTCGGATTCTGGGACGCGTTTTGGTCCCAGATGTGCTTCGATGGCCGCGCTCGGCGCGGAATCCTTTCCGAACAACAAGCGTGTGGCGACGCGATAACCATCCTCACCGACGGTGATGAACCGGCTCAGATCGACGCCTGGTCTGCCGTAAGGCGCCAAGCCCATCACTTTCCATTCATCGCTATAAGGTTCGAACCCAAGATAGTGAGTGAACTGTGCGTAAAAGAAACCTAGCGAGTTAGGCCACGGGATCGTTTGCACGTGCTCGATCCGGCCCTCGCGCCCGTGCCAGATGGAAGTCGCTTCCCACGCGCCACGCCCGTCGATGACCAAAATGGCGGCATCCGCAAAGCCGGAATAGGCGTATGTGCTGATCGCGTGGGCCAAATGATGATCGATGAAGCGTACGTTCGGGCACGCCACCCCGAAGTGGTCTTGGAAGAGCCTTGCTCCGCCCTGTTGCCGAGTCATGCTGATGAGGTAACGCACTGAACTTGCTACGTTGACGTAATTCGGCGTGCGATTTAGCGTTAGAAAATCAGTTATGTCTTGGCGGAATGCACGCCGAACTGGGGACCAACCAAAGCACAGGTGAGTAACGTCATTCGCCCGGATTGATGCATGGCTCAGGCAGGATTCGATTGCCATTGACGGAAAACGACCGTCATGTTTCATGCGGCTCAGGCGCTCTTCTGCCACCGCGTGGACCACCTGACCGTCCACCGCCACGCACGCCGATGCATCCTTCATCTGCGAATAGTTGATACCGAGACAGATCACTCTGCATCCCCTGCGCACGCGCTGGAGCGCTCCAATCGCGCCAACCTCTCCAACTCCTTCGGCGACCGCTCGATCCGCAGCTGTAGAAGTTCAAGCAAATCGCGGCGCCTCCGTTCCAATGAAAAGTCTTCGGCTCTGCGCCGCGCACCGGCGGCAAGACGTCCTCGCAACGAGTCATCCGTCAAAAGGCGAACGATGTAGCCTGCCAAGGCATCCGCATCACCGGGTGCAAAGAGCAGCCCCGTTTTCCCGTGTTCGATCATATCCGGGAAACCACCAGTGTCGCTTGCAATTACGGGTGTTCCACATGCCATGGCCTCCAGCACAACGCCTGCCAATGGTTCGTACAGCGACGGCACGACAGCCACGGATACGGAATTCCAAAATCGCGGCATCTGCCAGTGCTCCAGCGCGGGCTGTACATGCAATGCACCGGTTGATTCCACAAAGCGCACTCTAGCGATTGCATCGGCCACGCCGGGAATCGCAAAATCAACTTTCCAAAGACTACTACCATCCAGCAGATGTAACTCTGCATTGGGAATCGTTTCGCGGACTTTAGCCCAGGCGTCGAGCAGTTTATCGATTCCCTTGCGAGGAACCCATTGTCCTGCAAATCCCACCCGCAACCTTGGCCGCTGCTCCTGGTTCGATGGTTGAAAGACGTTGAGATCAATCCCGTACGGCATCACGAATTGTGAGGTCGTGGGGATTGGTGGATGAGCCTCATGGAAAAGTCGCTGCTCATCCCTGCTGGGAAAGAGATAAAAGCCCCTTTGGAACCGGCTGAGCCAGCCCGGCAACCTCCAGTAACGAGGAAGAGGTGTGGTCCACTCGTACCGGACTATCGCCCGAGCCGGAGCCAGTCCTGCCAGCGTCGGCTCATTCTGCGACATGACTACGGCGTTCGGCTCTTGCCGCAGGAAATTTCCGCAATATTCGAGCGAAGTGATGACGGGCAAGTTGGTACGCGTCTTAATTCGTTTGACGGGAGCGCCATCGCGGGCAGCGCGTCCGTACACCCGGACGGGGATTCCCGTTTCGGCGATCAGATTTGCATCCCTCCATAGGACCACTTCTGATCCGCCACAAGGATTGTGCCCGAGCACGCAACCACGCGGAGCTAAAATCGCAAGACCAACCTTCTCGATATCATCCAATTTCATCAGCTCCATTGCGCATCGTCCATACTCGAGCCCAAAAGGGAAATTGCCAAGCAGAACGCTTCGCGATTCCTGCGCCCCAGAATCTTAATTTCGTATCCGCGTTCCTCCAGCAGGTCTACTAATTCTCCGCTCTGTGGGGATCCCCAGCCGTGTATTTCAATCAAGAGGATAGGTCGAGCCGTAGACAATACATTTTTCGCCCCGCGAAGCGCTTGCAATTCAGCCCCTTCGACGTCGATCTTAAGAAGAGATGGACGTTTTGAAAGTTCGGCAACGTAGCTATCCAGCGTAATAACCGGTACTGGGACTTCTGCTCTCTCGCCACCCCAGTCGTATACTTCAGTGAGTGAGGCTGTTCCCGTAAAGTCGATATCGCCTTGAATGACTAAGCACGCCGTTCCAACGGAATCCGAAACTGCCTTCGGCTCGATCTTGACGTTCTCTAGGCCTTCGAGCGCAATATTCTGTTCCAGAACCTTGACATTATTCGGAAGCGGTTCAAATGCGATTACCTCACCGTCGTCACCTACCAGATGCGACATGACGCTGGTGAAATAACCTAGATTGGCGCCAATATCCATGCAGCAGTCGCCCTGTTTGAGGTGTTGCTTAAGTGTCTGCAAGAGGTGAGGCTCGTAAATTCCCAACACCCAGCCAGTATCGGCTTGCCAGGAAAGGTACATGGGATGCCTGTAGCGACTCGGTCCTGCGCGAACAACCACGATACGCCGTTTCTCGAGTCTGAACAGCATTCCGAGGAGCAACCGCTTACAGTTCGCGTATAGCCAAAGCTTTAGTCGCAGCGGCAAGAGCGCGAAAGACTCGACGACTGCATCCCGAAGAAGGATACGCAGCGAAAACGCCTCATGTGGTCGAGCGAGTGGATTTGCCACTCGAATTTCACATGGAAATCGGGGTGTGCGCTTAAGTGCGGGCGAGGAAATGTCGGCCATTCGATTCTCTTTTTCAAATGTCTCCGGGGAAGCCTCCGTGGCGTTGATTCGAGCTCGCGGCTGGGGCTCTCCCAGCCATGAACGGAATTGCCTAAGACCCGACGTCGCGTATCTTTCTCGAAGCCTGTAGTAGCGGCGAGGCGGAAGGATGAGGGCTAGCCCAAGGGAAAGCTGTTTCCAGGCGTAATATCCGGCCGACAGTCGTTCGTACGAATGACGCATGTCGGCTTTTTCGGCACGGAACGCATCGATGCGCCGTCCGCCGTCGAGATAAAGTCTCAAGCGGTCGGACGACACGCGTATTGGGTCAACAACGGTCGAGACGCTTTGCGGAGCGACTCCCATGTTATGCAGGCGCCGCGACAATAAGTCGGCCAGTACAGCTAGAATCTGCTGTTTGCGCCTGAGCCGCACGGGATCGCCAGACTGAAGCTGAAATAAATTGCTGTCGTGAAGCCGATAGAACGTCAAAGGTTCCGGAATTATAAGCGCACTAGAAACTGCTGCCGCAGCGGCGGACATAAACTCGTCAGCCTCAATAATTAGCGGCTCCGCAATCGGGAGGACCCGCTGGAGAACGCTGTTGCGGATGCTCACGCGGCTTGTTCCCAGGAAAGCCATGTAATTTCGAAATGCCTGTGCGCCGCCATCTGTACGGAGACTGAAACAGCTCGTCTCCGATGGAACGACCCTTCGCAGAGTACTGGTTTGGCTGGCCATTTCGAAATAGCCGTGCCCAACCATGCCAACTTCAGGATCCGCAGCCATGGTCTCAGCGATGCGCGTCAATTTGTTGCGCGCCCACCAGTCGTCACCGTCGAGGAACGCGACGATTTCTCCGCGCGCCTGAGGAATACCGAAATTGAATGCGGATGCCTGGCCGCCGTTCGTTTTGCGCAACAGTCGGACGCGCGGAGCGAACGCGCGAACGATTTCCGGAGTGCGATCGGTCGAGCCGTCGTCCACAACGAGAATTTCCATATCGGACGTGGGAAAATCTTGCTCGACCACGCTGACGAGAGCTTCCTCGATAAAGCGTTCGTGGTTATAGGTGTCCACCAGCACGGTGACGGTCGGATTCATTTCACGCTAGCTCCCGGGAACGCTGCGCCCGATCGGCCGGTTAACATATGCTTGATACGCACGCGCCATTCATCCAGCAGATGGAGATGCTCGTACCCTGTGAACAGAGATCCGAAGGCATTCATATAGGTCACGAGCCGGTGGCGCCATGTCATGCGCGCACCGTAATGCCACGCACGTCGTACGAGGTGTCTCGCGAAGCGTAGACGCCCAGGAGCGTGAAGCAGGAACTCGTCTGCTTCACATGCTAATTCCGCAAGCAACACGAATTCGCGCGCTTTAGGCAGCGTCGAGGCTGGAACATTCTTGCTGATCCACCCGTTCGTGCTCTCGATCACCGCATGCCGAATGCCTACGCGGCGCTCCAAGGCCTCTCGCGTCTGACATCCTGCCACCGTATACCAGAGATTGTTGCCGTGAACCCTATTTTTGGTGAGGGACTCCGGCAGTGCCGACACAGGCCCCAAGAAAATCGCGGTCCCAGTGAGGTAAGCGTCGTGCATGTAGGAACATCTTTGCGGGACTGGTGTGAGCCGGTCGAGGCATGTTTTACGGAAAGCCAACGACGACGTCGGAGCGGGGCTGTAAAGCTGCATTTTGTGGCGATCGGCCAGGATGTCACCGGAAACTAGCGGCCATTTGGGATTCCACTCCCGGCCGTCTCGTGAGTCCCAGAACGAGAATTTATGGTAAACGAGCACGGCGCGCAGGTTCCTTTCGAACTCGGCTACGACCCGGGAAACTTTGTTTGGCAGCCAAACATCATCTCCATCCAAAAACGCAACAAATTCACCCCTTGCATGCGCCACGCCAAAGCTAATCGCCGACGCTTGTCCGCCATTAGCTTTTCGCAGCAACTTTATTTGTGGTTCGAACTGACGAACGATCTCCGCCGTGCGATCTGTCGAACCGTCATCCACCACCAGTATTTCCATTTGAGATTGCGGGAAATCTTGGCTGAGGACGCTTCGGATCGCTTCCTCGATAAAGCGCTCGTGGTTGAATGTGTCGATTACTACCGTGACTACGGTCTCCATGCTTGCGTGTACGAAATCGATCTATGTTCTCCGGTCAACGATTCAGGCCTTACTGTTTTACGCCTTTGAACGTGGAAGGCATATTCAAAATCCCAGTCCATTCGTCGCGCGGAGTCTGGTAGTTTTCCGTCGCGACGTGCATCTCGGGTTCGCAATCCCACCCGTCGATTAATGTCCAGTCCTGGTCATAGAGGGTCACAGCCCAAGTGTAGAAACCAGGACGCAGAGGCAACATAGGGAAGGTGTGGTCCATGAGATACTCGCCCGGCTCGAACGAGATACTTTCGGGTGCCTTGGACCAAATTAGCTTCCGTTCGTGATCGTAAAGCGCCATGCCCTGTCGCGCATTCCTCATTGGCTCCCGCGCTTCAATTACAAACCGAACGGTCACCGGCCCCAAATGGTCCAGTGTGTGGGGGGCACCTACCTCTGCGTTAACGATCTCCCACCTGACGAAGCTGATGTACTGAATAGAATCTCGCTTCTGTCGCGGAGCTTCGGGTCGGTTGCGGCGACCTAGGGCTGCCTCGTACGTACTAACGGTTTCCTGCGATGGGCCATCCCTATGAATCTCGCCGGATTCGATCCAAATCACGCGGCTGCACAGCCGTCTGACCTGCGCCATCTGGTGGCTAACAAATACAACCGTTCGACCTGAGGCGGAAACATCTTGCATTTTGCCTAGGCATTTCTTTTGAAACTGCACGTCGCCAACGGAGAGAACTTCATCGATCAAGAGGATTTCCGGTTCAAGATGCGCCGCCACCGCAAACGCGAGGCGAACCTGCATCCCGCTGCTGTAATACTTGAGCGGCGTATCCAGGAAGCGTTCGACTTCGGAGAAAGCCACGATTTCATCGAATTTGCGCAGAATCTCGCGCTTGCTCATGCCGAGAATCGAGCCATTCAGGAAGACGTTTTCCCGGCCGGTGAGTTCCGGATGAAAGCCGGTGCCTACTTCCAGTAGGCTCCCGACGCGCCCGCGAATCGTCGCCGAGCCTTCAGTGGGTTTGGTGATGCGCGACAGGATTTTCAGCAGCGTGCTTTTACCGGCTCCGTTGCGGCCTATCAGACCGACAACCTCACCCTCGCGAACGTCGAACGAGATATCTCTGAGCGCCCAGAGTACCGGTCGGTTCCGGGTTCCATTGCCTCGCTTCCGGCCAGAAAATGCTTTGGCAAGCACGTCACGCAACGCGAGATAGCGCTCCCGCTCGCCTATGCGGTAGAGCTTGCTGACGCCCTCCACGTGAATGGCCGTTTGGCTCATGGTTGAGAGATCGACGCTGGTGAGCCGCCAAACCTGAAAGAGCGAGTTGTCTGATATCGGGGCATACGCGTCAGACCACGTCAGCGATAGTCGTCTCCATGCGCTGAAAATATAACAACCCGCTAATCAGGCCGGCAACCGCGACAACGGACGACGTGAGCAGCATGCGGCCAGGCGCTACACCGTGTCCGGTAAGCGACCAACGGAAGCCTTCGATGACTCCTGCCATCGGATTGAAGCCATACAACCAGCGCCATTTGGTGGGGACTAGGGAACTTGAATAGGCCACCGGCGATGCCAACAGCCAAAATTGCACGAGAAACGGAACGACGTAGCGAACGTCGCGATAAATGGCGTTGAGCGCGGAGAGCCACAGCCCGGCTCCGAGAGCCGTGGCGAGTGCAAGGAGCAGAAACAACGGGAAATAAACCAGCGCCCAAGTAGGACGCACCGCGTAATAAGCCATAAAAACAATGAACATCCCGAACGAGATCGCAAAATCGACCAGTCCGGCGACAACCGCGGAGATCGGCAACATCAGGCGCGGAAAATAGACCTTGGTAATGACGTTTTGGTTTTCGACGATTTTGCTCGTAGCGGCTTGAAGCGAGCTGGCGAAGTACATCCACGGCAAAAGAGCGCTGTAATAGAAGATGGGGTAGGGTAGGCCGTCCGAGGGAATATGCGCGAGCCTGCCGAAAAACAGCGTGAAAACGATCATGGCCAGTAGGGGCTGCAGAACGGCCCAGGCCGCGCCGATCGCCGTTTGCTTGTAGCGGATTTTGATGTCGCGCCAGACGAAGAAATAAAGCAGCTCGCGAGTAACCCAGAGTTCCTCGAACGGAATCGCCCACCATCCGGAAGGCGGATGTATATGAAGGACGGGTGCGTACGATCCCGATGTCGCGGGCGGCGCGACCGCGGCGTTAGCCGGAGCGGAGTTCATTCGTTGGATCGTCCTTCCTGCTGTTGATACCGTCGCCCGTCCTGTTGTCCGTCCCGGGACTTCAGCTCGTGCACATCGGTACGCTCGATGTGTTGCATGAGACTGGAACGTCGCATGAGATACGCTCTCATCGCGGAAGCCGCGTCCTGGGGCACGATGGTTACCTGATTATAAGCTGCTTCGCGCCATGAAATAGGCCCGCGCGTCGGAACCAGATGCATTCCCCACTGGAATATCAAGCCCAGGTTCCACAGCACGAGAACGGCGGTGGCGCCGCAAGCCAGCCCGGCGGCTCCGCGCGCGTTCCATTTCCGCGAGCACCACTCGAAGAGCGCTGCCAGTCCGATGACGAACAGCACCGTCAGAGATACAAAAAAGCGGCCGCCGTAAGACGAAATTCCGTGCCAGTTTTGATAGCAGCCCATCACGTAGAGATACAGCACGAATACCGCGATTAAGCACCAGGCGAAAGCCCGGTCGCGAGCCCTCAAAGCGTAAAGCCCTAGCACCGCGAGGATCAGGATGGGAGTCCAGGTAAAGAGCCCGTGATCCGCGGAAAAACAAACCTTGAAAAATGCGGGAGAATTCCAGTACCAATGCTCGGTGTAGCCGAAATTAAAGAAGCTGCCGTAGATGATTTTTTTGGTCGCCAAAGTGGGAAAGAAGACGGCGATCAGAATCACGCTGAAAACGATGTTTCCGGCGATCCACGGCGCCACTTTGTCGCGTGAACTGGTCCGCAGAGACTCCCAATACTGAGCCAGAGACTCGATGATGGGCAGGAGGATCAGGGTAGCCGTGACGTAATAAACGTCAATCATCAACCCGCCCATCGCGCCGAGGACGGCCCACTGGACGATGCTGCGTTGGCCGCGCGTTCGCCACCAATACCAGAGGAACAAGGCGACGGTGAATGCCGACTGCGCGTGCGACCAGGACGGATCGAAGTACATGTATGCGGGCAGCGAACTGCCGAACCAAATTCCGATCGCCGCAATGAACGCCCACAAGTCATCCACGAAGCGCCGCGCCAGACTGAACGAAATCGCCACGGCCAAAAATCCGTAGAGAGCCGTGCCGAACGACATCGCCAGGATGTAAGGCCGCGAAAACCCGTCAGCGGGAACGTGCGCGCCGAAACGGTCAGCGATCAGCACCCCAGCGTGCGCGGCAATCAAAAAAGGGGACCACAAAATCGCGGGGCCGATCGAGAAATGGTTGTCTAGGTGCCCTGTGGAAGTGTATTGGCTCGGATCGATTTGCCCATCGGTGTCGATGCGCCCCATGCGGAAGGACGCGTTTGCCCTGAGCCAATCTTGCGTGAAATCGAGCTTGTGGTCGATCAAGAGCGAGCGGGCGTAAGCGTAATAACCCACTCCGTCGCCGCGAACCCAGGGATTGACAAGAGGCAGGGTGACTAGGAAAAGCAGGACCAGCGCAATTTGGTAATTCGAAAGAATTCGACGACGAGGCGTTGAAGTTGATTCGGTCCGCATTCCTACCGCCCATGCATGCAATTCAAAAGGTCTCGCAAAGGATCACGGCCGGGCCTGGGGCGGCAAACCGCGTATCTCGCGGCCAATCTGTTGGTGCGCGTCGGCGTCATCTTTCCGCAGCACGGCGATTATGGAAAGCGGAGGAAGAGGCAACCAAGAATCGACCAGGCGGAACAGCGGCGTCAGGAGATTCAATACGCGCACCTGCGCCAAGCCGAAGGTCTTGCGCCGCAGAACCCGGCAGTTAAACCACCACGCCGGTACGCCCGGCTTATTAAACTTCAAGATCTGCTCGACTTGAAAACCGGCCTCTCCGCAAACAGATGCCAGTTCATCCGGAGTATAACGGCGGAAGTGGCCCAGAACTTCATCGAGAGTGCCGAATAGCCACGGTCCACACGGCACCAGCACGATTGCGCGCCCGCCATCCTCCAGCACACTGCGGATGTTGCGCAGCGCGGCGATATCGTCCTGAATATGCTCCACTACGTTGAGGCACACAACGGTATCGAGAGACTGCCCCGTCGGATAGCTGGCGGCGTCGGCGGCATCGGTAAAGGCAACGCGCATGTAGGGACGAGTGGCGCGAAGCTTAAGAAGGTAATCGAGGTAGTGCCTGTTGACGTCCGTCGCCCAGTACACCGAACGCGGCATCAGCTGCATCGACAAATTTCCCGTTCCGGCGCCGATCTCTAGAACACGATCGCCTATATAAGGGCGGATCACGTCCGCCATCCACTGATTGAAGCGCGGAGCGCGGTTCAACCGGTCGAGAATCTCGCCGCCGTGAGCGTCGTCGATGTAAATCTTCCCGGACACTGCGTAACGCAAGATGGCTCGAAGCGCCCGGAAACCGTCGCGCCAGCCGATCTTTTTCCCTTCGCCATAAGTCCGTCCGGAATAGCTAATGGGCACTTCGAAAATACGCGCCCCGCGCTTAGCGAGCTTGATGGCCAGTTCGGGCTCAACGTCGAACGTGGAGCTCTCCAGCGGGATGCTCTTTAGCAACTCGGCGCGCACCATTTTGTAGCAGGTTTCCATGTCCGAGAGGTTCAGGTCGCAAACCATGTCGCACAGGAAAGTGAGCAGCTTGTTTCCCAGCGCGTGCCGGAAGAAAAGGGCGCGTTTGTGGCCGCCTGACATGAAACGCGAGCCGAACACCGCATCCGCGTCCTCGCGGAGGAACACCTCGACCATCGAGAGCAGGTCGCGAGGCAAATATTCCAGGTCGGCGTCGTGAATCACCACGAGTTCGGTATCGACGTGCTCGAGCCCCGTGCGAATAGCTGCGCCTTTTCCGCTATTTTTCCGGTGGCGCACCCATACCCAGGAGATTTTCGGGTCGGCTTCGCGCGATTCGATCGATTCACGGAAAAGGCGGATCGCTTCAGCTGTTCCATCCGAGGAGCCGTCGTCCACCACGATGATCTTTACCGACTCGAGCAGCGGCGATTCGCCGAGCACGCCGAGCCGCGCCAAGCTCGATCCAATCAGGTATTGCTCGTTGTACGCCGGTACGATCACCGAGAGAGTAGTCGATGGGCGCTTTCCGTCTGAAAATTCACCGAACGCGGAAGACGCTTCGCCGGAACGCTTGGGAGAGCGCGTTTCCGCGCGGCTGCTGGCCGGAGTCACTTCCATCATCCCCTCGATTGAGCCCGGATCTTCCTTCGGCGCAAACCCACCCGCCGGGAACAGGGAATTCATTATTCGCTAGTTGGATGCGCAGTTCAACGGGCTGTCGCGCGCGCTGTTACCAATTTTGGACGAATGCCGGCTGGCCCTCCACTCCGGCCGGTCGCGGCGCGGAGCGTGCAAACAAGCGAGGGTCGTAAGAGGTAGAGCTACGGGCAAGGTTTCCAAGGTCGATTTGAGTTTTCTTCGCCGTGACGTAAGCAGCCACGCCCAAGATTTCCCGCATTCTGCCGCCGACGCTCTGCTATGATCTCGCCGGGGCACATCCCAGCTCGCAGGCGCTTTTATTCACAGAATCAGGAGTTTAGAGATGGCTGGCACATCTGGATCCGCTCGTGTTCTTGGTGTACTTGGCGCGGTGTTGCTCATCGGCTTTTGGGCGGGATGTTCGCCCAACAATGAAGATGTGGCTGTTTCGTTAACGCCGCAAACGGCGTACGTCGGCGCCGGTCAAACCACGCAATTCGCGGCGGCCGTTACCGGGACCACGGACACGAACGTCACCTGGGCCGTGAACGGCGTTGCCGGCGGGAATTCCACCGTGGGCACGATCGACGCGAATGGCGACTACTCGGCTCCCAGCGTCTCGCAAAACGCCACGGCCACCATCACGGCTACCAGCGTGCGCAACAAGACCAAATCGGCTTCGGCGACCGTATCGGTGATGGCTCCCGGCGTGGTGACCACTACGAACAATCCGCAAGTGGCGCAGTACACGATCGATCCGCCGGCCGCCGCGACCGTCTCCATCGAGTTCGGCACGGACACGAGCTATGGCCGCAGCACCTGGACCCAGACCGCTCCTGCGGGCGGAGGCCCGGTCAGCATCTACGTGGCGGGAATGCTGGCGAATACTCTGTATCACATGAGAGCCGTGGTTCAGTTTACGGGCAGCAACACCGTGGACGACGCCGACCAAACGTTTACGACGTCGGCTTGGCCCGCGGCAGACCTGCCCTCCATCACAGCCTCGACGACGGCCGGTCAGACGCCCCAGAGCGGCGTCGAATTGCTGCAATTCTTCAATCTCAATCAGACGAACCAGATGGTGCTTGCTGTGACGGATCTCACCGGAAACGTGCTTTGGGGATTCGCGCCAAACCTTCCCGCCACCTACGGCATAAATCCGGCCAAACTTCTTCTAGACGGCAATTTCCTAATCAACCTATCCGCCGCGACACCCGAAGATGGCACCAATTCCACGCTTGAGGAGGTGGACCTTGGAGGAAACGTTCTGTGGTCGCTGACAGCCTCACAGTTGAATCAAGAGCTCGCGGCCGCGACATGCGCTGGATGCAACATAACGATTATCGGGACGCATCACGACGTCGCCGTCCTGCCAAATGGACATTTGATCGTGATCGCCTCAACCCAGCAGGTCATAAGCGGGACCACCGTCACAGGAGATGTGCTGATCGATCTCGATCAGAACCACAAACCAGTCTGGCTGTGGAACGAGTTCGATCATCTCGATACCACCCGGCAGGGGATTAGCTGGCCCGATTGGACGCACACCAACGCGGTCGTGTATTCGCCGAGCGATGGGGATTTGATCGTCTCAATCCGCGACCAATCGTGGATCATCAAGGTTGACTATAACAACGGCAATGGAACGGGCAACATCCTCTGGACGCTCGGCTATCAAGGTGATCTAACCCTTATGAACGG
>JASHPG010000186.1 GCA_030038275.1 Candidatus Acidiferrales bacterium | reverse complement strand
GTAGGTGCGGGTGCAGCAGGACGCGCAACGGTGGCTGCGGGTGCAGGCGCACTCGGCGCGGGAATCGCGGCAACTCTCGGCGGCACTGCTGGCGTCGGCGGCGCGGCTGGACGCGGAGTAGCGGCCGGAGGCGCGGGCGCGGCGGCAGCCGGGCGCGGCGCGGGCCTCTTCGGAGCGGATTTTGCCGCTTCGGCCGCGGCTTCCTCATCGGCGACCTGGCGAAAATGCTTGCGTACCAGTTCGGCGTGCTCGACATCGAGAGAACTCGAGTGCGTCTTTTTCTCGGCGACGCCGATTTCGGGCAGGTACTCGATCAGCACCTTGGCCTTGATCTCAAGCTCGCGGGCGAGCTCGTTAATTCTTATTTGATTGGGGTCTGTCATCCGTTCCTTACTTCTAGCTAAAAAGCGCCGATTCGCAATGTCGCGCTGACCGCGATCTCTGCGTTATTGCTCACTGCTATTTTCCGCCGAAGCTTCTTGTTTAGCCTCTTGTGAATCGCCGGACGCCTCTTCGGCCGCAGCTTCAGCTTGTTCTTCGCCTTGATCCGCGGTCTCGGGCTCCACTGCGCTTTCCGATTGGCTCTCGACCGGCTCGGATCCATCCGCCGAGCCCGCCTGAGCCGGCAGGTCCGGCGCGGCTTCTCCGGAAATTTCGGAAGATTCCTGCGACGCTTCGCCTTCACCAGTCTCGTCGGCCGCCGGCTGTTCGGACGCGGCCGCGTTCTGTGCGTCCAAAGCCTCGAAATAGGCCGCCACGGACTGATGAATCTTCTCCACCATTTTCTCACCGATGCCGGGAATTTCAACGAGCTGCTCGGGCGTCATATCGGCCAGCTTTTCGATAGAGGTAACGCCCGCGGCTTCCAGCTTTTCGATGGTTTTTGGCCCGACGCCGGCGAGTTCAGCCAGCGAGGTGCCCGGCGAAGTTAGCGCGGTCATTTGCGCCTCGATTTCGCGGCGCTTTTCTTCCTCGCTCTTGATGTCGATGTTCCAGCCAATCAGCTTGCTGGCCAGCCGGACGTTCTGGCCTTTCTTGCCAATTGCCAGCGAGAGCTGCGTATCTTCGACGATCACTTCCAGGCGCTTTTCCTCGGGATCGACGATTTGCACGCGCGTCACTTTCGCCGGGCTCAAGGCCTTCTGCGCGAACGCGACCGTCTCTTCGCTATACGGGATGATGTCGATTTTTTCGCCGCGCAGCTCGCGAATGATGGACTGCACGCGCATGCCCTTCATGCCCACGCACGCGCCCACGGGATCGACGTCTTTGTCGCGGCTTTCGACGGCGATTTTGGTGCGCTCACCCGCTTCGCGAGCCACGGCGCGAATCTGCACGGTGCCATCGTAAATTTCCGGCACCTCCATTTCGAACAGACGCTGCACCAGAATGGGATCGGCGCGCGAAACGACCACTTGTGGGCCCTTCGCGGCGCGTTCGACGGCGCGGATTGTGGTTCGCAGCCGATCGCCGACGTTGTAAGCCTCTAAACGCGATTGCTCGCGCTTGGGAAGGCGCGCTTCAGTGCGGCCCAGATCGACGATCAAATCGGGTCCTTCCGTGCGCTTCACCACACAATTCACTAACTCGCCGACGCGCGTGTGGTACTCGTTGTACACCGTGTCCCGTTCGGCTTCGCGCACCTTCTGAAGGATCACTTGCTTGGCGGTTTGCGCGGCGATGCGGCCGAGCACGTCCGTCGGCTTCGGGTGCGTCACTTCGTCGCCTACTTCGATCGACGGATCGAATTTGCGCGCGTCGGACAGCGAGATTTCGCGCAACGGATCGGCGACCTCGTCCACGACGGTTTGGACCGCATACACGTCCACGTGTCCGGAATCGGGATTGAACTTGGAACGGAGATTTTCCTCCGTGCGGTAGTACTTGCGCGCCGCCACCACCATCGCGTCCTCAATGGCCGCGACGATGATCTCCGGTTCAATGTGCTTTTCCCGGCTGATCTGCTCGATTGTCTGGTACAGCAGACTCGCCATGCCCGTGTCTCCCTAAGTCCTTATAGCTCGACTACCAAATTTGCCTTGCGGATATCGGCGAACGGAACCGATATCTCATGGTCCTTGACGGCCAATTTCACGTTGCCGCCGGAGTATCCCGCCAGCCGCCCTTCGAAAAACTTCTGATTATCAATGGCCTCGTTGGTCCAGATACGCGCCAAACGGCCCGTAAACCGTTCGTAATCCGCGGCTTTGATCAATTTGCGATCCAAGCCCGGCGAGCTGACTTCAAGCACGTAGCCTGGCCCCGGGACCAGATCCTCGACGTCGAGGATCACGCTCAACTGCTCGCTTACGCGCTCGCAATCCTTGTGGCTGATTCCGGCGCTCCCGGCCGCGTTCAGCGCCTCTTCCGGACCGGGCACGCGGTCGATGTAAACCCGCAAAAGCCGCTGCTTGCCGACTTTCCACTCCACATCGAATATTTCCAGGCCCTCCGAATGGGCCACCCGTTCCGCCGCCTCGCGTATCTTTGCCAGATCCATCGCCTTCCGGGGCCCTGGAACCGCCCCGCCGCCCGCCAGAAGAAATTCGCGCCCAACAAAAAAGTGGGCTCGCGCCCACTGTTTCGTGCGACCCAGTCTCAAAGCCCATTCAGTATAAACGCCGAAGCGGTGTGAACGCAAGGCGGTTGGAACCGGCCCGAAGTCAGCCTTGCGTAGCGCGGTGATAGTCGATTTGTTAAGATGCGCGCCATGAGTCCTTCGTCGCCCGCCCGCGCCAGGAAAACCAGAACGCCTCGGAAG
>JASHPG010000020.1 GCA_030038275.1 Candidatus Acidiferrales bacterium | reverse complement strand
AGATCCGGGTGGTACTGCGTCT
Organism: Candidatus Acidiferrales bacterium; assembly: GCA_030038275.1. Classification (GTDB taxonomy): domain Bacteria; phylum Acidobacteriota; class Terriglobia; order Acidiferrales; family UBA7541; genus Palsa-295. The sequence goes on along the minus strand of JASHPG010000020.1, from coordinate 7,363 downwards.
GCTTCGCCAGCACTTCCCGCATGGCATCCATCTGCTCGGGCGTTGAAAACGCTTCTTCGGTGGCGATCCGCCGGAAATCTTTCTTCTTCGCCTTTGCTTTTCCAGAGCCGTTCTTCCGCTGTGGACTCATGATCTGCCTCCCTGCGCGCACGTGCTTACCGGGCAAATGGATCGTGCTTGCGCGAAGCCCCTCGGCTCCGCGCATCAGCAAAATTCTGGATGCCACCCCCGGAGAAACTGCATGTTCTGCGGCGCTTTCTTATACGCCCGGCGCTCGAAATTCTCAAGCTCCGGGTTTCAATGAGCGGACACGTTGCGCGCACATCGTTAGCAATAGCCCTTGTGGGTCGATTGCTGGATGGCGCCAATGGGCAGAGCGTGCAAACTGGTGGCGGCGCGGCTGATTTTCTATGCGTTGGAAAATGGCAGGACGCACAAAATTTTGATTGGAGATCGTATGTACCACCACGTAAAAAAGTTGATGTACACGGTGAACGTCGGCGAGCCCGACCCTCACTTCGGAAACATGCTGCTCGAACAATTCGGCGGCGCAAACGGCGAGCTGGCCGCCGCGATGCAATACACCGTCCAGGGCCTCAACTGCGAGGATCCGAAACGCAAAGATCTGTTCATGGATATCGGAACCGAGGAGATCAGCCACCTGGAAGTGATTGGAACCCTCGCGCGCATGCACCTGAAGCCCCTTAAAACCAAGCGCAACGCCGCAGAAGCCGATCCGCTGATCGCCATCGTGGGCGGAGGAGGAGTGAACCTCTACAACTCGGTGGGCAGCGCCTGGACGGCTGACTATCTGAAGGTCTCCGGCGAAGTGGACGTGGATTTGCGGAGCGACATTGCCGCCGAGGCGCGCGCAAAAATTACCTACGAACGCCTGATCGATCATACGGAGGATGCCGGCACGATCGACACGCTAAAGTTCCTTATGACCCGCGAGATCACGCACATGAAAGCCTTCATGCTCGCGCTCGAAAGCATGGGAAAAGATTCTCTGAAAATCGGCGAGATCGATCCCGATCCGAAGTGGGTCAACAAATATTTCGACGACTCCACGGGCAAAGGCGAACTCGGCGAGGATGCGCGCGGCCCATGGAACGAAGGCAATGGCTGGGAATACGTTGAGGCGCCCGCGGCTCGCGATTTGAAGGTGCTCGCGGCAAGATCGGGAGGACAACGCTAATTTCGAACACCGCCTCCTGAGCGGCAGCGTGCGCGCGGCATCCGGTTGCTCGGCCGGAAGCCGCGCCCGCGCCTGCTGCAAGAGTCGGCGCGCCGCCTGCAATTTTCCCGCGTAAGTCGCGCCGCTGCCCGCTTGGATTTCCACTGGTCGAACCGGCTGCCGTTTGCAATTTCCAAAGCTAAACCAGCCGTCCGAATGCTGCTAATCTAGCATTGCTCCATGACGCGCGCCGCGCGTCAAAGAGAGATCTGATATTCAGCTCCGGATTGCTGAATTTTGCTTCGCACGGCCAAATCCCTTCCGTTATGGCGGGTACAATGAAGCTCTCATTCAGGCCGCAAATTCCGAGCATCTTTTTTCTCATCGCCCTCGCATTGGCATTCGCGTCCGCAATACCTCTTCGGGCGCAGGACACTTTCGGTCCGATTCGCCTGGAAGTGGACGCCACGCACGCGCCGCAAAAAATCCTGCATATACGGATGCAGATGCCGGTGAGCTCTGGGCCGCTCGTTCTTTACTATCCGGAATGGATTCCCGGCGAACACATGCCCGACGGACCGATCATCAACGTCGCCGGAATGTTCTTCAGGGCGAACGGGAAAATCCTTCCCTGGCGGCGCGATCTGATCGATATGTACGAGTTCCATCTCGATATTCCTCCCGGCGCGCACACGCTCGACGTTGCTCTCGATTTTCTGCTGTCCGCTCCTAATACAGGATTTTCCTCGGGAGCTTCCGCCACGGCGTCGCTCGACGTAATGAGCTGGAACCAAGTGCTGCTTTATCCGGCAGGTTTTCCTTCGCGCGACATCAACTTTATCCCGAGCCTGAAACTTCCGCAGGGATGGCAGTTCGGCACCGCACTCCCCATTTCGAAGCAGGACGGCGACACGATCCACTTCGCGCCTGTGGCGCTTAACACGCTGGTCGATTCCCCGGTTCTCGCCGGCCGTTATTTCCGGAAAATCGAGCTCACACCGGGCGAGCAGCCCATTCATGAGATGGACATCGCGGCCGATAGCGCGGCAGCGCTCGACATGACTCCTGAAATGGAGCAGGATTTTCGCAATCTGGTCGCGCAAACGGGTCCGCTATTCGGAAACATTCGCCACTATCGCGATTACCATTTTTTGCTCACGCTCAGCGATCAAGTGGCGCATTTCGGGCTGGAGCATCACGAGTCGAGCGATGATCGCACGAACGAGCGCAGCCTGACTGATCCCAATACACGCATCTATTTTTCCGATCTGATTCCTCACGAATTCACGCACTCCTGGAACGGGAAATATCGCCGGCCGTACGATCTGGCCACGCCAGATTTCCAGACGCCCATGAAGGACGATCTGCTGTGGGTGTACGAAGGCTTGACGGAATACTACGGCGAAGTTCTAACCGCGCGCGCCGGATTTTGGAATCCCGAAATGGCGCGCGAAGCTCTTGCCTATGTGGCTGGCCAGGCGGCGAATCGTCCAGGACGCGATTGGCGCCCGCTGCAGGACACCGCCGATTTCGCGTCCGTTTTATACGATTCCGGCCTCGACTGGTCCAATTGGCGCCGCGGCACCGATTTCTACCAGGAAGGCGAGTTGCTTTGGCTCGATGTGGACGCCACGCTGCGGCGACTCACCGGCGATAGGAAGTCCCTGAACGATTTCTGCCGTATCTTCTACGGCGGACCCGGCGGCGAGCCCGCGTTGAAGACTTATACCTTTGACGACATCGTCTCCACGCTAAATGGCATCGCTCCCTACGATTGGGCTGGATTCTTGCGCAAGCGGCTCGATTCCCTGGCTGCCGACACGCCAACCGAATCGGTAGAAAACAGCGGATGGAAGCTCGTTTACACCGACAAGCCCAACCAATATCAGCAAGTAATCGCCGTGGTTCGGCATCGATTGGATACGACGCTCTCGCTCGGCCTGATGCTGTCCGACAGTGGCTCGGTGCTCGACGTAATCCACGGAAGTCCGGCTTACGACGCAGGCATTGGTCCTGGAATGAAAATTACCGCGGTCGATCGGAAGGAATTCAGTCCGGATGTATTGACGCAGGCAATTACCACCGCGAAATCGAACGCCGCGCCCATCCAGCTAATGGTTGCGAATGGGCCCCAATTCCAGAGTGACTCCCTGAACTACCACGGCGGGCTGCGTTACGCGCATTTGCAGCGCGATTCCGCTAAGCCGGATTACCTGACGCAAATCTTCAGCGCGATGCCGCTCGGCCAATAGATGCGATTCGGGTTCGCGCTTAGCGCGACGCGGTGACGAGCTGCTCGCGCTCCTCGCCTTGTTCCATTTCCGCTTCCCGCACGCCGATCTTTCCGGCGAAGCTACGGTAGGTGTAAATCGTGTAGCCCGAAGCCAAAGCCATTCCGATCACGCACCAGATCAGCCCGACCTTCAGGCCGTGTTCGGACGCCTTGGAATTTGCGACCGTCAGCGCCTGAAACGGATTCAGGCTCGATGGCAGTACGTTGGGATACAGGCTGAACATCACGCTGGTCAGCATCCCAATCAAATACGCGCAGGAAGATCCAAATGCCAGCTTCTCTTGTTTGATGCGGTTATACCACTTTGTTCCGAAGAGCCCCGCGAGAGCTATCACGGGGAACGCGATCCCCCACGGACGGCTGCGGAAATTCAAGAAAAGTTGGGGCAGCATTTGAAAGCTGATGGCTGTGATCACCGCCGTCAGTATAAGAAGCGGCCACCATAGAGTGGATGCGCACTTCATCGCCCGCTTGCGAATCTCCCCTTTCGTTTTCACCGCCAGCCAACTCGCGCCGTGCAGCGTCAGAGCCGCCAGCGCTATCAATCCAACGATCAGGGTGTACCAATCCAAGATTCCGGTTTGGCCAACCGGCTGGAAATTCGTCCACAGCGGCTCGGAAAAATGTCCCGAACCGTTCATCGGCACTCCGCGCACCACGTTGCCCAGCGCCACTCCATAAAAAACAACCAGCAAGATGCTCGCGAACGCGAATCCCGCGTCCCACAGCCTCGACCAAATCGGACCGCCGACGTGCCCGCGAAACTCCACCGAAACTCCGCGAATCACCAGCAGCCATAGCACGGCCATCAGCGGCAGGTAGAATCCTCTGAATCCTTGGGCATACAGCGCGGGAAACGCAAAGTACAAGGTTACGCCGGCGGCTAGCAGCCACACTTCGTTCCCGTCCCACACGGGTCCAATCGAGCGAATCAGCAGGCGGCGCTCAGCGTCGTTGCGCGACAGCCACAAGTGCAGCACGCCTACTCCCAAGTCAAATCCATCGAGCACCACGTACCCGGCCAGCATCACCGCCACCAGGCAAAACCATAGAGTCCCCATCGCTCTCCTTCCTAGGCCGCTGACGGGCCTTGCTCAATTCCCAATTGGCGAGAGGCAGAAATAGAATTCCCAACGGTGCGTACGGCTCGAAAAATCCGGACGCCAGAACGATTGCATCCCTTTTCGAAAGCGAGACCAGCGGCGCCAGCCTCGGTCAACGGCGGAACTGTGGAATGGGAGATTACCGTGAAGGCCAACAGCAATCGATCTACCGCCAACGCATCTAGCACTGCTCGTTCTCCGCTTCGAGGACCTCATCGCGCCAGCGCGACGGGGTTTCCAACCTTCCGACGGGCGTCGGAACTATGCGTCCTAAGCACCCGCTGCGGGTGGCATCACCATATAACAGAGCCGGAGTGCGAGCAAGTGTTAACCTGGGGCGTTTCTAGGGTCTTTACCTGGGGAAAGTGCCCCAAATTGCAAGCTTTTTTGGATAAATCGGGGATCGCAGACCGCCTATTGCACCGTTATTTTGCCGGGCATGGCAACACGCATGGAGGCACCTGGTGCTTGGGCTCGGCCATAAGCGCTGTGGAGAGGGCCCGCTGGGTCGGCGCTTCCATCGCGGCCGGGCTGCCGCTGGTTCCTTTCGCGGCGCCGCTGAGGCTCGCTACGGCCAGTCCAGAGACGACCAGGCAAGTGGCGAAAGTCTTCGTGGCAAGCTGCCAGCCGCGAAAATCTTCCTTCAGCCACGACGGTTTCAGTCTGGTCAGGAGGAAGGCGCCGAGGAAAATAATCGCATAACGCACTCCCGAAATAGCGTTCACCATGGCTGGATGCGTACGGCTGATCGCATAAACCACCAGGAACGAGCCCAAGCCGGCGATGAAGCGGTTCGTGAAATACCAGAAACGGCTTCGCGGCGTCGATTGCTCCGATTCCGTGAAAATCTGCCGGCGCCACGAGCGCGGAATCAACAGCGCCATCGATCCGGCAAACGTCCCAATCGTGAACCAGACGTAGCCGGTCACGAAATTCGTGTGGTTATACACGATCTTCGAAGCTACCGTGACCAGGCCGAATAATCCGGCCGCCAGCACTACAGGTGGCAACATCTTTTTCAGTGGGAAATTTTCTGACAGGAACATGGCGAATCCGCCCGCTGTCATTAGCGCGAACCCAATCAGCTCTCCACCAGCAAGTTGGTGGGAAAGCAGCCCATACCCAATCGCCAGCGTGGCAACGGGAGTGAAGCCGCCCACCACGGCGAGCGACTCCGATGCCTCGCCCATTTTGAGCGCTTCGTAGTAGAAAAAAGTCGCGATCAAGTCCACCACCCCTACTCCGAATGCCAGCGCGATTACAGAAGGAGGCGCGGACTTGTATCCGAACGGCACCAGCATCACACCAAACACACTGATAGCCCCCAGCCAGAAGACGTAACTGAAGAGGTTCTTCGTGCCCGGTCTGGCCATCAGCACCTTGTCCCAAACCAGCGACACGCCGATCAAGCCGTGCGCGATGATAGCGATAAGGATGCCGTTCTCAGCAAACCTAAGTATGGAAGGCATTTGGCCCCACCCGGATTTCGAAGCCCACGCGCGTCGTGTTTTTGGCGTGATGACAAGCCGCGTTACCGCTCCACCGCGGCATCTCCGTTTTGTGCGCTAATGAGCCCGAGAACCAAGGCAAGAGGGCCGAGAATTTCTCGACGCTGGGGCAGCACCCGAAATTCCTCTCGCACAGATCGGGTCTTTTGGGGCGCCGCGGATCTCTCCTCAAAATTTTTTATCCGCGGCTTGTATGGGGCTGGGCGGAACGAATTCCGCCCGTCAGTTGTGGTTATGCGTGGCTCATCAGCCGACTCTGACGGCTTCTTCTCGACCCTGGAACTCCACTCGGGTCACCCGGCTCTTGTTTGAGAAAATTTCCGAGTTGTTTGCTTTTTGATGCAGCTTGATCCAGTGGCAAGGCACCGTCGCGACTAACTTACCATCGTGCATCACTCGAAGTTGATCTTGAGACTCGTTTGCCTTGAGCGTGTAATGGCCTGGCTTCAGCTGCGTATGTCCGATTTCCATCGTTTGAGTCACGTCGTAGTGTGTCGAATCCGTGCGCGTCGAGCCCCAAGCGACCGCCGCAAATAAAACAACCGCGATTACCGTAAGACATTTTTTTGCATAAAGACGCATTTCCTGTATTCCTCCTGCGAGGTTGCATTACATCGTGGCAAGCTCGTTCCTTGCCTGATAGTTCTTGCCCGAGACGGCCGGTTTTGCCCGGAAGCGTATCGCGGGCAAGATATAAGCCTCGCTAACGTTCACTTCTTTAGACGCGAAGCTCCGCGAATTGGCATATCAGGTAAAGCCCCGAATTACGTGAGGTTCGCGGAATCCGTGCGCTTACCCGCTCGCGCAAATGGCGCTGGCTGCTATCTCGCTGGCCGCAAACGAATGGCAAGCCTGGCCGTGTTCTGGCAGAATGCTCGCTCAGCGATCTGCAGGTAGATGCCGCGAATGGGATTGCGCGCCAGTCCAAAAACGCTTGCCGTCGTAGCCATAGGCGTTCTGCTGCCTTTGCTTGCATCGGCGTTGCGCGCCCAGCAGAGTCCGCCGCCCGTTATCAAGCTTGCCGTTGACGAGTCCCAGGCCGCGCGCCGCATCGCTTTCGCGCACGAAGAGATTCGCGTGCATCGCGGCGCGCTCGAACTCGCGTACCCGAAATGGATTCCTGGCGAGCACGGCCCCACCGGCCCGATCTACGATATGGCCGCGCTCGAAATTCACGCCGGCGATGCTAGGCTTTCCTGGAAGCGCGATCCCGGCGACATTTTCAAATTCCGCGTCCAAATTCCCGAGGGCGTTGACCGCATCACGGTCGATTTCGACTCGC
>JASHPG010000185.1 GCA_030038275.1 Candidatus Acidiferrales bacterium | reverse complement strand
CCACGCGGATTGTTCTTGGGACAGAAGAGACGCCCACGCGAGTTGCCCCGACGCGTTGAATTTCAGCGTCCCGGTTCCGATACCGCCCGCCGAATAATCTTCATATACGCCGGTTACGTACACATTGTTCTGCGAATCGATTGCCATGCCGGTCGGGTCGAAAACCCCGATGCCGGAATTTTGATAAATGCCGTAATAGTGAATCCAGTCGCGGGTTCCCGAAGGAGAGTATTTGACCAGCATGAGCGATGTCGTCTGGACGCCATTTTGTTGAGCCGCGTTTGCTTCCCGCCCGGCCGCGTAGATGTTGCCCGCCGAATCAACCGCTACATAATTAGCCTCAGCCTGGTTTCCCGCGGACCCGATGAAGCTATCCCAGATTTTCTGCCCATTCGCGTTGTATGCTTCAACCGCGAATTCCAGATTCGAACAATCTCCCGAGGAATTGACGGCGACGCATATGTCTCCGGCGACGGTCACGCCGCCCTCGGAATTGGCCGTCGCGTCGTTCACAAGAATCAGCGGATACCCTGGCTGCACGGACGTCACCTGCGCCGGGTCGTTCACCGTGGCGACCCACTTTTGAATCACGCGGCTTTGCGCGGCCGCGGGTTGGGCGGACATTGCGATGAAGGCGAATGCAACGGCGATAAATGTGGCGCCGGTTATCAAAACCGAATCCTTTGCGAACCGAAACACACGAATACCCATGACCGATAGACCCCTCTCTGCGGGACTAACGCAATTCTTGAGTTTGGTGTGATGAAAACTTGGTGAAGCGTTACGTGGCCGGGGGAACCCCACCTTTTTTAGAGCGGGCCTACTTTATGTCCACGATATGTTTCGGACAATCGAGCGATAACCGTAGAACCGCGGCCTGCTCCACCCTAAGGGCGAATCTGCACGGCAGTCGAATCGAAGCACTCCCGAGGTGGCGGAACTGCTTCAAAGCCGTTCGTAGGGACATAGACACAGATGCTGTGCCCGTTGCCTGGCAGTTAAATCGAGCACTGGCGAGTTCGCGAGGGGTCATGTAGCGCTGGCCTTCAGGCCAGCATCGGCTTTTGATGGAAGCGCTGGGCTTTCAGCCCGGCGAAAAACGGCGCCAAATCAAAGCCGCTGGTAGGGGCACAGCACGCTATGCTCTTTCTTCGGGCGTGCTTCATAATCGCCGTGGTCCAGTTTTAGTACCTGTACCAAATCTGCCCCTCGGGCCAGTTGCATTCCGTCCTAGACTTGCTATGGTCGATCTGTGGCCATGTGCGCGAAAGGAAAATTCGGAAGAAGCAAGGAGCGGATCGAGCGGCGCTATCGTCTCCGCGGTTTCATCTCCGCGTGCTCTCCGGATTCCCGGCTGGCCACTCGACGCTCCATTTACCATCGCGTAAATTTCATAACTTTCGCAAGTACCCGGGCCGCGCGACCTCTTACAGAACCCAATAGCGAAAACGCGCCGGGTAGACGGCGGCTCAAATCTATCCGCATCAACGGCTTGCACTTTTCTAATAGCGAACCGCGTGCCGTACGCCGTTCTACCCTCGCACCTTTGACCTCTAACTTCCCGGAACCTACCCGAGACACCAATCGAGTAGAATCGCTCCTAAGTCATAGAAAACAAACAGCCGAGCACTGCGCTACCCGAGACAGTTCTGCTCCTCGAAATCTTAACCAATCAAATTCCAGGCTACCAAAGTCCGCACCTGGCGGCACGGCACGCTGTGCCCTTCGGCGAGCGGTCGAATCGAAGCCCTTCCGACCTCTCGCAGCCCCTTGCCGCTCACTCCTCAGCCCTCGCCACGCGCTTCGCAAGGGCGGAACAGCCATTCAACCTTGCACACACGTAAGTTCCAGAAAACAAAGCCACATCTTTTTCAAAGGGCGGAGCGTCCCGGTGCATCTTGTTTTGTCGATTTCTGCCGCGCGCAAGCCTCCGCTTGATTCCGCCCGTCGCCGTAATTTTTGCCTGCAATCTTCTCTAGCGGCGCCGCCGAATGCGCGGCCGGAAAATTCCATAAAACGCGAATGCCCCGAATTGAGCGGGCTTAGAATAGCGGGTGCGAGGTGCACCATGCGGCACAAAAGCACAGCGATTAGCTGGTCGGTACGAGGCGTGATCGTTTCGATGGCTCTAGCGTTTGCGGCAACTCTCAGCTTTGGAACGGTGGCACGGGCACAAACGAAGATGTCAAAGGCGAAGGCGCCGGCGCAGAATCTACCTTACGCAACGATCGATCATCCGCAATTTGTTTCAGCATCGCAGGCGAGTTTCCTGGGGCCCAAGGACATCGTGTTGGGAGTCAGCGACGGAAAAACCACAAAGGCATATCCTGCGGCGATTCTTTCGCAGCACGGAGTGGTGCAGGACGTCGTGGCGGATGGTCCGATCGCCATCACCTGGTGAGGCTACTGCAACACGGCCCTCGTGTTCAGGGCCGAAGCGAATGGCAAAGCGCTTCAGTTCGATACAGCTGGCGTGGTTGGCAGCAACGAGGTATTCAAAGACCGGCAGACCGGCAGCAAATGGCAACAATCATCGCTCGAAGCCACGTCCGGCCCGCTCAAGGGCACGCACCTCCAGCTTTATCCCTTCCTTGAGACCACTTGGAGCGAGTGGCGCAGCCAGCATCCAGGCACGCTCGTTTTGAAGCCGCTGCCGGGCTATGCGGAGCGCATGCCGGCTGAAAATAAAATCATCAACCAAGGCGTTTCGGGGATGGCGGGACCGGCGCCGTTCGGTTCGATCGGCCACGATAATCGGTTACGGCCGCGCGACACGGTCGTCGGATTCGAGACCGGCGGCGTCGCAAAAGCGTATCCCATAGCAGCGCTCAACAAAGTTCGCGTCGTGAATGACCGCGTCGGCGGCACAGCGGTCGTCATCATTCACCAGCCTCCTTCGGATGCTACAACCGCTTACGTCGCCGAAGCGGACGGCAAAACGCTTCGCTTCCGCGCTGAAAATGCCGCGGCGAGCCGCCTAGCGGACCTCGAAACGCATTCGACGTGGAATGCATACGGCGAATGCCTTAGCGGGAAGCTCAAAGGCGCTCATCTGAAGCGCCTGATCCTCGAGCCGGAGTTCTGGTTTGCGTGGTCGGAGTTCCATCCGCACACCCAACTCTATATTCCGGGTGGATCGAACAAATCGTGAGGCGAATTGAGATATATGGTCCGACGTCGTGAACCTTCGGCGTGCCGTTAAGAAGCGCCGCGGTGTAAGATCACGCCTCAGCAAACAAGTGCGGCTCGCTGGGGACCCGGGCACGCGGGCCGTGACGAAGAGCTAATAAACAGTTTGCGGAAACGCAAAAGGAGGAACTTCGCAATGATGACTCGTCGTGAAATGAGCGGAGCTTTGGCCGCCGCCGTCGCTGCTACTTTGGTAGGCGGAGCGGCTTCGCTGCTGGACCCAAAAACAGCAGCCGCGCAGCAAGCCGGCCACGGACACATGCACGGGATGTCGCCGGTGAAAACGCTGATGGAAGAGCCTCTGGGAGACATTCCGAATCCGGAAGTCAGCGTGATTACGCTCGAAGTGGGACCGGGCACGGTTTCGCCGCCGCACGAGCACACTGGGCCGGTATTCGCGTACATTCTGGAAGGCGAGATCGAAAATCAGGTCGAGCCGAATCCTCCCAAGCGATACGGTCCGGGAGATTATTTTTACGAGCCGGCGATGCATGTTCACAAGATGTTAAAGAATTTGAGCAAAACCAAGCCAGCCAAGCTGCTGATCTTCCAGGTAGGAGAGAAGGGCAAGCAGTTCACGATCGGGGTAAAGTCATAATACAGACCCTGAGCGTCTGCAACTGAAGGCGAGAGAACGACATGATCGAGAAGCAGCTGGATATTTGGACGGAGGACGGAACGGCGGACGCGGTGATGTTCCGTCCAGAGGGCCATGCGACACTGCCGGGCGTGATCCATCTGCCGGATATCGCGGGAGTGCGCGACTCGCACGAGGAGATGGCGAAGCGGCTGGCGGAGCAAGGTTACGTGGTGATGTTGGTCAACGTGTTTTACCGCAACGGACGAGCGCCGGTGTGGGCGTTTCCGTTTAAGATGGGCGAAGATCGCAGCATGAGGCGCCTAGCCGAATTGCGTGATCCATTGACGCCGGAGGCGATGGAGCGCGACACCGCTGCATACGTGGACTTCCTGGCGAAGCAGCCGGGAGTGAGCGGCGCGATGATGGGCGTGGTCGGGTACTGTTTCACCGGCGGGATGGCGATGCGGACGGCGGCCGCGCGTCCGGAGAAGATCGGCGCGGCGGCGTCGTTTCATGGCGGGCAGCTTTACACGGACGAGCCGGCGAGTCCTCATTTGGTGCTGCCGCGCGCGAAGGCGCGCCTCTATTTCGCGCACGCCGATGCCGATCCGTACATGCCGAAGGACGCGATCGATAATTTGGAGAAGGCTCTGGCGGCGTGGGGCGGAAAATATCAGAGCGACATCTATCCGGGAGCGAAGCATAGCTGGACGGTGCCGGATAGCCCTGTGTACGACAAGGCGCAGGCGGACCGTGCGTTCCAGAAGCTGACGGAGATTTTCAAAGCGGCGCTTATATAATTTGGGGGATACTCACTCAGCGGAGGAAATTGTGAACAAGAGGAAGCTGGGGAATTCAGGGCTGGAAGTAGCGCCGTGGGCGCTCGGCGGAAACGTGTTTGGATGGACGGCAGACGAAGCGACATCGTTCCGGCTGCTGGATGCGTTTGTGGACGCGGGATTGAACCTGGTCGATACCGCGGACGTGTACTCGAAATGGATTCCGGGGCATCAGGGCGGGGAATCGGAGACGGTAATCGGCAACTGGCTGCAAAAAAGCGGGAAGCGCGGCAAGGTGCTGATCGCGACGAAGCTCGGCGTGGAAATGGGGCCGGGCGAGACGGGGCTTTCGCGCGCGTACATCATGAAGGCGGTCGATCGGTCGCTCGCGCGATTGAAGACGGATTACATCGACCTGTACCAGTCGCATCGCGACGATGAGAAGACGCCGATGGAGGAGACGCTCGCGGCGTTTGGCGAGTTGATCCAGGCAGGGAAAGCGCGGGCTATTGGGGCATCGAATTTCAAAGCACACCGCCTGGCAGAAGCATTGAATACGAGCAAAATGAAAGGGCTGCCAAGATACGAGAGTTTGCAGCCTTGGTACAACCTCTACGACCGCGGGGAGTTCGAAGGCGCGCTGGCGGATTTGTGCAAGCGGGAAAATATCGGCGTGATTCCGTACTTCGGCCTCGCGAGCGGATTTTTGACGGGAAAGTATCGCACGGCAAAGGATTTGGAAGGCAAGCCGCGCGGATATCGCGTGAAAGACATGATGAATGAGCGCGGCTTCAGGATTCTGAAGGCCCTCGACACCGTGGCTGCGGAAGCGAACGCGACGCCGGCGCAAGTGTCGCTGGCGTGGCTGATGGAGCGCGTGACGGCGCCGATTGCGAGCGCGACGAGCATCTCGCAATTCAACGAACTGCTGGGCGCGACGAAGCTGACGTTGACGGCGGCGCAGATAAAGCGGCTCGACGATGCCAGCGCGATTGACGCGGCCGCCGCCGCGGCGCAGACGCGCACCCCGCCACCCTCGTCGCGGTGATGTTAGCCCGTACCGCTGATTAGACGCCTAGATCCGGCGTGGCGCGAAGGGCGTCGTTGAAGCGGTTGGTGAAATTCGCGACGCAGACCACCAGCGTTAGCTCGACGATTTGGCCGTCGTCGAAGAACTTCGACAGCTCTTTAACCGCGGCGTCGCGGATGGCGGATGCGCCGCGAGTAACGCGCTCGGCATAGAGAATCACGGTCTTATCCTTCTCGTCGAAAAGCGGGCTGCGTTCGTAAAACGAGAGAGCGCGAATGTGCTCGTCAGTGAGGCCGATTCGCTTCGACGAAGCAATATGCGCGCGCATTCAATATTCGCAGCCATTGATCAAAGAGGTCTTCAGGTAGGCGAGTTCTTTGTATCGATGCTCGACCGTCCCGCCTTCGATAATCGCGGAATACAGCGGCAGAAATTTGTGGAGAACGTCGGGCCGATGCGCCATTAGTCCGAAAATTTCCGGCATCTTGCCGAAATTTTTCGCGAGCGCATCGTACGTGGCGTGAAGTTCGGGGGCCGCTTTCTCTTTCGGGAGTGGTGCTACGACGCTCATACAGTCCTCCAATGGAGAATTTGGGCCGGTGGCCGCCTAATGGCGGGCCATGAGTAGATGGACTTCGGGCGGGATGGGGGCGACGTCGATTGCAACGTTTACGCAGGCGGGTTTGCCGCTGGCGAAAGCGGCTTTAATCGCCGGGCCGAGATCTTCGATCTTCGTGACGCGCTGGGCGTGGCAGCCGAACGCGGCGGCGACTTCGTGATAATTCGCGTCGCGAAGCTCGGTGCCTGAGAGGCGATTCCCGGAAACGATCTCTTGAAAATGCTGCGATGCGGCCCAGCTGTGGTTGTTCATCACCACCGCGACGATAGGCAGCTTGTGGCGCACCATCGTGTCGAATTCCGTGATGGTGAATCCGACGGCGCCGTCTCCAACCAATGCAAGTACGGGACGCTTTGGATGCGCAACTTGCGCGCCGATGGAGAGCCCAAGGCCCATGCCGACCGCGCCAAGAAAGCCGTGTGTGATGTAGCTACCGGGCTGATTTTGGCGAATGACTTCGTTGAGCCAGTGATAGGCTTCGGCGCCATCGCCGATGATGATCGTATCGTTGGGAATGTTTTCAACGATGGCAGAGACGGCTTGATAAGGATGAATGGGCGGCGCGGGCCGACGGAGATCGGGCTCAAGCCGTTTGCGGCGCTCGACTTTAGCGTCGCAGACCAGTTGATTCCACGCGCTGCGATTCGGCCATTGGCGCGATTTTGCGGCGGCGTTCATGGCGCGGAGGGTTTCGCGCGGATCGGCGGCGATGCCGAGCGCGACCGGACGCACTTTGCCGATTTCCTTGGGATCGACTTCGACGTGAATGATTTTCGCGCCGAGCGGCACTTCAAGGTCGCTCATGCCGAGCGTGAAGAGGCCGAAGCGGACGCCGAGTGCGAGAATCACGTCGGGGCGTTCGCCGGATTTGGAGAGATCGGTCATTTTGTGGAACGTGCCGCCGTAGAGCGGGTGATTGCTGGGAAGCAGACCGTGCGCCTGGAAATCGGAGAAGACGGGAATGCCGGTGGATTCGGCGAAGGAGCGCAGTTCGGCCGCGGCGTCGGAAAAGTAGGCGCCGACTCCAGCCATGATGACGGGGCGCTCGGCGGCGGCGAGCATATCGAGAGCTTCGTTGATGGCGTGAGCTGGCGGGGCGGCGTGGACTTCCAGCAAAACCTGCTCGGGAATTTTGACGGAGTTTTCATCAACTTGCGTGATGAGCACGTCCATGGGCAGATCAAGAAGCACGGGGCCAGTGGGGGCGGATGTGGCGAGGCGAATGGCCTCCGCGACGAGGCGAGGAATTTGTTGCGCGACGGTGATGCGGTGCGCCCACTTGGTGATGGGTGTGGTGATGGCGACCTGGTCGATGCCGGCTTGCAGAGTGTTGGTTTCCGCGTCGGCAAGCGCGCTGGAGCCGCAAAGATAGAGAACGGGCGTGCGATCGAGATACGCGTTCGCGACTGACGTGATGATGTTCGTGAAGCCGGGGCCGGCGGTGGCCATGGCGACGCCGAGCGAGCGCGTGGCGCGGGCGTAGCCTTCGGCGGCGTGCCCCGCGGCGACTTCGTGACGCGTATCGGTGATCGGGATTTTGTGATCGAGGCAGGACTGAAAAATCGTTTCGAGATGCGCGCCGTGAAGTCCGAAGATGTGGCGGACGTTGGCGCGGAGCAGAGTGCGTACGAGCAATTCGCCGCCGGTTACCATGGCCATGGAAGGCTCCTGACTGATTGCCGGAAATCTCAGCGCGAGATGCGCGGTTCACGGAGTCGCGCCACAGCTCGCAGCGAGGGACATTCTAACGCACGGTGGAGATGAAAACACGCCTGCTTGCGTTTGGACGGGCGCGGTGAGTTTCTTCGCTACGGCATTGTGCAGGATGAAGGCAAATTCCGCATCCTTTCGCCAACGCTGCTCAGAGTGCGACATAAGGAAAATCAAATGCCAAAAGCAGATTCCTTCGGCCGCAAATGCGGCCATTCGGAATCTGACAATGTTTTCGCTCTGCAGTTCCTACTCTAGCGAGGTGGCGGGACGTAGCCTTCGGGCAGCTTGGAGCCTTCGCCGAAGAAAAATTGTTCCATCTGCTCTTCCATGATTTGCTGCGCGCGCGGGTCGAGCGGGTTGAGGCGAAACTCGTTGAGCAGCATTTTGGAATGATCGACCCACATGCGCCAAGCGTCTTTCGAGACGTGTTCGTAGATGCGCTGGCCGATTTCGCCCTTCCACGGCGGACGGTCGAGGGCGGGAAGATCTCGTCCGAGTTTAGCGCAGTGAACCATGCGAACTTTTTGCGTGCCCTTTTCATCGGCCATCGAAATATCTCCTGAGGAATACGACCTGAAAATTAAGATACTTCAACCGGACGCGAAATTCTAGCGCGAGGGCGCGGCAAGCAGCGCCCTACGGGCTACCGCACGTCTCGGTGGATGGCAGCGTGCCGGGCGTAAAGCCCGGCGCTACACTTAATATGACCTGTCGCGAGAATGCGTGCACATCGAAATAGGATAGACTTGCACCCCTGCGGGCGCTGACGAATGCGCGGTGCGCGTTGAGTGCGAAGCGGAGGCTGAGGATGGCGTTGGAACGAGCGAGCAGTCGGGTATTGCCGAGCGGAGCGACAGCGCGGGAATTCGATAAAGCGCTGAAGGCATTTGCGGCGGCGATTGGCGACGCAAATGTGATCACGTCTGACGAAGAGTTGCAGAGCTATCGCGATCCGTTTGCGTTCGCGTCGGCTGATCCCAACGAGTTTGCGCCATCGGCAGCGGTGAGGCCTGGATCGGTGGAAGAGATCCGCGCAATCGTGAAGGTCGCGAACGAATTCAAGATTCCGCTGTGGGTCGTCTCGCGAGGGAAAAACTTGGGCTATGGAGGCGCGGCGCCGCGCGTGGCGGGATCTGTGACGATCGATTTGGGACGGATGAATCGCATTATAGAGGTGAACGAGGAGTTTTGTTACGCGGTGGTTGAACCGGGAGTGACTTTTTTCGACCTGTACGAGCACATTCGCGCGCACGAATTGAAGCTGTGGGTTTCGGTCCCGGCTTTGGGGTGGGGAAGCGTGATCGGCAACGCGCTGGATCGAGGCGTGGGCTACACGCCTTATGGCGAGCATTCGAACAATATTTGCGGAATGGAAGTGGTGCTTCCGAACGGTGAACTGATTCGCACGGGGATGGGCGCGTTGAGCCGGGGAAAAACTTGGCACGCGTTCAAACACGGCTATGGACCGACCGTGGACGGGCTTTTCCTGCAATCGAATTTGGGCATCGTGACCAAAGCGGGCATGTGGCTGATGCCGCGGCCGGATTTTTTTGTCGCATGCGATTTGCAATTCGAGCGCGAGTCGGATTTGGAGCAGATCGTCGATACCACAGGACGGCTGCGGCGCGAGGACATCATTCAGAACACAGCTGTGCTGAGCAACGCGGTGCGCCTGATCTCGCGGCTGGGCACGCGAGAAAAATGGTTTCAGGGCGATGGCGCGGCACCGGATGACGTGGTGCAAAATAAGCTGCGCGAAATGAGACTGGGCGCATGGAATTTACGGTTCGCGATCTACGGGCCAGAGGAATTGGCCGAGGGACGACTCAAGATCGCGAAGGATGCATTTGCCGCGATTCCGGGTTCGCGATTCGAAAGCAAGAAGTGGGATGTGCGGGCGCACACTCCCGAAGAGTTTACGGCGGCGATTGGATCGGAGAGCGTGCAGGCGGGAGTACCGTCGCTTTTCGCGCTGGAGGTGCTGAAGTATCGCGGCGAAGACGGCGGGCACATCGGATTTTCACCGATCCTTGCGCCGAGCGGAAAAGAGGCCGCGAAGCTTGCGAATCTGGTCGGGCGGACGTGCCACGAGCATGGATTCGATTACTACGGCGGATTTTCGTTTGGGTTTCGACACTTGTGGTCGGTGATGATGATTCTGTACGACAAGAAGAACAACGAGCATCGCGTGCAGGTGGACAGGCTCTTTCGCAAACTAGTGAAAGAAGCGGGCGAGCTGGGATTCGCGGAATACCGCGCGCACGTGGAGTACATGGATTTGGTCGGCGATCCATATGATTTCAACGGGCACGCGCTGCGGCGATTTACGGAGACGCTGAAGGACGCCGTGGATCCCAATGGGATTCTCGCGCCGGGGAAGCAGGGGATTTGGCCGAAGGCGATGCGGGGGAAAGGAAACGGGCGGGCAGGTGATTGATTCGGGCGGAACAGCAGAAGTGTCTTACTGCCGAAAGACGAAAAGCAGATTCCTCGTCGCCGCACCCCAGCACGCAAGCGTGCTGGGGCCCACGCAAATGCGCCCCTCGGAACGACAATTTTTTTGCTACCTGCATGTAGAAAGCGAGGGATGAACGGTGCAACACGTGCGGCTGGGCAACACGGGACTGAAAGTATCGAAGCTATGCCTTGGGACGATGACATTTGGATTTCAATGCGACGAGCCGACTTCGTTCGCGATTTTGGATCGGGCGGCGAGCGCGGGGATCACGTTTATGGACTCGTCGGATGTGTATCCGCTGGGCGGGGGATTAGAACGCGCGGGCCGCACGGAAGAGATTATCGGGAAATGGATGCGCGGAAAGCGGCACGATTTCGTGATAGCGACGAAGTGCTTCGGCGCGACGGGTCCGCAGCCGTTTCATGCCGGAAATAACCGGCGGCACATTTTCGACGCGATTGACGCGTCACTGAAGCGTCTGCAAACGGATTACATCGACCTGTATCAACTGCACGGTTTCGATCCGAACGTGACGCTGGATGAGACGCTTGGCGCGCTCGACGAGGTGGTGCGGTCGGGAAAGGCGCGCTACATCGGCTGTTCGAATTATCCGGCGTATCAGGTGGCGCGGTCGCTGGGACGTAGCGACGTGCACGGGTTCGCGAGGTTTGTGTGCGTTCAGCCGCGGTACAACCTGCTTTATCGCGAGATCGAGCGCGAGATGCTGCCGCTGTGCACCGAAGAAGGGTTGGGGGTGATTTCGTACAACCCGATCGCGGGTGGGATGCTGACTGGGAGATACGACCGCAACAAGGTGCCGACGGATATGGCGACGTCGCGGTTCGCGTTTCCTGGCCGGATTGGCGAACTATACCGTGGGCGATACTGGATCGATCACATTTTTGACGGCGTCGATCAATTGAAGAAAATCGCAGATGGCGCGGGGATTCCGCTCGCGACGCTGGCAGTCGCTTGGGTGCTGGCGAATCCGGCGATTACGAGCCCGATCGTGGGCGCGAGCCGTCCGGAACAGCTAGATGCGACGGTCGCGGCGCTGGACGTGAAAATTCCGGAGGACGTGAAGACTGAGTTGGATAAGGCGACGATGCAGTTTCGGTGAGCGAGTAGAGAGCTAGCATCGGCAAAAGGCAAAAAGGATTTTTACGCACGACGATTGTGAACAGTTTCGCGCGTGGATCGACGCCGCGCTGAGGCCCGCGGCGCTACGTTTAAACCTTAATTCCCAGAGCGCGATTGCTCGGCTTCTTGTTTGCGGCGCCAGGCGAAGTAGCCGTCGAGAACTTTGAGCTTGTCGAGATTGGGCATCGGAATTGCTTTCGATGGCGTGTCGAGCTCCATCGCTTGTTGATTGCCGTTTGTGAAGGCGGGCCAATCGGGAAGACCTTTGCCGTTGGGGGTTCCATACTTGGCGAAATTGGTCCAGTAGGTAATCAGTTGCGCTGAGACTTTCTTGTCTTCTGGCGTGGCTGGCATGCCTTTGGTGAAATTGCCGAAAACGAAGGAAATTTCGCTGCCGTGGGCAGGGCCCCAATTCTTGAAGCGCGGAAGATCGGGATAATTCGGGCGGTGATTGAAATAGTAGAGGAAAACTTTGCCTTTCCCGGTGCTGGATTGCAGCTTGGCCCAGCTCCAGGTGCTCCATGCGAAGGTGACATCGCGAGCGAGATCGCGGGCTGAACGGAGCGCCTGCTGCTGGGAATTGTCGGGATACGCGGCTAGGATATTGCGCGCGAATTCGCCGTAGCCATTTTCGACACTGGCTTTGTACTTCTGCATGTCGGTGCTACCGACGAAGAGCGCGCCTTCGTCAGCATTGGTGCCGATCAAGATGGGCGTATCGTTGTATTTTCCCTCTTCGTAGAGCTTGTACTGATCGCCGAGCAAGACGTAGCCATCGAAATTCGGCCACCAGCGCGCGGCTCCGCCCATAGCCGGACCGGCGTGCTTGTAGATGTCTGCAGCGGACATTTTTCGCGCGTCAGCGATCGAGGAGACGCCGAGCTTCTTGAGGAACGCGACGCCAGCCTGTTCCTGTTCGGCTAGCGTAGGAACGTCCGTGCCAGTGGCGTGATCTTCTTGCGCGGGGCCGAACGAGCCGCCGCTTTCGGAGATTACTCCTTCAAACAGCCCCTTTGCGAGCGGCGAGGCGCACAACATGCTGACGGAAATGCCTCCGGCGGATTCGCCGAAGATGGTTACTTTGTTGGGATTGCCGCCAAACGCGGCGATATTGCGCTTCACCCATCCGAGGCCGGCGATCTGGTCGAGCAGGCCGTAATTGCCGGAATGGCCGCCCTGTTCCTTGCTGAGTTCGGGGGTGGCGAGGAAGCCGAGCGGGCCGAGGCGATAGGCGATGCTGACGTACACGACACCTTTGTGAGCGAGGTTTTCGCCGTCGTACTGCGGCATGGATGTGGCGCCGATGGTGAAGCCGCCGCCGTAAATCCAGACCATCACGGGCAGACGCGCACTGGAAGATTTTGCTGGCGTCCAGACATTGAGGTATAGGCAATCCTCATTGGGCGTGACTGGAGCAAGCCCGAGGTCACGTTCGACGACGGGAATCTGCATGCACGCGTCTGCGTATTTGACAGCGTGGAGCACGCCTTTCCAGGATTTCGCCGCTTGCGGCGGCGCCCAACGCAGGTTGCCGAGCGGCGGCGCGGCGAAGGGGATGCCTTTGAATACGCGGACGCCGTTAACGATGGTGCCTTGGACGAGGCCGGATTGCGTGCGAACGGGCGCGGAGCTTTGCGCGAATATTGCAGGCGCGCAAGCAAAGGTTAGGACGGCGGCGATTGCGGAGAATGTCTTAGCGATGCTCATAAAGGCTCCTTCGGAAAAAGACGCGGCACCCGTGGAGCTGCGGCCGTGGACAGGGCAGCACCCTTACGCACGGACGCACACCAACGGGCGGGATTGTACTCCCGTTTGATCGCAGTGGTCGCGGTAGAAATCCTAAGGCTTCTTAACGGCGAGTTCGGGCGGGCGCTTGCGGGCCACGCGCTTGCCGGAATGTCCGGGGAAGCGCGAGAGGACTTCGCCGTCCCACAGGCGGATGATGCGCTGCTCGAAAAACCAGCGGTCGGCGGATTTCACGAGCCGATCGTCGTAATATCCGGCGAAGCGAATGACGTAGGGCGGCTCGCCGCGGCATTCCGTGACGAAAACGAAGGAGCGCGACGAGCAACGTTCGCTATGGCCTTCGACGATCGTCTGCGAAACGTGATGCTGGCGGCCGGGGAAATTCGGCACGGTGCGAAAGTGTTCGGCGAGAGCGCGGATGCCAGCGGCACCTTCCCAGCGGTCGGGCTCTTCGAAGACTTCTTCGACGACGACGGCGGTGGGCGTGAAGCAGGCGACGAAGGCATCCACGTCACCGGTGTCGAGGGCCCACGCGTAGCGAGCGAGCAAATCGTTGATGGCGATGCGGTCCGCGAGGCTAAGCGGTTCCGGGGCGGGCATGCTATCTCCTTTGGCTAAATCACCCAGCGAATTGGTTTGAATCAGCGGCGAAAGCGGGTGCTTAGTAGCCGATGGTGAATCGCTCACGATGATGCTTCGGATGCTCCAATTCGTCCACGGCGGCCACGGCGTAATCCTCCACGGAAATCTTGCTCGCGCCGCTCGTGTCCGCAACGATGCGTTCGCCGCCTAACCGGAATTTGCCGGTCCTTTCACCAGGCTGAATAACGATTGCGGGAGAGAAATACGCCCAGTCGAGTTCCGGCTCTTTTTTAAGCATGTGGTAGTACTCACGCACTCCCCGCATCGCGGGCTTAAACGCCTCGAACGACGCAGGGAATTGGGGCGAATCGATGAACTCAGCGCCCTCAGGCGTTTTCAGGCTGGCGGCTCCGCCGACGACCAGCAGCCGCTTCACGCCGGACTTTTTCACCGCGTCGATGATGGAGCGATTACCTTCGACGAAGCGGTCATAGAGCACCGGCCCGGAGCCATCCTTTGCGGCGTTCCACGCGCTGACGATCGCGTCGTGGCTAGCCAGCGCGCGGGCGAGTTGATCGGTCTGCTTCAGATCCAAGCCGACAGGAGTGAGCTTGGGATTCTGCGGGAGGCGTCCGGGATTACGCACGATGCCCGTAATCTGGTGCCCACGCCGAAGAGATTCATCCAGGATTTTCGATCCGATGAACCCGCTGGCGCCGATGATTGCGATTTTCATCTACCATCCTCCGCGGGCGCATCGTGAAAAGCGATCGGCCCGAACGGATTGTATCACCGGTTGCTTTCGACGGAGTTGAGCGCGTCCAGATTGGCGAGGAAAACTTCGCGTAAGGAGCGCGCGGGACGGCCGGTGAGCATTTCGACGTGGCGCGAACAGATCGAGAAATAACCCTGACGGATGGCGCGTTCGTAGGAAACCATTTCTTCGCTGCCCCATATGCCTGTGCCGTCCGAGTTGGTTTCTCCTTCGACGTATTCGCGCGGGATGCCAGCGGCGTCGAAAAATGCGAGTTTTTCTTCGTGGCTGACGGAAACGTATTCGACGGGCCGGCCGCCGATCTCGGCGGTGAGAGCAGCCGCTTCGCGGAACGAGATCAGCTCTGGTCCGGTAATTTCGTAGATGGCGCCTTCGTGGCCGGGGGTGGTCAGCACCGCGGCAGCCGACGCTATGCAATCCTGCTTGGCGACGAACGCCATGCGGCCTTCGCCGGCGCTCATCACCCATTTGCCCGTTTGCAAAGCCATGGGCGCCAGCATGGTGGCGAGGACTTCGGCGTACTGGCTGTCGCGGAGAATCGTGAAGGCCACGCTGCTGCGCCGCAGCAATTCTTCGGTGAACATGTGGTCGGCCTCGGCGAGCGATGGATTGCGCGGATGGATGCCGACACTCGACGTATAGGCAATGTGCTTCACGCCGGCCGCGAGCGCTGCTTCGATTGCGGCGCGATGCTGGCGCTGCCGGCGCGGACCAACAGCGAGCGTGCTGATCAGAAGCATTTTTTCAGCGCCCGCGAATGCGTGGGCGAGGGTTTCCGGCTTATCGAAGTCGCCGAGGCGGACCTGCGCACCGCGCGCCGCAAATGCGGCGAGTGCGGGCGGTTTGCGCGTCACAAGAATCAGTTCGGACGCGGAAACTTTCCGCGTTAGCAGGTCCGCGAGCTGACTGCCGAAGTTGCCCGAAGCGCCCGTGATCAGGATGCTCATATGTGGTCCCAGATTGAGAATTGCAGCGCGCGCATATTAGCATTAGTCGTTTCCTTCCGAGAAGCGCAAGAGGCTTGACAGGGATGGAGTGCGCCGCCATCATCACGGCGAAACTGTGACATGGCAGCCTTCGCGAAGCCAGAAGTTGAGACTACTGAGCGCCGCTCCTAGCCGAAAGTGAGAATTCGATGAACGAGACAGCCCCGCTTGAATTTCCAGCGTCCACACTGGAGTCACCGAAGCTGAATTTCGCATTCGAGGTGCGCATCTGGTTCGAGCGCGTGCAAACGATTCCGAACATGCCTAGTGGCGCGGCGCGAGGAGCGGTTTACGTGGATCGAGGCGAATTTTCAGGGCTGCGATTGCGAGGCAAAGTGGTGCCGAATAGCGGCGGCGATTACGCGCTGTTCCGCCCGGATAATACGGTGCAGTTCGATGCGCGATACATGCTTGAAGAAGATGACGGCACGCTGATCCTACTGCAAAATCGCGGCTATCTGTGGGGCTACAAGCCGGATACGATGCAGCGCCTGCGGGAGATGATTTTCGCGGGAGGACCGGCGGTGAGCCCGTCGGAATATTACCTGCGCGCGTGCCCGTCGTTTGAGGTGGAGGCAGGTAAACACGACTGGCTGACGCGCCATGTTTTCGTGGGTATCGGCGAGCGCAAGCCGGACGGAAATTTGATCCGCTACTACCTTTTATCCTAGTCTGCCCGCATTTCAGGCGGCCTGTTGAATTCACCTATATTGAAGCGGCTGAGGTCCTATCCGCATCCATATCGGGTGTGGCAGGGCAGCCCGTTCTCACAAGCCCTATCGTTTCGAGCCCGCCTAAGTTTTCGACTTGGCGCCGAAGGAGATCTCCATGAGCAGTCGCGCAGTGATCGCCCACGAAGCGGTCTATCCCGATAATTATTTTTGCGAGGCGCCGAGCGAGCCATGCGCGATTGTGATGTTTGGCGCGTCAGGCGATCTAGCAAAAAGGAAGCTGCTGCCGGCGCTCTACGACCTTGCGGTGCATAGCTGTCTGGCGCCGCGCTTCCGTCTGCTCGGGTTCGCGCGAACGGAGATGAGCGACGAAGCATTCCAGAAGCAGGCCACGGAGTTTCTGCCGGATAACTCGCCGAGCGGCAACGCAGATGGAACGCACGGGGAGTTTTTGCAGCATTTGCGGTACTTCACGGGAAATTACGATGACGCGGAGTCGTATAAGCGATTGGCCAAGCGGCTAGAGGATCTCGATCGCGAGGCGGAATTAGGCGGCAACCGGCTGTTCTACCTGGCGACGCCACCGGCGGTGTATCCGCGGATCGTGGAACGACTCGGGCAGGGTGGCTTGGCGAAGCCCAAAAGCGAGAAGTCGTGGGTGCGGATCATTGTTGAGAAGCCTTTCGGACGTAATGGCGCTTCGGCGCGAGCCCTTAACGCACAATTGCTGAGCGTATTTGACGAATCGCAGGTTTTCCGCATCGATCATTACCTTGGCAAGGAGACAGTTCAGAATTTGCTGGTTTTCCGCTTCGGCAATGGCATCTTCGAGCCGCTGTGGAACCGGAATTACATCGATAGCGTGCAGATCACGGCTGCGGAATCGCTAGGCGTGGAGCGGCGCGCTGCGTTTTACGAATCAGCCGGCGCACTGCGGGACATGGTGCAGAGCCACGTGCTGCAGCTTACGTCGCTCGTAGCAATGGAAACGCCGGCGAATTTCGATGCGACGGCAGTGCGGAACGAAAAGATCAAAGTGCTGCAATCGATTCGTCCACTCGATAGCGACTCGGTGCATAAGCACGTGGTGCGCGGGCAGTATGGTCCAGGCTGCGTGAACGGCGAGAACGTCTCCGGATACCGCCAGGAACCGGGAGTGAACCGCAACTCGTCCACGGAAACGTTTGTTGCTTTGAAGCTTCAGATCGACAATTGGCGCTGGAGCGGTGTGCCTTTCTATTTGCGGACTGGAAAACGCCTGGCCCGGCCGGCGGCGGAAATCGCCATCACCTTCAAAAGCGCGCCGCACATGGTGTTTCAAGGAGAATCAGTTGAGCCGAACTCGTTGGTGCTCAACATCCAACCGCAGGAGGGCATTTCGCTATCGTTCGGAGCGAAAACTCCGGGTTCGAAACTGCATATCAGCCCGGTCACGATGGATTTTCATTACCGGCGCGCGTTTGGCGCGGGATCGCGCGAGGCGTACGCAACGCTGATCAACGATTGCATCCGCGGCGATGCGACGCTCTTTGACCGGGCCGACAGCGTTGAGGCGGCCTGGGCGCTGGTCGATCCAATTCTCGACGCGTGGAAGAATTCGCCTCCGCCCGCATTTCCCAATTATCCAGCTGGCAGTGAAGGTCCAGAGGCGGCATTCGATCTGCCTGAAACGGAAGGGCGGCATTGGCGGCCGCTGCCGTGACCCAAAAAACATCTCATCCCGCTCTGGCAATTCCCGCGCAGTCTTGCATAATCCTTGCGGAGAAATGCCATGATTCTTGCGGGTGACATCGGCGGGACGAAGTCCAACCTCGGATTATTCAACGTGCAGGATGGCGTGATGGTTCGCGTGGCGCACAAGCGTTACGCGAGCCACGAACATGCTGGCCTGCACGAAATCGCGCAGGATTTCCTCCGCGAGACCGGCGCGACGATCAGCGCCGCAGGGTTTGGTATCGCGGGCCCAATTTTGCAAAATCGCGTGCAGGCTTCCAACCTTCCCTGGACGGTGGACGGCGCGGAAATGGCCAAATTTTTGGGGCTGCCTCGCGTTCGCCTGCTGAACGACTTGCAAGCAACGGCTTACGGAGTGAGCGTTTTGGGACCCGGCGACATGGAGACGATCACGACTGGCTTGCCGGTAGGGAATGCCACCCGCGCAGTGATCGCCGCAGGCACCGGACTGGGTGAATCGATCCTCTACTGGGACGGCGTGCAGTACGTAGCCATGCCTTCGGAAGCGGGCCACGCGGATTTTGCTCCCAATACCGATCAGCAGGCGGATCTGTGGAAGTTCCTGAAGACGAAAAACGAGTTTGTATTCCAGGAACTGATTCTCTCGGGCCGCGGATTTCAGAGGGTTCATGAGTTTCTCGATCCCTCCGTCGAGCATCCGGGCTTTGATGGCCAGGAGATCGATCCGGCGGCGGAAATCACTCAGCTTGCTCTCGCCGGCACATGCCCAGTGTGTGTTGCGGCCGTAAATCTCTGGATCGAAATTTACGGAGCTGAGGCAGGTAACTTGGCGCTGCGGGCCGTGGCGCGCGGCGGAATCTACGTGGCGGGCGGGATCGCGGTGAAAATCCTGGTGAAGATTAAAGAGGGCAGGTTCGCCGCGGCGATGCAGCGCCGATCGAACGCCGGTGGATTCGAGCTGAAGGACGTGCCCGTTCACGTAGTGCTCGACGAGGAATGCCCGCTGAAGGGCGCTGCGTACGCGGCATGGAAATACTCCTAATCCACCAGAGTACCCTTGCCTGAACTGCAGAGCCTTCGTAGCATCCGAGCACGCTAGCGGTTGTGTAAGTTCTGGTACTGAGCCTCTGAGCTGAGAGCCACAGCGTTACCCATCCATGCGAACGGTCCTTCCGCAAGGGGCTGCAAAATGGCTTCTACCGGGTTTCGAACCATGCTGTAACCCTCCATTTCTGGCCCTTGGTGATGCTTCTCTCTGGCATGTCGATTGCGGCCAAGTTGTCGGGTTGGAACGACGCTCGCCAAGGGGGAGGCATGATGAAGGTTGTTGGGGCGATGGTTCTGGTACTCGGTTTTGCGGTCGCCGCACAGGCGGGGGGCGGCAACACCGCTCACTTTAGCATGTCACCGAGCGTATACAGTGAGGGTGGAGGCGGAGGGGCAGGCGGAGGCGGTCTGGGCGGCGGATCCAGGGTGCTGCCGCACATTCCGTCGACACGATTCGCGGTGCGAAGCGCCTCGGGCAGCGCGTCGGACTATATCCCCTCGACGTTCGTCTCCTACGACTCTGCGATTGCCGAAGGCCAAGCATCGTTGTCGGCGCACCCGCAGCCGTTGGGAACGTACGCCAAGGAAGATAAGCCCGCCGGGAAAACGGCGACCGTTGAAATCGTGCAGGAGCAGGACGGCGAGGTTGCGATTCAAAAGCGTTGACCTGGTTTGAAGCTGGCTTTGTGTGACCGACGCTTGCCCTGATGCAGGCTCGGGATGTGCTCCCCTTTGCTCTTGTCAAAAGTAAAGCGACCGCGCGGCTTATTTGAAGCCGAGCGGTCGCCTGTCGCGCTGTGCTGGTGCCTCAGAACATAAATCCCATCTCAACGGCGCCGCGCGGCTGATTCGCATCCGTACCAAGGGGGCCAAACGCGTCACCCGGAGTCACATTGCCGGCGTGTACGACGGAAAGTTCCCCTCGGGCGAAGAAGCCTCCCTTCGTGTAGGTCGGAGTGACGGTGAATGCGAATGCGTCGCTGCCGGGGCCGTAAAGAAGGTTGGCGGCTCCGCCGGCAACGCTGCCGCTCGTTGTGATGTATTCGGGCCGTACCGCCACCGATATTCCGTGCTTGAAGTTATAGGTGGCCAAAACCGCGCCGCCGGCCGTAGCAACGCCCACCGGGATCCCGACCTTCGGAATCGTGGGCACGTTGGTGTACTGGAAATACGGAGTAATCACCCAAGGTCCGTGACTGTACGTGTAAATCACGTTGTAGATCTGCTCGTTATTGAGATAGAGCGGAGTGGCGGCCGTACTTTTGTCGTATTGGCCAGCATTTCCGCCGGCGACGAACGACAGCGTGTTCGAGGCATTGAACGCATAGGCCAGAGAACCCGAAACCCACGTGTAACGATCCGAGTAAAAGCCATCATTCCAGCTAACTGAGGTGCTCCACTTTTTGTAGGAGTAGTTAAGCTGGATGCCCCGGTTCACCGCGTTTTCCTGGTTCCACAGAAGCCCACGTTCGATGTTCATGTTCTCGAAGCTGAACGTATATTCGGCGCCGATCAGCGTGGGCAAAGCGCCGATCTCCGCGGAGAAGTTGCCTTTGACGAGCTTGAAATAACCCTGAGGGAATGCGCCGTACAAGTCCTTGATCGTGTCCGGAGTCGAGAGATATCCCGCCCCCAAGTCGGGCAGATTGTATGCGCCAGCTTGGAGGTAGAACTGCCACCATCCGCTAGTCTTCTGTACGAAAACTTGGGCGTTGCTGATGTCCCAAATCGTGGACTCGTTTCCAGCAACATGATCCCCCTCGGTTGAGCCCCAGCCGCTCAAAATGCCGGTGATGTCCAGCTTGCCAAACGGACCTCCGTCGAACTCGTGGGGAACGGCGGTCGATAGCGGCCCTGACATTGAAGGCATCGACAGCGGCATCGGAGTTGCCGCAGCCGCCGTTGGAGTCGGCGCCTGCGGCGAACTCGAAGGCGTCGGTTGTCCCTGCTGGGCCGTTGTTGCAGGTGCGCCCGCCGCATCTTGCGCTCGCGCTGGCAGTCCAGCCGCGAAAAACGCAGCGATGCCGAAAGCTAGCAATGCCGCCGCTAACCTGTGAATACACTTCTCGCTCGTCATGTGGATGTCCTCTCCCTCCCTACCCGCGCTCACGGTCGTTCGCCAGTTCGTGGGATCGCGGCATTGGTGCGCCTGAATTCTCTGAAAGCACCGTACAGGTGAGTTCGCCGCTGGTCCAACTCAACGATTCAATCCAACCAATCAAAAAAAAATTGTTATGGATTGTTTATGCGGAATAAGGCGGCGATGGAGCGTGAACGGGGCGGACTCAGCTTTTAGCGGGTCGAGAAAAAGCTCAACTATCGGCGGGCAAAGAAGAACATCAAACCGAAAATCACCACCGGAATCAGGATTAGCATGATGTAGAAGAGCACGCGCCGAATCCACGGCGTTCGCCGTTTTTTCCAGTCGCGCAGCTCCGCGCGATCGGCCGCGCCGACCTGGTCCTGATGCTGCAGATCCCACGCAAATTCGCGGGCCGTGGCGTAGCGATTTTTGGGATCGCGCTCGATAGCACGGTAGATGATTTCCTGAAGCTGGGGCGAAATCGAAGGATCGATTTCACGCGGCGGGATAGGGTTATTGAGCAGGCGGTCGTTCATGATGGCGAACGGATTTGGGCCCTGAAACGGCTCCTTGCCGGTGAGCATTTCGTAGAGCATCACGCCGAGCGCGTAGATGTCGGTGCGGGCGTCGCCGCGCTTACCTTTCACCTGCTCCGGCGAAATATACTCGGGTGTTCCCATCACGTTCGAGAGTTTCGCGAACGTGAGCCGACGCGCGCCGGCCTGCGCGGCGATGCCGAAATCAATCAGCTTAATGTTGTCATCGCCATCCACCATGATGTTCTCCGGCTTTAGGTCGCGGTGGACGACGCCGTGCGTGTGGATGTAATCGAGAGCGCCGCATATGCCGATGGCGATTTTGATGGCGCGCTCGGGCGGGAGCTTCTTTTCGTCGTTGAGAATTTGGCGAAGCAGACGGCCATCGACCCATTCCATCACCATGTAAAGCTGGCTGCGGTCGTCGTCTTTGAAGACCTTCATTACACCGGGATGATCGAGAGACGCGCCGATATCCTGTTCGCGCTTAAAACGGTCGAAGAGGACCGGATCGCTCTCCATTTCCGGGTGGGGAACTTTTATGGCGACCTGTTTTCCGGTGCGCAGGTCTGTACCGCGGAAAATAGAGGCCATGCCGCTGCGGGCGGCCACAGCGTCGATGCGGTAATGGTCGAGTTGGTCGCCGGGTCGGACCGGGGAAGCCTCATCAGCGTGCGCTGCTTGCGAAACCTGGAGCACAGTCGCCTATGGCAGCCGGTATGGCCGTCCGCGATACATGCCCACACGCTCCACGCTTTTCACGCGCACGATCTGCAGGCTGATATTATCGCCACCGTCGCGGGTGTTGGCAATATCGGCCAGGCGACGCGCGGCGGCATCCAGATTCTCGGCGCGTCCGGCGACCGCACCAATTTCCGAAGGCGCGATGGAGCCGTGCAATCCGTCGGTACACAGAACCAGAACGTCGCCGACGAAAACCTGGTGCTCAGTCACTTCCACGTTCACGGTAAGGCCCCCGCCTAGCGAGCGGCTCAACACGTGGCGCGAGTCGGATTCAGCCGCTTCTTTCGGCGAGAGGATTCCCATGCGGACTTGTTCGGCGGCGTAGGTGTGATCGCGGGTCAAAATGCGCGCTTCGCCTTGACGGATCAAATAGCAGCGCGAATCGCCGACGTGCGCAACGACTACGCGATCGTGCCGCAGCGCGCAGGCCACGATTGTTGTCGCCATGTTCGAGCCGCCGGGGGTGGTCTCATGCGCCACATCGAGAACGCGCGTATTTGCTTTGCGGATCAGCGCAGGCAGCAGCGAAGAGTGGGGTTCGCCGCGCACGGCTTCGCGGAACCCGACAACCACCGTTTCAACTGCGGTTTGCGAGGCTACCTCGCCGTCGTCATTCCCGCCGACTCCGTCTGCCACCACAAATAGCCAGCCGCGCGACTGCGCCTCTTCAGGGCTCGCCGGACGCACGTGGCCGAGGTAATCCTCGTTGCCCTGGCGCACGCGCCCAAGGTCTGAGAGTTGAGCGAATTCGACGTCCATGCCGAATGCGGAGGATGTATATCGCTGCGTCGCCGGTGCTGCCATGGTTCCGAACGCCCGCGCTCCCGGCCAGCTAGCCATTAGCAGCCGCCTTCTGCTAAGGGGAAACGTCCTCGATTGTCGGCCGCGTAGCTCATTTGCTTGTGTTTCTTAGCGACCGCGATACCAGCCCACACTGTCCAATTATCAGTCTGCCTGCGGGAGTCGGTGATGCAAGGTTTGGATGGCTCTCATACAGGATTTGAATCGAGCACAACGGCAACAAGGCGGACGCTTTGCAGCGTCCGCCCCTGAACTACCGATGCGCTAAGCCTTACGTCGCGCTCCGGACGGAGACCATCGTGGTTCGGCCCTGTTTCTTGCTGTTCAGGACGAAGTAGATGCCTCCGTAGATTCCCCATACCGCCGCGATTCCCAGGGCGAGGAACGGCTCCATCTTCGTCCCATAACCCATGAATGGCAGCACGATATACGCCGCCATGCAGACCAGGTTCGCGGCTATACCGAAGAGGGGAACGAACAAGTGTTTGACCAAGCTGAAATTCGGTTGCCCGTGGTAGCAGAAAATGCAGGTTATGCAGCTGAGCATGTACAACAGGAACGTCCCGAAATTCGAGGCCAGCGTGACTGTAAGGAGTGTATTGGGCAACTTCACCATCGTATCGTGCGACATGTACCCAAAGCTGGACCAGAACCCATGCGGAAGTGCGGCGATGGTTGCGTTGCTCAACGCGCCGCCGTCGCCAAAGAGGACCAGAAGCGCGATGCAGCCGGTGACAGCCGAGATCACTGCCAAGGTCCAAATGGCTCGGTGCGGACTGAGGTTTTTTTCGTGAAGCAGACCGAAATGTTCCGGCACTTCCTGATCTTTGCCCATAGCGTACGTGACGCGTGCTCCCGTATTCATGCAGGAGAGCGTCGTCCCCACCAAAGCGAGGAATACCGTTAGTGCCTCGCACAACATAAAAGCCCGACCATGACCATGGAAGAGCGCGTCGCCCACCATCACCATCATGTCGCCGATGGGTGCGGACGACGCAGTTGCGTTTTGCATGGTATAGCCGCTACTTAAGAAGTAGTTTGCGGCGAAATACTCCACCAGGTAACAGAAGGCTCCTTGCACCACCAGCGACGTGATCACGGCGATTGGCACGTCGCGTTTGGCGTTTCTGGCTTCGCCGCCCATGGCCGTGACCGACTCAAATCCGACCAGGATCAGAATGGCTACCGTAGCTTGCACGAACATCCAGTTGAGATTGTGAATGCCAACCACTGATTTAGCGTTCGGATGGGTCAAGAAGTTTCCGCTCGAGTCTTTCAATGGGTAGCTCACCTTGTACGACACTGGACGGCCAGCGGCATCGATCTCGGGCTTCGGTACCTGATTGGCGTCGCGAACGATCACTTGCGTCGTCGTACCATCCACGTTTTGAGTCGTCGTCGCGGGCACATAATCATACGAAGCGCCGGTCGTGGCATCCCACCACCGCCCGGTGCTGCCGGGTGCGTGACTGACGCGATAACTAATCGCCATCACGGCGAATACTAATAGCGCCGAGATTTGAATCACGTTGATCGCGACGCTTGCTGCAGTGGACCCCGTCACGCCGCGATGGGCGATATACGCCACACCAAAAGAGAACAGGATCGCCACCAACATCATGAACATCGGGCCCGGATTCGTAGCGCTCATAAAGTTCGGCCAGAGCGTCCCGACGATATATCCGCAGAAAACTCCGGTGACAGCGACCATCACTCCCGGATAGATCCAGTAATAAAGATGCGAGCCCCAGCCAACGACGAATTTCATCAAGCGCGCATATCTCCACGCTTTGTCGTGATTCAAAAACGCTTGTTCGGCAAAGTAATAGGAACTTCCAGTTCCGGGATAGAGCTTCGACATTTCCGCATAACAGACTGCGGTGGCAAGACACAGAAGCAGAGCGAAGAGGATGCCCGCCCACATCGATGGTGATGTGGCGCCCTCAGTCGCCTGCGGGGCAAAGGTGAGCCAAAGGAAGGCGCCCGGCGCGATCAACGCCATGGCATTCATCGTCAACCCCGTTAAACCGAGCGTTGCCTTCATCTCACCGGTAGTCTTCTCGGCCATTTATACTCTCCTTAGAGATATGGAATCCCGCGAGCGGAGAGTAGCGGCAATCTTTCGCCGAGAAAAATGCAACGTTTGGATGCGCGACATAGATGTTTCCAATGAGGTCCTTGTTAGGGTAAGGCTAGAATTTTCAGTTGGTTGCTCGTAATATTTGCGATTCAAATGCGGCGGCTCAGAATTCCAAATATCTGGTTTCCGCCCTGTTTCGCGCATTTGGGCCGCGAGGAGGGCATTCGATGATTCGGATTTTCCGCGGCCATACGCCGCAGATCGCCCCGAGTGCATACGTCGATCCGCAAGCGGTACTGATCGGAGACGTCACAATTGGAGACGACGCGAGCATCTGGCCGTGCGCTGTCCTACGTGGAGATTACAATGCGATTCGTATCGGCGCGCGCACCAGCATTCAGGACGGCTGCGTTTGCCATATCGAAAGCGGCCAATATGCGTTGACGATAGGGGCGAACGTGACCGTTGGGCACCGCGCGGTTCTGCACGGCTGCACCGTCGAATCCGATTGCCTGATCGGCATGGGCAGCATTTTGCTGAATGGCTGCAAGATTGGGTCTGGCAGCATCATCGGCGCTGGAACGTTGATCACCGAGCGCACCGAGATTCCGCCGGGCAGTATGGTGATGGGCGCGCCATGGAAAGTTCGTCGCGCAGTTACCGAAGAAGAGCGCAAGCGCATAGGAACTTCCGCGGAGCATTACGTCAATTTCAAAAACGATTTTCTAAGGGAGAAGTATCGAAGTTAGAGAATTTTTATCGAGCGACCTTGCTGGGCTTCGCGGAAGCACGCGACTCGCGGAACAGCACTCGATCGAACGAGAGCGCGCCCGCGCCTGCCGCGGCAACCGCCAGCGCAGCTACACCCATCATCAGCGGAAACTGATAATTCTGCACCGCAAGCGGGTCCGCCAGCAGCCCGTGGACCCGCCAGAGGGCCACGGCCATCTCAATGGCCAGCAGCAATCCCGCAATGCGGGCGAAAAGTCCTGCAACCAGCATTAGCCCGCCGAAAAGCTCCAATACACCGGAAAGATACGCAAAATAGCCGGGAAATCCGTGCTGCGCGAACCACGCCGCGCTACTTCGCGGATGCACGAAGAGTTTTGGATAGCCGTAATGGATGAAAATGATCCCCATGGCCAAGCGCAAGAGCAGCAGGGCCAGCGGCTTCAATTTCTCCAAACTCCACACTCCGACGCCCTCCTCTTTCGACACTCACCCGAAAAATCGACGAGCGTGCCGGATTGTAGCAGAACGCGGCGGGCGGTATTGTATAGAATCCTTGTTATTCGGAGAGGAAAAGCGGAAAAAGCCGCCGTGTGGGCGGCGGGTTGTTTGAATGAGAAAAATTTTGCTGGGCCTGCTGCTAGTGTTGGTGATCGGAACGGGTTTCTATCTTCACCGGCACAAAAAAGAACCCGTTGAAATCGCTTATGCCGCGAGCCGCAGAGTGACGCTCTGGAACACCGTCGCGGCAATTCAAGAGCCGGTCGCAACTCTGGATTACGGCGCGAGGCTCGAGATCCTGCAGCATTTTCAAGATCAAGTGAAAGTGCGAACACCTAGCGGCGCGGTAGGCTGGACGAGCGAATCCAATCTGCTGACGTCCGATTTTTGGGAAGAAACGAAGCAGTTGGACCGGCAAACCTCGGGCCTTCCAGTGGAGGCGCGCGGGCAAACGGCTGTGCTCACGAACCTGCACATAGGCCCTGGCCGCGGCGCTGTGCGCATCCGGCAACTCGGAAAGCTGGTGCCCGTGGAGTTGTTCGAGCGCAGGCCGATGGACGTGCCGGCAGCAGTAACGGAAGCGATTGCGCAGAACGTTCCTGTTTCGAAGGCGGCGGAAGCGAGAAAAGAGGACTGGTGGCTCGTGCGCGCGGAATTACCGGACCACAGCACGGCTTCCGGTTGGGTGCTCGGTCGATTCATTCAAATCGATTTACCGGAAGCTCTTTACGATTACGCGAGCTCGGCGGACATGCATCCTGTTGCGTGGTTCGAACTGGATCGCGTTCCGGATGGCCAAGGCGCTACCAAGCCTCAGTACCTGATGGTGGGGACGCACGGCCCAGAGGGCCAGCCCTGCGATTTCACCATGCTTCGGGTTTATACGTGGAGCCGAAAACACCAGCAGTACGAGACGGCATTTGTGGACAGCGGCGTTTGTGGCACCCTTCCCGTGGAAATCAAATCAGTGGCGGCTGACGAGGTGAATTTTTCGTTTAAAAGCCTGAACAACGGAACGGCCACGCAGGCCGTTTACCGGTTGGACGACACCATCGTCCGGCGCCAGAAGTTAGCGGGCTTTGAAGCCGTGGAGAGAAAGCGGATTCATGGTTAGTTCTCGTCCGATCGATTTCCTCGCCAATTTTCGCGACAAAATTCCAGACTTATCGCGACGTCGTGTGGCAACTCATGCCTTCAGACGCCAGGGTTTTGCGCGACAGTTGACAGCCTTGGGGCGAACTGTAGCTATGGCGCTCCTTCTGGGGGCATTCGGACTTGCAGGGTGCTCGCAAGGGCCTGCTCGTGTGGAGGCGCAGACCGGTATCGTGGCGCCGCTAACGTACATTGGCCAATGGGGCGCGAAGGGCAGCGGTCCGGGGCAATTGGACGACCCGACCTGCATTGCCACAGACTCGCTTGGAGACATCTACTTAGCGGACGACGGCAGCCATTTCGTTCACAAGTTCGGACCAGACGGCATGCCGCACCTTTCGTTTCAGGATCCCGCGCTGGAGGCGCCGCAATCGATCGCCATTGACAGCGGCGGAGCGATTTACGTTACCGATGCCGCGCGCGGCACCGTCACGATTTATTTGCCCAGTGGAATCCGCTTGCGTTCGCTGCGCGGCGGGCTGCGCGTTAATGCCAAAAACTCGCTCGATGTGAGTGTGGACGATGATGGCCGCATCTACGTTTTCGATTCCGAGCTTCGCAGGGTTTACACGTACACGTCGCGCTTTCGCCTGATTCGCGAGTGGCAACCGGCCGCGAACGTTCCCAACCAACGAATCCGCGCGGCTGCCATGGCGGGCGCGCCGGATGGGTCGCTGTATTTCGTCGATCCCGAGGCAAATCGCATCCTGCATTTTGACGGCGACGGCCACTTTCTGTCGGAAATCGAGGCCGGAGCGAATGGCGCGGGAAGAAAATTGAGCGACCAGATTGCCGCTTCGAGCCAGTTCGTTTTTGCGATGGATGATAACGGTCACATGCTGCACGTGTGGAATACGGATGGGACGCTGAAAACTGATTCCGACCTCACGCCCGAACTCGGCCAGAGCCGCAGGCCGGCGCCGCCGATCGCCGTAAGCCCGCGTAAGGAATTTCTGGTGTTGGACACACCGGAAGGGCGCGTCCTGCGATACCGCATCAACTTCTGACGCCAGTTCTGTTAACTTGAAGTGGCGCAATGCGGCCCTGAGTAATCCGCAGATGCACGACGGCTCAAAGGAGGTTTGCGGCGATGGCGCTATATCTCACGGAAGCGGATGTGCGGCAAATTCTCACCATGCCGATGGCCATCGACTTGGTTGAGATTTCCTTTCGCCGTTTGGCGGCCAGTTCAGCGACGAATCATTCGCGCCAGCGATTGCATGTGCCCGGCAAGACCATCCTCAACTACATGGCTGCCGCGGATTCCGAGGGCGGCTACCTCGGCCTGAAGATCTACTCGATTGCCAAGGGCTCGGCGCGGTTCATCATCCCTCTCATCAGCGCGGAAACGGGAGACATGGCCGCGCTGATCGAAGCGGATTACCTTGGCCAGATTCGCACCGGCGCGGCGAGCGGCGTGGCCACAAAATTTCTCGCTCGCCCGGATTCGCGAACGGCCGCGATTATTGGCACAGGTTCGCAAGCGCGCACGCAACTCGAAGCTGTTGCGTGCGTTCGCGACCTGCAACGAGTGCGCGCCTACAGCCGCGACCCACAGCACCGGGAGCGATTCGCCATGGAGATGTCCGCCCGGATCGGAGTTGCGGTCAATCCGGTCGCCACGGCGGAAAAAGCGGTTCGCGGCGCGGACGTCATCTGCACTGCCACGACCTCCGCCCGTCCGGTGGTTGAAGGCCGATGGATCGAGCGAGGTGCGCACATCAACGCCATCGGAATAAACGTGGCGCACAAGTCCGAAATCGACGCCGATACGGTGAACCATGCCGACATCATAGCGGCCGACTCTCCGGAGCAATCTCG
This sequence comes from Candidatus Acidiferrales bacterium, assembly GCA_030038275.1. GTDB lineage: Bacteria > Acidobacteriota > Terriglobia > Acidiferrales > UBA7541 > Palsa-295. Next base: position 14,794 of record JASHPG010000185.1, on the reverse strand, counting down.
CCGCGAATCGGGCGATCTGATCAATGCGTTCGGAGATGACGCATCAAAGTGGGCTCGCGTACGCGAGTTGGCTCAAGTGGTAAGCGGCAAAATTCCGGGTCGCGCGAGTCCCGATCAAATCACGCTTTTCAAGTCAAATGGAATTGCAATCGAAGACGTGGTCACGGCGGGCCGCGTTTATGAAATTGCCTGCGAGCGTGGAATTGGAAGGGAAGTACCGATCTGGCGCGATGAGGCTCGTGCGGCGGAAGGCCGAAGTCTGTAAGTAACTAGACCTGGTGATGCAAGCGTTTCGCTAGCGCGTCGTGAAGTTTTACTCGAGTCTCGGCAGGCAAAGGCGCTGGTTCGGAATTGCAGTAGATCTGGATGGTCTGCTTCGTCGTATCGACTACGAGACGGCAGTCCTTGCATTTGCCTAAATGCTCTTCGATGGAGGCCCGGAGAGAGGAGTCTAGGTCCTCGTCCAGGTAATCGGCCAGTTCCTTAACGATGTCCTTGCACTTCACGTGGTCGCCCCTCGCCGAAAATAGTGATTGAGATTGTGGCGCAACTTGAGCCGCGCGCGCAACAACCGCGATTTCACCGCGGGAACCGAAAGCCCCAGCGCCTCCGCCGTCTCCTCCGTGGACAATTGTTCGATGTCCCGGAGTTGGAACACGATTCGGAATGCCGGATCGAGTTCTCCGATCACCTTCGAGAGAATATCGCCGAGTTCCGATTGTTGATATCGTTCTTCCGGCGACGGGCCCCAGTCCTCCACTTCACGCGGCATCGTATCCTCGCCGGTATCCACCTCTTCATCCAGCGAAACGATATTGTTGCGGCGACGGCGCAGTTTCATCAGCGCCTGGTTCACGGCGATGCGCACGAGCCAGGTATAAAAACGGGAATTGCCCTGGAAATCGCCCAGGTGCTCGTACGCCTTCAGGAAGGCTTCCTGCATCGCATCTTCGGCGTCTTCGCGATTTTGCGTGATATTTTGCGTTAGACGAAAGATTTTTCGCTCGTAGCGGCTGACAAGGGTCTCGAAGGCCTGGATGTCACCGGCTTTCGCCGCGCCCACCAGGGCCGGTTCGTCGTCCTTGACTACGTGCGACGGCAAGAACGTCGGCTGCGTCGGATTAAGCTTTGGCGAGTTCATTGTTCGGCTCTGAGAGCTAGATGTTAGCACAGCTTGTCATCCGTCTCCGTGGGAGAAAATCCGCGTCCTCGCCGCTTGGACCGGACTCGCTCATATCTAACGGTTGGGACGTACCCGACTGGGCAACGGGCTGCACAACGATCCGTTCGTTCGCGCTCCAAGTCAGATACTCTAACTGCACATGCGGACTCTTCCAGATTATCTAAGAAAAGGGATGAGAATGGTCCTGGTGGGAATCAATCCCAGCGACCGCTCCGCGCGCGTGGGGCATTATTATGCCGGCCGCGCCAATTCATTTTGGCCCTTGCTCTACGAAACCGGCGTTATTCCTGAACCTCTCAGCTACGACGAGGACCGCAGGATCATCGAATTCGGCATTGGAATGACGGATCTGGTTAAACGTCCCACTCGAGGGATCGAAGAAATCGAACGGCAGGAGTTCGCCGAGGGCCGCGTGCTGCTGGCCCAGAAATTGGAAGACCTGCACCCGCGCGTTATCGCCTTCAACGGCAAGACAGCCTACGAGAAGTTCACCGGGCGCGCCTGCAAGCTCGGCCTGCAAAAGGAACAACTGTACGGAGCTTCTGTTTTCGTCCTTCCGTCCACGAGCAGCCAGAATGCCGGTGCTACGCTTGCGGTGAAGAAGCGATATTTCAAAAAGCTCGCCGATCTGCTAAAAAACCTGAAAGACTAAGGGCACTGGGGGTTCCGAATTGGAATGCAGGGAGCGGATGCTTCGATGAGCATCGCGCAACAATCCGTAACCCCGCTCGTTTTGGAGGAGCGATCCGGCGCGATTGTCACCTTGCGTTTGAACCGCCCGGAAAAATTGAATCCGTTTAATCCCGCAATGTGCGGAGCGCTCGTGCAGGCGCTGCTTCGCGTGAGCGACGATCGAGCGGTCCGGGTCGTTGTGATTACGGGCGTGGGCCGCGGGTTCTGCGCTGGAGGTGACCTCGATTACATTCGCGAAGCGCGTTCGCGCAAATCCGTCCACGATCTTGAAGTGTTGCTGAAGCTGGGAAAAGAGCTCTGCCTGGCCATCGCAACCATGCCCAAAATGGTGATCGCCGCGGTGAATGGTCCCGCAGCGGGCGGCGGAATGAGTTTGGCGTTGGCGTGCGACTTGCGGATCGCCTCCGAGAAGGCGATTTTTACGCAGGCGTTCAGCCGCATCGGCTTATTTCCGGATTTCGGCGCCACATTTTTCCTGCCGAGACTGGTTGGTCTGGCGCGTGCGTCGGAGCTGTTTTACACTGCGGAACAGATATCCGCGGCGGAGGCCTGCCGCATCGGCATCGTCTGCCGGGTTTGCCCCCACGATCGTTTTGAGCAAGAAACCCAGGATCTCGCGCAAGCCGTGGCCGCTGGCCCGCCGCTAGCTCTTCGAGACGTGAAGCGCATCATGATTGGTGATGCTCACCGGCAGCTCGAAGAAGCCCTCGATGAAGAAAACCGGCTTCAGGCGCACTGTTTTCTAACCGACGATTGCGCCGAGGGCTTGGCCGCCTTCTTTGAGAAGCGTCCGCCGAAATTCTGCGGGCACTAGACTCTTTTCTCGACGTATTTCAGCTGTGCCGACGCGAGTTCTACCGGGGCTTTCATATCTTGCAATTCGCAATGGCTCCTGCTCAAAATTGGGCTGGATGAAGTGCCGCGCGGATCTCGAATTTCAGCCGCGCGAAGTATGTCAAATAGACACGCGGCGGCCTGGAGCGAATAATGGCGATGCGAAAACGAAGTGTGGCGCGGAAAAACGGCGCTCGGGTCAAGACAGCCCTGTTCTTTCATAAGCCCACGTGAACGACGTGCCGAAAAGCTCGACAGTTCGTTGAGCAGCGCGGTTTCCAACTCGCTTTCCGTGACCTTTCCAAGGAGCGCTTGACTGCCACCGAGCTAGACCACCTGATTGGCACGCGGGATTACAGGCAATTTCTTAATTCGCGCAACGATCTCTTCCGCCGCAAAAATATGAAAATCAACCCTCCAACTCGAGAACAAGCGGTCCGCATGATGGCCGAGGAACCGAACTTGATCCGGCGGCCTCTCATCGTTGCAGGCAAGCGCATCATTTTGGGATTCGACGAAGAGGCAATCGCCGCTCTATGACAGGCGCCACGGCTATGACTGAACCGTACGCTGCGACCGTTGGCATCGTCGGAGCAGGCTCGAAGGGCAGGGCAATCGCCGTTTATGCTCTGCTCGGTGGATACCGCGTGATACTTGAGGACGTCTCATCTGCGCGACTAGCCGATGCAAGCGCCTACATAAGCAGCGCATTGGATTCCGCCGTCGCGCATGGCCAACTCGGCGTTATTGGCCGCAATGCGGTCGCGGCTAATTTCGCTACGGTCCACTCGATTGACGATGTCTCACGCGCTGCGGACGTGCTGATCGAAGCCGCTCCCGAAGATGTGGAGCTACAGCTCGAGATATTCACAATCTTTGATAAGTTTGCGAAACCGCACGCAATCCTCGCCACCACCGCACAGGCAATTTCCGTCGCCGATCTGGCGGAGATGACGAACTGCCCCGAGCGGTGCGTCGGATTTCGTTTTACAGATTCCGCGTCCAATCGCGTGCTTCGAATCGTCCGTGCGCCGAAGACCAGCGACTGCACAATCCAAACGTGCGAGAATTTTGCGCGTAAGCTGGTGCTGGCGCCCAGCATCGAAAGTGAGCCGGCGAATGAGCCGGCAGCCATCCAGAAAGCCCACACTTCATGAGCGCGCGCGACCACATCGAAGTTTTGCAAGGCGACCTCACCGAAATGGACACGGACGCAATCGTCAACGCCGCTAACAACGATCTGAAGCTCGGCGGCGGAGTTGCCGGTGCGATCCGACGCAAAGGCGGTCCGCAAATTCAGGCGGAGTGCGATGAGATCGGCGCGATCCCGCTGGGCGGTGCGGCGATCACTTCTGGCGGAAAATTAAAGGCGCGACACGTGATTCACGCCGCCAGCATGGAGCTCGGTGGGCGCACGTCGGCGCTCACGCTACGCAGCTCAACGGCGCACAGCTTGCGGATCGCGGCGCAGCAAGGACTGAAAACGGTCGCCTTCCCAGCGGTGGGAACGGGAATCGCCGGATTTCCGTTGCACGAGTGCGCGGAAATCATGCTCCGCGAAGCGTTGCGCCACCTGGAAGGGAACACTACCGTCGAGAAAATCTATTTCGTGCTTTACGATCAAGAAGTGCTTTCGATTTTTCAGGAGGTCTTTGCCGGAATCGGGCCGAAGAGCGCGTCCGCCGAATAGCGGCCCGCGACAGCCAAATCTAATCCAGCGCCTGCTCTAATTACTATCCGCGCGCCTCTTCAGGACGGGCTCGTTGCTTTGCGACGGAGCGCTGCTCGCCGGCTTGGCGGGAACTGCCGCCAAGCCTGTCGAAGTGGGTGGCGCCACGTTGTCGCTCTTGTAAGGACTCTTGATGTACGTCGCGGCTTGCGCCTGAGCGCCGGCGGTATCGTCGTGCGTGTGCTCCGCCAGGCTGTATTCGTTCACCGCGCGTTCGCGCTGCCCGAGCAAATCGTAAATTTTCCCGATGTAGATGTGGCTCCAGACCGCCGTCCACTTCGGATCCAAATCGCCGCCCAGCGCGGAACGGAACGCGTTCGCCGCCGCCTGGTAATTCTTCTGGTAGAAGAAAGCCTCGCCCTCGCGGAAATGCGCCAGCGAATAGTCCGGCTTGATCTCCAGCGCCTGCTGATACTGCTGCACGGCCTCGTAATATTTCCCGACCGCCGCGTACGATTCGCCGCGCGCCACCGTTGCGCGCACGCGTAGCTGGGGACTGGATTTCAGCAACGCATCGTTTGGATCAATGCTGATTCCATCCGGTACTGGCCGTCCAAACGTATCGACCTCGAACTCCGTGGCCGTCCCATCCACCATGATGCTCTTGTCCACTGGATTTCCTTCGGTTTGCACCCGCACGTCCACCGGCATCCGGAACGTATCCAGCGGCTGATGAATTTTGCCGACGACTTTGAATCCTTTGGTCGTCCGATACACAATGTATTCCAGATTGAACTCCGGAATGCCCGTCGAATTCAGCCACTGCGAGAAAAAGGCAAGCAGATTCACTTTTGGCTGATCCGGCTTCGCTGGAGGGAGTTTTTGCGCTGTCATCTGCTCGAATTCGTCAATCGACGCGGTCTTTCCCGCGTGCTGCGCGTAGAAATCGTGCAGCAGCGACGTGAACGCGTCATCGCCCATTTCCGAGCGCAGCATGTGGAACACCATCGCGCCTTTATTTTCGACCACGGAAATGTATTGATCCGAGTACGAGTCCAGATGCTGCGCCTGCCCGATCGGGTCCGTGTCGTCGTACATCAATGCGCCGATCGCGAAATCGCTCAACTCGCGGCGCAAGCCGGAGATTCCATCCGCCTGCTCGGAATAAATCGCAGCCGCGTAGCGCGACAATCCATCCGTGAGCCATACGTCATTCGATGTCGCCGGCAGCACGCTATCGCCCCACCACTGTCCCGCGGCAAGCTGCGCCAGCAGCGCGCCATTTGGCTTCGTGCTCCACTGCCGGGCGCTTACCAGCAGCAGCCCTGGCGCGGAATATCCGTCGAGCGACCCATCCGGCATCTGCGCCACCGTCAGGTGCGGCGCTCCTGGACCGTTTCCGCTCAGCGCGCCGAATTCGTCTGTCAGGTCGTTCATCACCATCGCCAGCGTATTTCCATAATCGGTAGCCGTGGACGCGTAAGCGGTCGGCGTGTACACGGAAAACTGATAGCCCTGCGCCGAAACGGGCGAAAGTTGCAGTTGGCCCGCGACGAACGATCCTGCCGGCGACGGCCGGTCGCAATGGAAAACGTACGATGCCTGCTGCGGAGTGCCCGGCCCAATTCCTGGACGCATCTGCGGCGCTTCCGCCGTGCCCGTTCCTGTGACGGCGAAGTTGCCGGGCACGATGATGTTGAAAGTCCCGGTGTAGCGGTTGGAGGGATAATTTGTCAGTGGAAACCAGCGTGCCGGCAACAAGAGGTACGCGGAGTCTTTATCGACCGACGCGAAGCGCACGCCCCGCGTGGGGCTGTCGTCCTCGCTCGAAACCGAACCGGCATAATCGAACGTGAGCGATACCTTGTCGCCCGGTGTTTTCGATCCTGGCAACTCAACGCTCAGCAGCAGCGGCGATTGTCCATCGCGATCGAATGCCAACTGCTGGCCATCAGTCGTCTTCACCGATGCGACGCGCAGGTCGGGATGCAATTCCACCAGCACCGTTCGCGACACCTGATTCGCAACGAAATCTACGGTCGCTTGCGCCGAAATCGTCTTTTGATCCGGCGAGACGATCACTTCCACGTTGTAATTCGTCGCGCGAAATGGAAACGCGCGAGTCGCCTGCGCTGGCGCGATACGCGCACACAAAAAGACAAATACCACAGCTGCTGCCGCTTTCCAGATTCGCCAAATGGAATAGGTAGGGGATGCCTTTCGGGCCAAGGCAAAATACCTCAGCCTCTAAGATACCAGATAAGTTCCCGCAGTTGCCCGCGCCCCAATTGTCGCCGGCGCCAAGCAAAATTGCCATTTTGCCGTCAGGTAGCCAAAGAAACTCTCGCCCCAGCCGCAGCCTCCGCAAGTAGAAGAGGAGCTTTCTAGTTTTCGCCGATCTGTTAAACGTCAGATTGCAGGCAGCATCCCGCAAAAAACCTCCGCTGCGCGCTCGATGGCTCCGCCCGTGCCCAGTTTTCCCCTCACCTCTGCCAGCGCCCTCTTCATCTCTGTGCGCGCCTCCAGCGAGTCGAGCAGCCAGCCAGCCTCAGCGGCCACTTTGTCCGCGGTGAAGTCATCCTGAATCAATTCCGGGGCCACGCGCCGCCCAGCGATCAGATTGACCATGCCGACATCACGCGTCCGCACCATGCGCCGTAGGATGGCGGCTGTCAGCGGCGCCACTCGGTAAATCACCACCATTGGCGTCCCAAGCAGAGCGGCCTCCACCGTAGCCGTTCCGCTGGCTACAATCGCGCAATCCGCCGACGCTACCACGTCGTACACCGCGCCCTCAACGTGCCGGATATCGATTCCCGTCGCTCGCTCGTATTCCGCAAACGGTTGCAAGTCGATTCCCGGCGCTGCCGCGTGAACGAATTGCACCGTGCCTCGCTGTGCGTGATCCCGGGCAATGATCGCGCACGCGTCAAGAATCGTCCGATAGTGCTGCGTGATTTCCTTGCGCCGGCTTCCCGGCAGCAGTGCGATGATTGGCCGCTCCGGATCCAATCGATGCCGCGCCGCGAATTCCGCCCGCGTCATCGATGCATGCACCACGTCCGCCAGCGGATGCCCCACATAGCTCGCCGGCACTCTCGCGTTTCGGTAAATCTCCTCATCGAACGGAAATATCACCACCATGTGGTTCACCAGACGCTTCACCACGCGTACGCGCCCCGGCCTCCACGCCCACACTTGCGGTCCGATGAAGTAGCCCACTGGAATCCCCCGATTTTTCAGCCGTCGCGCCACGCCCAAATGCGTCCCGGGCGAATCCACCAGAATCGCAAGAGCCGCCTTGCGCCGCGCCGCCTCGCGCGCCAGGCGGTTCTGCACGCGTACCACCGTCGGGATTCTGTGCAGCACTTCGGTGATTCCAACCACCGCAACGTCATGGTAGTCGGCGATGAGCTCGACTCCGGCTTCGGCCATGCGCGGCCCGCCCATGCCAAAAAGCCGCGCGCCGGTGCGCTCCCGAATCGTTTTTGCGAGCCGAGCTGCGTACATGTCGCTGGAGGCTTCCCCGGCGGAAATCAGAATCGTCGGCGCGCTCATGCCCTATCGATATCGCTCGATGGAGATTGCCCTTCGGTGGAAGCATAGGCCCTTAGCCCTACGAAACGGTTGAGTGCTTTTGCGAGCTTCAGCTTTGGAGATGAAAGCGTGCTAATCATCGGCAGGCATGGGCTGCGCAAATCCGCTCGTCGCGGGCCCCGGAATCGAAAGCTCCAGCTCTTGTTCCTTGTATTGCAGTTGATATAGGCGGTGATAGATGCCACGCAGCGCCAGAAGCTCCTGATGCGAGCCTTGTTCGCGCAGGCGTCCTTTGTGGAAGACCAGAATGCGATTCGCGTGCTGAATCGTGCTCAGCCGGTGCGCGATCACCACGGCCGTCCGCCCCGTCAGCAGCCGGTCAAGCGCCTCGCGAATCAGCAGCTCCGTTTTCGTATCGACGCTCGACGTGGCTTCGTCCAGAATCAGGAACTTCGGATTATGTGCCAGCGCGCGGGCAAAGCTCACCAATTGCCGCTGGCCGACCGATAGCCCGCCGCCGCGCTCGTTTACCGGCGTGTCGATGCCTTTGGCAGCGGACTCGATGAATGGCCCAAGCCCAACTTCACGCAGCGCACTCGCGCACGCCTCGCGGTCGATTCCCGGCGTGCCGAGTTTAACGTTGGATTCCAGCGTACCGGTAAAGAGGAACGGATCCTGCAGCACGATCCCAAAAAGCCGCCGCAAATTCTGCAAATCCATTTCTCGGATATCAACGCCATCCAACAAAATCTGCCCGCGCTGAATTTCGTAGAAGCGCAGCAGCAGCTGAATGATTGTGGTTTTTCCCGCGCCCGTGTGGCCGACGATCGCGAGCGTTTGCCCCGGTTCCACGCGAAACGATACGTCGCGCAGCACCCATTCGTCATCCTTCGGATGCGCTCCACCGTGGTAAGAGAACCACACGCTGCGAAATTCGACTCCCCCACGCGGGTCCGGCAACTCCTGGACGCTGGCTGGGGACGTGATCGTCACCGGCTCGTCCAGCAACGTGAAGATGCGTTCTGATGCCGCCATCGCCGTCTGCAAAATATTGAATTTGTCGCTCAAGTCCTGAATCGGGCGGTAGAACTGCTGCGCGTAAACCATGAATGAAAATAGCAGGCCGATATCGACCGTCCCGCCGATCACGCGCGCGCCACCGATCCAGTAGAGCAGCGCCACGCCCGCCATGCTCAGGAATTCCACGCCCGGCATGAAATACGCGTACGCCTGAATCGCGTCCTTATATGAGTGCAGGTAATCGCGGTTCAACTGGACGAACTGCTCGCGCGATATTTTCTCGCGGTTGAAAAGCTGCACCAGCGCCATTCCGCTGATATGCTCCTGCAGGAATGCGTTGATCTTTGCCACGCCTGTGCGGATGCGCCGGTTTGCGTCCCGCACTTGATTCCGGAATACGTACGTCAGAACGATCATGAAGGGAATCGGCGAGAGTGTCGCCAGCGCTAGGCGCCAGTTCAGTATCAACAGGCAGACCACGTAGCCGAGCAGCATCACGAAATCGTTGAGCATTGCCACCACGCCGGACGCGAACAGATCGTTCAGCGCGTCCACGTCCGTCGTGGCCCGCGTAACCAGCCGCCCGATCGGGCTGCGGTCGAAGAAGCTCATTGGCAGCCGTTGCAGCCGCTCGAAAATTTCCTTGCGCAGGTCGTACATGGTCCGTTGTCCAACCACCTGCATGATGCGTACCTGCGCGTATTGCAAAACGAAGCTGGCTAGCAGCGTCCCGAGATACACCAGCGCCACCAGCAGGATTCCCCGCAAGGCGGCGCTCCGCGCGATCTTCTGCGAAAAACCAGGATCGATGTAGCCGTCGATGGCCACTTTCCAAAGATACGGTTGGATGATTTGCGTCGCCGTCCAGCCCAGCGTTAGAGAAAAGACAAGCACCACCAGCCACTTGTAAGGACGCAGGTATCCGAGCAACCGCGTCGTCAGGCGCGTGTCGTAGATTTTTCCGAGTTTCTCTTCTTCGCGAAAATCGCTCATTCGCGCTCGAGTTCCTCTTCCAATAGTTGTTTTTGATACAGGTCGGCGTAGTAGCCGCCCAGCGCCAGCAGTTCCTCGTGCGTGCCGCGCTCGATGATGCGCCCTTCGCGCATCACCATGATCTGGTCCGCCGTACGGACGGTCGAGATACGGTGTGAGATCAGGATCGTCGTGCGCAGGCGCATTACGCCGCGCAATTGCCGCAGGATGCGCTCTTCCGTTTCGGTATCGACGCTCGAAAGCGCATCGTCCAGAATCAAAATGCGCGGCTGCCGCAGGATGGCGCGTGCAATTGACGTGCGCTGCTTTTGACCTCCGGAAAGCGTGATGCCGCGTTCGCCAACCATCGTGTCGAAGCCGTGCGGAAAGCTTTGAATCTCACCGGAAATCCCGGCGATTTCCGCGGCTTCGTACACGTGCTCTTCGGCCGCTTCGGAGACGCCGAAGGCGATGTTCCCGCGAATCGTGTCGCTGAATAGAAAAGTGTCTTGCGGCACGTAGCCGATTGCCTGCCGCAGTTGCGCGAGCGGATACTCGTCAACGGACTTGCCGTCGATCAGCAAAGTGCCGCGCGGAGCTTCCCACAATCGTCCAATCAGCGATGCCAGCGTGGATTTGCCGCTGCCCGTTGGTCCCACGATTGCAAGGGTTGCTCCCGCCGGCACGTGAAGGTTGACGTCGTGCAAAACAGCCGCGCCTCCAGTACCGTGTGATCCAGTTGGATAGGCAAACGTCAGGTGTCGGAACTCGATTTCGCCGCGAATCGAGTTCGCTGCAGCGGCTGCTGCCTGATTGCCATTATTCGCCGATCGTTGGCCGTTGGAACCGGCTGCAACGGCGGTGCTCGCGGAACTGTCCTGGATCTTCGGTCGTGCATTCAGGATGTAATTGAGTCGCCCCATCGAAGCCGCGCCGCGCTGAAAAATGTTCGTCACGTAACCGATGGCGATCATCGGAAATGTCAGTTGGATCAAGAACGTGTAGAACGCGGAGAAAGTGCCGAGCGTCAACTGGCCGCCGATCACCCGGCGCCCGCCCATCGCCAGCAGGATCACCACCGTCGATCCGATCAGCACCGAAAGCGCGGGGAAGAACAAGCTCCAACTGCTGATCAGCTTGATGTTTTGCCCTACGTATTCGCGGTTTGCGTCGTCAAAACCCTCGATTTCGGATTGTTCCTGTGCGTAGGCGCGCACCACTCGGATGCCCGTCAGATTTTCCTGCGCGCGGGTGGAAAGCACCCCGAGCGCCGCCTGAATCCGCTCCGAAAGCCTGTGGATGATCTGTCCGAAATAGCGCACCGCCAGCGCGACGAACGGAACCGGGATCAGCACCCACAGCGTCAGTTCCGGCGAAAGCTTAACCATGAAAAAAATCGCCAAAACCATGGTCGCAAACGTCACCGCGGTGTACATGATGCCCGGCCCTAGCACCATCCGCACCGCGTTCAAATCGTTCGTGGCGCGCGACATTAAGTCGCCCGTTCGATTTCGCGCGTAAAATTCCGGATCGAGATCGATGAGTCGTGCCAGCACGTCGTTGCGCAGGTCGAATTCGATGTCGCGCGACATGCCGATCAAAATCCAGCGCGTCCAATAGGAGAAAAATCCTTTCACGATCATCGCGCCGACCAGGATCGCGCAGTAGAGCCCAAGCGCGTGTCCGCTGCGAGGCGAGTAGAAGGCAAACAGGGGATGCAGCATGCGCCGCGCCGTTCCCGATAGCGTGGAGAGCGGAACAGCGGAGCCGCGCAGGCAATCCATAATCGCGCCGATCAGCAACTGCGGTAGCGCGCCGACGATGCCCATCACCGCCAGCGTGAAAAATCCGAGCAGTACGACTCGCTTGTATCGCAGAACGTACGGAATCAGAGCTTTCAGCTCGTGCCAGCCGGAAGGCATGCGGGCAGGCTTCGCGGAAGCGCTGGAGACGGGTTGCGCGACGGCGTTCATGTCCGGGTATTAGACGCAGTACCTGGAGATTTGATTTCGGTCATGCGTGTGCTGGACGCTTCGATTCTAACCCTTGCCCCGATTCCACGAAAGGTTCCGTAGGCAAGGGAATTCCAGCCTTGCGAATCGCCCAGATCGTGCATTCGCGCGGAACGGCCATCACCGCATCGCTAGGATTTCGTCGAGCCGCGCTTCGAGATCCTCTTCGCCTTCGGACCAAAGCCGCAGCCGCTCCGCGGGCACTGCTTTCGCCATCCGCTGCGTCCAGTCGAGCAGCTCGCGGATGTTCTCCCGTGTCTTTTCTTGATAACGCTCGATGTTTTCTGGCCAGGCCATCGCCTCTAGAAATCGCGCTTCTTCCCGGCTGGCAGCAGGCGCGCCGGCGCGGCGCTGCGAGCCGAGCAATCCGGCGTGGCCCGTGAACAGGTGCTCGAAACCAAGACACACCTGAAAATGGCCGTTCTCGGCCCACAGTCCGTTGTCGTAATCTGGCGCGTTGCAGAGCACCTCGATCGGCCGCGGCTCCAGCGCGAATTTCGCGCTGCTCGGATCGAATATCGCCAAGTCCCAATGGCAGTGCAGCTCGTACGAGCAATCGCTGTGAACGTATCCCCTGATGACGTCGATCGCTCCGGCGATTTCGAGCGGCATGGCGCGAAAGTCTTGCTCGAAGATGGGAGCTTCCGATGCGTCGATCGCGCGGATGGTGATGCGGTCGATTCCGGGGCGCGCCGCGGAGAAGGGAATTGTGGCCAGGAACATGTCCAGCCGGTTGAGAATCTGGTCCTCGGGAAAATCGCGGCACCACACGCTTGCGTACGCTTGGTTGGCCATGAGGCCATTATAGCGGGAGCAACGAAGGAGCGAAAATTCGGCCGGCCAACGCGGTCGAGCAGACTGCGGCGCGAAAACTCATTTTTTCGCGCGCGGGGGAAAGTCCTCGTCGTCTTCCTGGAATTTGCCGGAAATCCCCATCAGGCGTTCTTTGAGGGTGTCGCCCATCCCGGCGAGCACTTCCGCGCAAGTATCGCGAATGCGCTTCTCGGCGGATTTCGCGAGCGTATCGAGCACCGCCTGCGAATGCTGGCCGAGCGTGGTGGCCGAAGCGAGCAGCCAGGAATTCGACGCGTTTTCCAGGCGTGCCTTGTACTGCTCGATCGATTCGTTCGAAGATTTCTCGGCTTGCCTGATCCACGCAGCCATCTGTTCCTGCCGGCGCTTTTCCCATTCTTCGAGCAGAGGGACGAGTTGCGATTGCAAATAGGTCTGCGCCTGCTCGACGCCCTTGATCATCATCTCGTCGAGGTTCTGCTGGAACTGCGCGAGCGAGCCTTCGCGGTTGAACTCGATATCGGAGCGCGCTTTTTCGAGCGCGGCGCGAGAGGCTTCCTCGAATTTCCTGAGCGAGTCGGCTGTCACGCGCTGGACGCGATCCGTGAAGCTAGCTCCGGCCATTTCGGCGCGTTCGGCGAGCTTGGAGCGCTCGCGGTCGGAAACTTCCTTGGCCGCTTCCTCAATCTGCGCCCGGCTGTGCTCCACGTACGTTCGGCCGTAGTGATCGAGTTCGGAGGCCACCAGGCTAGAAACTTCCGCGGCGCGGTGGCGCAAGTCGCTCGATGCTTGCTCGACCGATTTTTCGAGCGATGATTGCATCGCCGTATGCGCCTTCTTGGAATACCAATCCGAGGCCTTCAGCAATTCCTCATAGGTACGGTGCTGCGCTTCGGTGCTTTTTTGCTCCAGATCTTCCTCGAATTTAGAGACGACCGCCCGCGAAGCTTGTTCCACATGAGCCGGATATTTCTCCGCTTCCTGCCGCAACCGGGCCAGCGACTCCTGCATCGCCCGATCGGATGCTTCCTGCACCTTTTCACGCACGGCATCCTGAATTTGCGCGGCGTGTTCGGCCACGCGCGCGCTTTGCTCGCGAACGGAAGCTTCAATTTGCGCGGCTTTCTCCGCCGCCTGCGCGAGTTGTTCGCGGAGCGAGCTCTGCAATCGTTCCGCATGCTCGCGCGCGGAGGCCAATTCCGCGGCGGTCTGTTGCGCTTCGCCACGCTTGGCGGAAAGAGTGCGATCCATCTCGGCGGTGAACTCCGAAATGGCTCCCTGCGTGGATTCTCGAAGGAACGGTTCAATCTGCTGCGTGCGTTCGGCTACAGCCTGGTCCGCGCGACGCGCGATTTCCTCCTGCCGCGAGGCCAAGATCTCATCCAGCCGCTGGCGCGTTTGTTCGATTGCCGAATCCGCGGTTTGCTGTAGTTCCGATTTGGCGGCGTCGGTTCGCGCGAGTTCCTGCTCCAGGCCGGCGCCCAGCGATTGAATCTTGGCATGCGCGCTGGCGATTGCGTCGTCGATGGACTTGTGGACGCCGGCAGTGCGCTCGCCGATCGCCTGCTCGGCTTTGGCGACGGCCGACCGCGCAGCTTCATCGAGCCTTTGCTCGATCGTACCCGACGCGCTCGAAACAGCCGCGTCGAACGTCTCTTTCCACCGCTGGCTGGCGGCCACGGAGTCGGCCTGCAACTGTTCAGCGGCTTGCTGCCGGACGCCATGCGCGGCGCCTTCCAAATCCGTCTTCCATCGATCGAGATGTTGCCGCGCAGCTTCCGGCGAGGAAAGAATCTGCAGCGAGGGTGTGTTGGATTCGCGCTCGGAAATGATGCGTTCCACCGCGGCTTCGACGGTTTGCTTCAGGTTGAGCGTGGCGGCCTGTTGCGCCGCTTGCTGCGAAGCCTGTTCCGCCGCTTGCGACACTGCCTGCTGCACGGCACCGCGAATCTTGGCGTCGAGCGTCTCGGCGGAAAGCGCGCTGGCCTTGCGGGCTTCATCGACGATTGCGGAAGTGCGCTCCGCGGCTTGCTGCACCACGCGCTTCACAGCCGATTCAGAAACACGCTCCATCGAAACTTT
>JASHPG010000184.1 GCA_030038275.1 Candidatus Acidiferrales bacterium | reverse complement strand
ATCGAGCCGATTCAGGGCGAGGGCGGCATTCACCTAGTGAGCGAGGAATTCTGGCAGCGCACCCGCGAACTGGCGACGCGTCATGGCGCCGCGCTGATCGCCGACGAAATCCAGGCCGGGCTTGGACGCACGGGCCGCCGCTTCGCGTATCAGAGGTTCAATGCGCTTCCGGACATCGTTACAATCGCGAAGCCGCTGGGAAGCGGTCTGCCCCTTGGCGCGTTCCTGGCGAGCGACGAATTTGCGTCGGCGTTCAAGCCGGGCCTGCACGGCTCGACTTTCGGCGGCGGCCCGCTGGTCTGCGCGGCGGCTCTGGAATTTCTATCCGTCGTTGAAGAGAAAAACCTGCTCGCAAACGTGCGCGAGCGCGGCGCCGAAATCCGCGCCGGCCTGCAAAAACTTGCCGCGCGTTTCGATTTCATCCGCGAAATCCGCGGCGAGGGCTTGATCGTAGGAATCGACCTTTCGATAGAAGGCGGGCCGCTGGTGAAAGACGCGCTCCGGCGCGGTTTGCTGATTAATTGCACCCACGAGCACATCCTGCGCTTGCTGCCGCCGTTCATCATCAGCCGCAGCGATGTGTCCGAGTTCTTCTCCAAATTCGAGCGCGTGCTCGCGGGTGCAGCAAAATCCGCGCGCGCGGTATCCGCGACCACGTCCCATGCGAAAACTTCCGCGCAGCCCATGGCGTTGGCTGCGGCGAGGTGAACATGAACGCAGCCGGCACATCCGTCGAGTTGAAGCGCGATCTGCTCACTGGCATGGAGTGGAATCCCGCGCAAGTCCGCTCGCTATTCGCTCTTGCCGCGGAAATGAAGGGGCATCCCGACCGGTTTCGCGGCTCGCTGGCGGGGCGCGTGTTGATTCTGCTGTTCGAAAAGCCGTCGCTGCGCACGCGCGTGACGTTTGAAGTCGGCATCGCGAATCTGGGCGGCTCGTCGATTTTTCTGGACCACACCGCTTCGCGGCTGAACGAGCGCGAGCCCACGCGCGACATCGCCAAAAATCTCGAACGCTGGGTGCAAGGAATCATCGCGCGCGTTTTCGCGCAGGAAACGCTCGACGAGCTGGCGCAGAACGCGAACATCCCGGTGATCAACGCGCTTTCCGACCGTTTCCATCCATGCCAGGCGCTGGCGGATTTTATGACGCTTGAGGAGCATTTCGGCGGTCTGCGCGGGCTGAAGCTCGCGTACGTCGGCGATGGAAACAATATGTGCCACTCGCTGATCACGTTTGCGGCGCGCACGGGCGCGCAGATTCGCGTGGCGACTCCCGCGGGTTACGAGCCGGCGGACGATGTTGTAGCTGAGGCGAAGCGCGTGGGCCGCGAAACGCGCGCGAAAATCGAGCTGTTCCACTCGCCCGAGGATGCCGTCGCCGGCGCGCAGGCCGTTTACACGGACGTGTGGGCCAGCATGGGACAGGAAAGCGAAGCCGCCGAGCGCGAACGCATCTTCGCGGGCTATCAGGTGAACGAGGAGCTTTTTTCGCTGGCAGCACCCGATGCCGTCTTTTTGCATTGCTTGCCCGCGCATCGCGGGCTGGAAGTGGCACCGGAAGTGATCGACTCGCCGCGCTCGATCGTTTACGATCAGGCGGAAAATCGCCTTCACGTGCAGAAAGCGATCCTGCACACTTTGCTGAACAGCTAAAGGAGAGACAGTTGCCGAAGAAAGTTGTGCTTGCATATTCCGGAGGGCTCGACACCTCCATCATCATTCCGTGGCTGAAGGAAAACTACGGCGGATGCGAAGTGATCGCCATGATCGGCGATTTGGGCCAGCGCGAGGATCTGGAGGCCGCGCGGAAGAAGGCTCTTGCTACGGGAGCGAGCGCCGCGTACGTCGAAGACCTGCGCGAGGAATTCATCACTGGATACATTTGGCCCACGCTGCGCGCCGGAGCCGTGTACGAGCACAAGTATCTGCTTGGCACTTCCTTCGCGCGGCCGCTGCTGGCCAAGCGGCAGGTAGAGATCGCGAAGAAAGTTGGCGCCGATGCGCTGGCGCACGGTTGCACTGGAAAGGGTAACGATCAAGTCCGTTTTGAACTGGCCGCGAAGGCTCTGGCGCCGGAATTGCAAATCATCGCGCCATGGCGCGAATGGACCATCAATTCGCGAGAAGAGGCCATCGCCTACGCGAAGTCGCACAACATTCCCGTCGAGCAGACCACCAAGAACATTTACAGCCGCGACCGTAATGTGTGGCATTTGAGCCACGAGGGCGGCGTGCTGGAAGATCCCGCGAACGCACCGGAAGAATCGATGTGGCAGTGGATCGTTTCGCCGGCGAGCGCGCCCGATAAGCCAACGCTTGTGGAAATTGGGTTCGAATCCGGCACTCCGGTTGCCGTGGACGGCAAGAGGCTCTCGCCGCTCGCGCTGCTCGATCGTTTGAACGAAATTGCCGCCGCGAACGGCGTAGGCCGCATGGACATCGTGGAGAATCGTCTTGTCGGCATCAAATCGCGAGGCGCATATGAAACTCCGGGCGGCACGCTGCTGGTAACCGCGCATCGCGAGCTCGAATCGCTGTGCCTCGACCGGGAAACGGCGCATTACCAGCAACTGCTCTCGTTGCGCTACGCGGAGATGGTTTACTACGGCATGTGGTTCACGCCGCTGCGCGAGGCGCTGGACGCGTTTTTCGCGGAATCGCAGAGCCGCGTCACCGGCACTGTTTCGCTTTCGCTTTTCAAAGGCAACATCAACGCCGCATCGCGCTACTCGCCCTTTTCGCTCTATCGCACCAATCTTGCCAGCTTCAGCATGACCGGCTACAACCCGAAAGACGCTGAAGGCTTCATCAACCTTTTCGCGCTGCCCATTACCGTTCCGCTCGAAAAGGCCGCCGCCAGATGACCGCTTCCGAGGGGCAGAAAATGTGGGGCGGGCGTTTCGAGCGGCCCCCCGACGCCTCTTTTTACGAATTCGAGCGCTCCTGGCAATTCGACCGGCGGCTTCTGCCGCACGAACTGGCGCTCGATCGGGCGTGGGCGCGCGCGATCGCAGCCGCGGGAATTCTGACCCACGAAGAAAGCCAGCGCATCGTTGCCGCCCTCGACGATATCGAGCTGCGCGCCGAATCCGATGGCGCCTGGCTCGACAGCTCGAAAGCCGAGGACGTTCACCACTTCGCCGAAATGGCGCTGATCGAAAAGCTCGGCCCCCTCGGCGCCAAGCTGCACACCGGCCGCAGCCGCAATGAAATGGTGGCTACCGAATTTCGCATGTTCGTGCGCGCAACCGTGCGCGAAATGCGCGCGGCGGTCGCGCTGCTCTTGCGCGCAATTTCAGAGCAGGCCAAAAGCAATTTGGGCGTCCCGATGCCCGGCACCACGCACATGCAGCACGCACAGCCGCTGCTGCTTTCGCACTGGCTGCTTGCGCACGGCGAAGCCTTTCAGCGAGACGCGGAGCGCTTTCGATCGGTGGCCGAGCGAGCGGACTATTGCCCGCTGGGTTCGGGCGCATTGGCGGGCAGCGCGTTTCCGATCGACCGCCACGCGCTGGCGCGCGACCTGGGTTTCACGCGCATCACTGCTAACAGCCTGGATGCCGTGAGCGATCGGGATTTCGCCCTGGAAATGCTTTTCGCCATGGCAACACTGGCGATGCACTTGTCGCGTCTCGCGGAAGATTTGATTCTGTTCGCGTCTACCGAGTTTGCTTTCATCGAATTGCCCGACGAATATTCCACCGGTAGCAGTTTGATGCCGCAAAAGAAGAATCCCGATTCCTGGGAGCTGATTCGAGGCAAAACCGGGCGCATCTACGGCTCTCTGTTCGCGCTATTCACCGTGAATAAAGGACTGCCGTCGAGTTATCAGCGCGATTTGCAGGAGGACAAAGAGCCGCTCTTCGCCGCGTTCGACCAGGTTAAACCGATGACGCGAATCGCGGCGGCCGCGCTGGCAGCCACGAAATTCCGTCACGAGCGCCTACGCGAAGCGGCACAGGATCCTGCCCTCGTCGCCACGGAAGTGGCCGATTATCTGGTTGCGCAAGGAATTCCGTTTCGCGAAGCGCACGAGATCGTCGGCAAAGTGCTGCGTGCGGCGGAGCAGGCCGGCAAATCGATCCGCGAGACGCCTATCGCGGAACTGAAAAAGTTTTCGCCGCTCTTCGGCCCGGAACTCAGCACGGTGCTGGCGCTTGAATCCGCGCTGGCCCGCCGTTCAGTTGCGGGCGGCACCGCGCCGGGCGCCGTTCGCGCGGCGCTGGAAGGCTTCAATTTGCGGCTCGCGAAAATCGAGGAAAATCCATGACCCTTTGCCTCGATATCGCCGCAGCCGCGCGCCGGACTGTGAATCTCCGCTTTGGATCGAGGACCCACGGCCGCCAACAATGAGCGCTCACCTTTCGCCTTCCGACATTCCGCAGGGCTTCAGCTTCGCCGCCACGCATAGTGGCTTGAAGCAGTCGCAGTCCGACCTTGGAATTCTGATTAGCGAGACCCCCGCCGTTGCCGCTGCTGTTTTCACCATGAACCGGGTAGCGGCCGCGCCGGTAGTTGCTTCGCGCGAACACCTGAAGAAATCGCGGGGACGCATGCGCGGCGTAATCGTCAATTCCGGCAACGCGAATTGCTGCACGCGGGAGGACGGCTACCCTGCATCGATTGCCACGGCTGCGCGCCTGGCGGCGGAACTTGGCGGCGCGGCAGCGCAGGAGTTCATCGTCTGCTCCACGGGAGTGATCGGCGCGCCTCTGCGCGTGGACAAAATTCTGGCTGCGGTTCCGCAGCTCGTGCAGACGCGCAGCTCGGATCCGGGCGCATTCGAGGAATTCGCGCGCGCCATCGTGACCACGGATACGCGGCCAAAATGGGCGGCGGCAAAGTGCCGCGTCGGCGGAAAAGAAGCGCGTATTCTGGGCTGCGCTAAAGGATCGGGAATGATCCAGCCGAATATGGCGACGATGCTCTCGTTCATTGCCACCGATGCTGGTGTTTCCGCGCCGGCCTTGCAGCGCGCCTTGCGCTCCGCCGTTGGATCCACGTTCAACTGCATTACCGTGGATGGTGACACCTCGACCAACGATACCGTGGCGCTTTTCGCCAACGGGCAATCCGGCGACGCGAAAATCGCGAAGACAGCCGGCGCGGATTACAAGAGCTTCTGCTCCGCGCTCGAACGGGTTTGCCGCGAGCTCTCTCTGGCCATCGTTGCGGATGGAGAGGGCGCGCAGCGCGTGATCGAAATCGAACTGCGCGGCGCGTCTTCGGACGAAGTGGCCGGTCGCATTGCGCGCACCATTGCTAATTCTCCTCTGGTGAAAACCGCCTTCGCCGGGGCCGATCCGAACTGGGGCCGCATTCTGGCTGCCGCCGGGCGCTCGGGTGCCGAGTTCGACGTCGCACGCACCAATATATGGATTGGCGGCATGGCCGTCTGCCGTGGCGGGCGCGAAACTGCATTCGATGAAACCGCAGCCCACCGGAAAATGCTCGATAAATTCGTCCGCGTTCGCATCGACATCGGTTCCGGGCGGGGCGCCGCGCGCATGTGGACTTGCGACTTCACGCAAGAGTACGTTCACATTAACGCCAGTTATCGTACGTAGCGCCCCTTCAAACACTCAAAATCGGGATGTCCGCCTACTCCGGCGCGCTAAACCTGCTCAGGGGCTCGCCCGGTTGACTGTCGAATAAAGTTAGCTCAAGATGGACGTTGAGTTGCTGGAGCGCTCGCTTCAGCCGCGAGTAGCCGGCCCCCCGCTGACTGCCCCGGCCCCGATCCTGCCTCTTCAGCCCTCGCTGTCGTGCCCCCTGTGCGACAGGGGCACAAGGAGATTCATCGTGAAGAAATTGTACGTGGGAAACCTCCCGTTCAAGGCTACGGAGGAGGATGTTGCAGGACTGTTTGCAGAGGCCGGGGTGCAGCCGGATTCTTTGACGCTGCTCCGCGACCGTTTTACGGGCCAGCCGCGCGGCTTCGGATTCGCCGAAATCCGCGACGATTCGGAAGCCGAGAAAGCTATCGCGGCGCTGAACGGCAGGGATTTCCTAGGCCGGGCGCTTGTGGTAAACGAAGCGCGTCCGCAGCGTGAAGGTGGCGGTGGCGGCGGAGGGCGGGGCGGCTACGGAGGCGGCGGTGGCGGCGGACGCGGCGGACGCGGTGGTGGCGGACGCGGCGGCTACGGTCGCGACCGCGACAGATAGCTTCCGCCGATTTCGATCGTCATTCTTTTGAAATTTGGAGTGTGGCAGTGTGCCCGCTAGGGGTGTGCACGATCGCGCGCGGTTCCGTTGATTCCACGCGACCATCGGCGTAGGTGAATTTTTCCATCGTGGCGCCGCGCACTCCCATTGCTATAAGCGATGCCAGGTCTAGCGTTGCTTCCGCCTCGTTTAGTTCCTCAACCTTCGCGGATAACTCCGGAGCGCGCGGCAGAAATACGGGGCAGCAATCGTGGAATGGCTCGGAGGAAATGTCGTAGGTTCCAATTCGCCGGGCGATTTCCAGAATTTCCATTTTGTCCGTGCCGACCAGCGGGCGGAAAACAGGCATAGATGCGGTTGCATTCACCGCAGCGAGATTGCGCAGCGTTTGCGACGCAACCTGACCGAGGCTGTCGCCGGTCACTAGCGCCAGCGCACGCTCGCGCCGGGCGAAAAGTTCGGTGATGCGCAGCATCATGCGCCGGTAGAGCAGCACGCGAAACGATTCCGGCGCATAGCGCACGATCTCACGTTGAATTTCCTCGAAGGGCACCCGGTAGAGCTTGGCGGTGAACTGGTAGCGCGTGAGAACACGCGCCAGCCCGCTCGCCACATGCAGCGACGATTCGCCTGGGCGGGCGCCCGTGCCGTAAAAGTGCACGAAGCTCAAGTGCGCGCCGCGTTTCATCATCTGGTAGGCGGCGACCGCCGAATCATAGCCGCCTGATAACAAGCAGGTGATGCGTCCGGCCGTGTTCGCGGGCAAGCCGCCAGTCCCGGGAATTTTTCTCGCATAGACAAGCAGAGGGCCGGGAGTCACCTCGATATGGCAGGTCAGCTCGGGTTCGCGCAGGCGCACGCGGACGTCGCGTCCGTGGGCGCGGAGCTTTTCAAGCAGAAACCGCCCGGCGGCGGCTTCGATCTCCATCGTGGAATGCGGAAAAGTCTTGTCGCTGCGGTGGGCGCGCACCGCGAACGTCGAGAATTGCAAGGGCTCGACTTCTTCCCACGCCATGCGGCAGAGCGCTTCCATGCCACGTTCCGCTGGCCGTGCGACCGCGTAATATGCGATTCCGAAAACGTGCTGGACGCGCGCGATGGCTTCATCGATTGAAGCGCCTGCCCCGAGCCGGATCAGAAACCTGTCACCGGGTTGCTCTATGCGATCCACTGGAATTCCGTCGAGGCCGTGCCTAAGGGCGCTATACAGCTTGCCGAGAAAAAACCGGCGGTTGCGGCCCTTGAGCCACAGTTCGTGATAGTGGACGACGATGACCGGTCTGCTCATGCGACTTTTCGCGGCTCAGCCGATCCCTTGGCGTCTGGTCGGTGGCGCACCCTGGGCGCCCGGGCCCCGAAACGCCATTCAACCGAGCGAGCGTTGAGCCAGTAT
>JASHPG010000183.1 GCA_030038275.1 Candidatus Acidiferrales bacterium | reverse complement strand
CTCGGAAGAGCGGAAGCGCCAGGGTTAAAGCCAAGGGCATGGGATTGCAGTTGCGCGACTTGATCGAGCGATATCTTGCGGCGAGCGGAGGCTATGGGAGAGCCGCGGCGCTTTCCGACTTGGGCCTTTCGCGCGCGGAGACGGAAAGCGCGCTCAGCCAGTTCGACGAGGATTACATGATTTCGCGCTTCTTTCATTTCTCCAAACAATCCGGCGAATCGTATCGAATCAACGGATTTCCGCAGACACACGTCGCAATTGATTCCGCGATTCAGTCCATTTTGTAAATTCATCAGACTTTTAGCGCAGCACAGGATTGAAGTCGAACGTAGGATCGACGTCCACCGGGACATCGGAGCATTTTGCGAGCGCCTCGGTGAGGTCCGGCGGCATTACAGCGTATTTCTTGAACCAGGCTTCCGTACCGGCGCGGTCGCCGGTGGCTTCGAGCGTCAGCAGCTTTTGGGCCAGCGAGTCAATGGCCGAGGGCATTTTTGAGAAATCGGCTTCGTAGAGGCCGCTCGAAGCGTCGCGACGGATGGCGCCTTGCTCGGTTAAATAGCTCAGCTCCATCATGCTGCCTTTGCCGTGGGCCTCGGCGATTCCGAAGCGGATGGTGCGATAGGCGTCGCCGAGATAACCGGCATAAATTTCGTTGAGCTTATCCTTGGGGATGACGCCATGTTGCGCGAGCCAATACACGCAGCGCATCCCTACGACATCCGCTTTCGCTTCCTCAAGCGCGGAATATTCCGGGCCAATCGCTTCGCCAATCGGGACTTTCGTGCCGGAGGAGCCGCGCACGTACGACGGGCCGAGCCCGTGCGAGATTTCGTGCAGGATCACGAATTGCATCACGCCGTCCCCGGTGACCATGGCGGCTTGGCCGGGAACCATTAGGCGTTGCGCGAGCGGAACGATGACGTTATCGACGCGCGCGTCCATGAAATTCTTCCAAAAGATTTTCTTCGAGCCCTTCAGCACGTGAATGCGCGGGTCGTTGGGCAAATTATCGGCGACGGCCTGATAGCCATGAAGCAGATCACCCGCGCGGTAGATGCCGTCCACAACTTCCATGGGGGATTGCTTGCCGCGTTTCGATGGCAAGTCGGCCGCGGGCAAGGGAAGCGATGCCTGCAGCTGCGGAATGTACTTCTGATAGAGGGCGAGCTTTTTACTTTCGGCGTCGTTGCGGACCATGACCGACGCCCCGTAGGACGTTTTCACGCCAAGCAGATCGTCGAGATAGACCTCGTAGGGCGCGAAGATGATGTCGAACTTCGGATTTCTCAGAGCGAGCCAGGCGATGTCGCTCTGGAAATAATCGTCAGTGAGCAGAGCGTGGGCGCGGAGTTGGAGGAACTTCGCGAAGGCAGGATCGGGAGTGAGTTCGGAAGCCTCGCGAAGATCGCGCGCCATGGGAACCAGAAATTCCCGATAGGCGGTGTGATAGGGAACCGCTTTTAGATTCTCACCGTCCCGAACGACTACGGTGTGCGGATCGTAGAGCGCCGCTTTCTGGTCGGGATGCGCGGCGACGTAGGCGTCGAAGTCCTGCCGGGTAATGCCCCACGGAAAGAAGGCGTGGCCTGGCGGCATCGGTTCCATCGATCCGAGGCCGACGAATGGCTTATTGTCGTCGATCAGATCCCAACGGCTGCCGTTGATTTTGAGGTATTCGCGGACCAGTTCGCTTTCGCGGTCGTGTTTATCAGCCAGCGAGAGGTAGAGCTTCAGGCCTTCCGGGTCGCTTTGACGCCAGTAGATGCAGTCGAGGAGGCCAGCGGCATCCACGAGCTTATCGACCATCTTCTTTTCGTTGGCGGTGAGGCCGCTTGCGTCGAACGAGATGTGGATGGGCTTGAATTTGGCCACTTGTTGGGCCAGATCGGGCGCGACAACGAGTTTCGATGACTTGGATGAAGTAGGTGATTTCATGGCGACAGAATGTTTCATGTGTTTGGCCGACTGGGCGGAAACGGGGTAAACGGGTACGGCGATGAGAAGGAGCAGCAGAGCGAAAATCCATGAATTCCGATGCACCGGGATGTTCCGCCCTTGATTTGGGATGTACCTTTTTTTTCTATGGCTTACGCGTGTGCAAGGTTGATTGGCTGTTCCGCCCTTTGCGAGGTGAGTGGTAGGTGGCGAGTAGCGAGGGGTAAAAATCAAATACGGAAAACACGACCGGTTGAGTGGGCGTTGGGTGACGTGGGCGCCGAATGGTTCGCTATTAGAAAATCGCATGTCTCTGAAGAGCGGGGATTTACGAGGCGCGCTACTCGAAGCATTTTCGCGATTAGCGATGACGGAGGGCGCTTCGCTTTCCAGCAGGGCAGAAGTGTGTCGATCTGGACGACACCCTGGCGTTTGTTTTCTACGACTTAGGTGCCATTTTGATTGACTGAGTGTGTCGATTAGAAGAGTGGCAAATCGGCGGAAGTGAACGGCAGGCTTGGGTGAGAAATGCGGACCAGCTTCAGAGGGTCGATTGAGCCGAGGTGGATTGACTTCTTGCGATACTGGCGTGAACCGCCTGCCGCGAAGCGTCATTCCCTCTGTACCTCCATCCTGTACCGCTGGCGCGAATTAAGCCACAAAACCACGCATCTACCTTGTGCCCTCACGGAGCGATTTTCAACAGAAATTAAGGACAGGTATGTGCGACGGAAGGATAGGTACGGTACCCCTGTCCTTCCAACGGAACTGCGCGCGGTTTCCGTCCAAACGTGACGATCCGGCCGATTACTTCAAAATCGAAAACGGCGCTACCCCGTCACTGCGCGGACTGGACGGCAGGCAAGGGCACCGTGATCAGTGAATTCGATTCGGGTGCCGTCAGGTAAGCGACGCCCTGTGCGGGGTCTGTGGCAATGCCGCGCACGGGTGTTGGCGTGGTACCCGCAATAAGCTGTTTGTGGGCAACTAAATCGAGTACCGCAAAACCAGTGGGGGTGCTAGTCACCTCGATTCCGTTGTTATAGTTGCTGCTGACGACTATGCTCGCCTTCAGATACGGCGGCGGCGTAGACCCACCTCCTCCGCCGAGCATGTAGTAAGTTCCAGCCGTCGACATTTGAGCTTCGGAATGGATCGTGGGCGATCCAGTTGTGATTACGGCGTCTTGACTAGAAAAGGTTGTTAAGTCCGTTGATACGGTTGCGTAGACCCATTCGTTTTGCGCGCCGGAAATCGCGAGTGCTGTGACTTGCCCGTTGACCGGCGTTGTTGAGACTATTGAAAACGTTGAGTAGCTCACCTTTGAGATGTAATTCAGGCCGGCCACCCAGAAATAGTTTCCGCTGGGGTCAGGAGAGAGCGCGTCTGGCGCGGTACCCACCGCCAGCGTCGCGATGACCGAGTTCGTGGAGAGGTTTATTTCGCTGATGGTGTCCGACCCATAATTTGCTACGTATGCTTTTGATCCGTCAGGTGAAACGAGGACAGATACCGGTTCGACTCCGACAGGAATTGTGGCTGCCACGGTCATTGCGGACAAGTTGACGATGCTGACACTATTGCCGCCGTAGTTGGCGACAATCGCGCTTTGCGGGGCGGTATAGTAGCTATACGAGATATAGCAGGTATATTCGTAATCGACATAGTTCACGTTGCACTGATTTGAATAATTCGTTTCCGTTGTTGTGCTGTCGTAAGCTTTTACCGCCGTAGGCTGGATGCCTACGCTTACGCACGCGTTTGGGCCGCGGCAAATCTGCCCGGGTGTTGACAACGTCACAAGGTAACTCGGGGTCGTGCCAACATTGGACGCGGTGCAGGAAGTTCCGCTCGCGGACGAAATTACGCAGCTTTCCGCGCCAGTTCCGACATCATAAGCGTCTATTCCGTACGGCGTGGTGAGAGCCGTGCTATTTGCGCCGATGCTCAATATTCCGGCGCCTATGTCGTTTGACACCCCTGGAGAACTCTCGTTTATCAAGTTAAACCCGTACAACCCAGAAGCCAAAGGCCCTCCGGAGCTCGACGTCGGAAAGTTAAAGGTTGCCGAAGTGCCGTCAGGAGAAACGCTCGA
>JASHPG010000019.1 GCA_030038275.1 Candidatus Acidiferrales bacterium | reverse complement strand
TGGCTGCGAGCCTCGCCATGGGCGCGGTGCGTGCTCAAACTGAGACAAGCGCTGGCGGCAGCGCAGGTAGATGGCCAAACTTTGTCAGTGGCGTAAGTTATTGCAGAAAAATGTCTTATGGATAACTACGGTGGCACACTGGAAAAGATGGTAGGTAGAAACTGCAGTTCGTTGGAAATTTCTGCTGCAAGAAGCTTTTTTTCCACAAGCAACTGGAGTGGCTCCAGCACTGAAAAGTCATCTCACGATGACCGGGCGCTAGCGCGCGGCAAGCGCGCGCGATGCCGCGTACGAACTTTGGTTATATGCGCGAGCATGGTGCTGGCGCTGTTTTTTGTTTTGCCCGAGGCACAAGCGCAATTGCCTCCGCTACAGGCGCCACCGAGTTGGGGACAGGCGTCCCAGAACGCTGCCGCATGCTCGGTGGAAAAATCGTGCGCCGATCTGGCACCGGGAATGATTCGCAACGCGCTCGGCAAGTCCCCACTCGAACAGAATACTCGCGCTTTGGAGCAGATTTTGGCTTCGGGCGGTGACGCTGCGTCGGCTGAGGCTCGGGCCACGGCATGGGCCGAAGCGGCTTTGCGACGGTCGCGCGCCGATAAGGTAGATTTTGGAAAATTCGAG
Organism: Candidatus Acidiferrales bacterium; assembly: GCA_030038275.1. Lineage (GTDB taxonomy): Bacteria > Acidobacteriota > Terriglobia > Acidiferrales > UBA7541 > Palsa-295. Next base: position 8,865 of record JASHPG010000019.1, on the reverse strand, counting down.
CCGACCGGTTCGCAACAGGTTGTTATCGGCGAAGTTCGCGGGCGCGAGTATCCGCAGGACTACGTCCTGTTGGTTGCGCCTCTAGGCGGCCCGGGCTTCGACCGGCTGGCGAGCGCTGAAGACGCGGCTGTGCTGGTCGATGCAGTCCGGGTGATGCAGGCCACAGGCAATATTCCGCGCCGGTCGATTTACTTTATGTTTTTCATAGGCGGGGCGGACAGCTCGGGCGGCAAGCTCGCCGGATTATGGGCTTACGTCCAGGAGCATCAGGCGAGTCTGGACCATGTGGTTGCGGCGGTTTCCGTCGACGCGGCGGGTGGGCCGCTGGACGGCTATTCGCTGGAGGGCAGGCCCGAGATGCTCCCCGCCGTGCAAGAAGCTCTTCAGCCGCTGCGATCGCTCGGCATACGGAATTTCAGCGAGGGCGTGCAAGTTAGGGCGGATGTTATGCCGCTGTGGCTTGAGGGCGTTCCGGTGCTGGTCGCCACGCCTGCCGCGGGAACGAGCACTTCCGGCGACTCGAGCGGCGGAATAGCGGACCACGGAACGCTGAGCGCAGCGAAGCTTCAGCAGTTGAAGCGAGGGGTGGCCGTTGCAGCTGTAACGGCTTATGCGCTGGCAGATGCTGCGACGCGCGTAGGAGCGCACCGGTCGCCCGCAGCGGTGCAGCAGTCGATTGATACGCTTGGCCTTGAATCGAAGCTGCGAGCTGCTGGGGTTTGGAGCGAATGGAAGGCGGCCGAATCAAAGATGACTCGGTAAGGGCGAGCTCCCGCCAGCTGAGCGCCAGTACAAGGTGTTCACTTCTCGAACGGCTCAGGCCGTCCGCGCATTTCGCGTAACCTCAAGCCGCGTATAAAATAGTACCTATGGTACGTGGGACACCGGAACGGCAGCCCCAAGCGGTCACTTTGCGGGTTCTGGCGATCGACTACGGCCGTAAGCGTATCGGATTAGCACTATCCGATTCGTTGGGCATGACCGCGCATCCTCTGGCAGTCCTTACGCGCACGAACCGGCGCAACGACATGCGGAGGCTTCGAGAGCTGTGCCGCGAACACGCGGTCGGCCGAATCGTCATTGGGCATCCTATTGAAATGAGCGGTGCGCCAGGCGAAATGGCCGAAGAAGCCGCCCGGTTCGCCGGGCGCGTGGAAAAGGAACTCGGCCTGCCGACGGAGCTGCTGGACGAGCGGCTGACGAGCTGGGATGCTCAGCACAACTTGCCAGAGGCACCGTCGGCTAGACGGAGAGGCGCCCCGGTGGACGATTTGGCGGCTGCCATTCTGCTACGGGAGTATCTAGAGAAATCTCAGGCGCGGCCCGCGGCTGCGGGGGAGCTTTAGCGATGTGGCGCCGCCTGGGACTCGTGGCTCTATTGGCGATTGCGGCGACCGGCGCGGGAGCTGCCTGGCTGGCGTCGCAGATCAGCAAACCGTATCGCGGCCATCGGCCGGACCAGGTGTTCGTGGAAATTCCGCGCGGCACGTCGCGGTGGCAAATCGCAGGAATACTGAAGCACGACGACGTGATCCGGAACCGCGTTGCCTTTGCGCTATTCAGCACCTGGCACTACCGCAAAAGACTCCAGGCCGGGGAATATCTGATCGACCGGCCGATGGACTCGCGAGAGGTGTTCTGGAAGATCGCACACGGCCGAATTTTCGTACACATTGTCACGGTTCCGGAAGGCTGGACGATGTACGATATCGCGAGGGAGCTGGATCATCAGGAAATTTGCAGCAAGGCCGATTTCCTGGCCGCCGCGCACGACACGTCGCTGATCTCCGATCTGGCGCCGCGCGCCACGTCCCTTGAGGGATTTTTGTTTCCTTCCACATACGAATTCACGCGGCACACGACTTGCGAAGAAATAGCGCAACGCATGGTCAGCGACTTCCGCACGGTGTGGGAGTCGATTGATACGGGAGGTTCGCATCCATCCGGGCTTAGCACGGAACAGGTGGTTACACTAGCGTCACTGGTGGAGCGCGAGACGCCCAACGCGGATGAGCGACCACTGGTCGCTGGAGTGTTCTACAATCGATTAGCGCGCGGGTATCCACTACAGTGCGACCCCACGGTGCAATACGCGATGGCCATGGACGGAGAGACGGTGAAAGATGTAAAACCCGGCGATCTGCGCGTCGATTCGCCGTACAACACCTACAAGCATCGAGGATTGCCGCCGGGGCCAATCGCGAATCCCGGCGAGGCGGCACTGCGCGCCGCGTTGAATCCAACACATTCGGATTACCTCTATTTCGTCGCCAACGGGCGAGGCGGCCACTTTTTCAGCCGTACGCTGGCCGAGCAGGACCACAACATCCTACGTTTGCGGCGCCGCCTGGCCGAAGAATCCGTACCCGACCCCCAGCTTGAGCCCCAAAAAGCCCGAGGCCATCAATGAATTCGAAAGGCGCGCCGGAACACTCCGATGGAGCTTCGCCAACAAAAAAAGTGCTGATCCTGGAAGCTGCTCGCGCGTTTGGAAAGGCGCGATTTACGCCCGCTGAAATCGAACAAATTCGGAGGCAATTGATTGCGCGGCTGGGCGCGAACGGCAACACGTCGGAGGATTACATCGGCGGCGTTCTGGAAGAAGCGGGCATGCGCGTGGCGTGGTCCAAGGAGTCGCAAAGCGACGCAGCGGGCCGTTACGACGAAGAATTTGCGGACCTGCTCCACTTTTCGACCCTGGCGGAAGCGGAGATGTGCCTGGTCCGTCTGGACGAGCTTTTCCGGAAGTTTCAGGCGCAACAAGAACGTGGCGGAGAAGAACGAGTGCGCGAAGTGGCACGCTTGGGGCGACGACGAGCGGAAATGATCGCACGGAACCACAAAGTCGATCCGAAAAAGCGGGCGGAGAAGGAAGAAGTAGCGCACTGGTTCGGCATCTGGCTGGAAACTCCCGACGCGTTTTTCGACTGGCTGGAAGTCCGCAAACACTCCCCCGAATTTCAAAGAACTTTCCCGAACGGATTCGAAGAGGAAATCTGATGTTTCTCCTGGACGTGGAACCGCTGGACCTCGGCTCAGACGTGCGTTCGGTGGGAGTCGATCTGGTGGAAGAGGATGAAAACCGCGAGCCAGCACGCGGAAGCGATGCGGCACGCGTTTGGAGCCGGCTGTTGCCGATACTCGCGGGCGAGAAGCCTTGGACGCTGGACTTTTTCAGCCATCTCGACCGCGTGAGGGATTTTTGCGAGAGGCACGGCATCGCGTTTCGCGAGGCAAGCCAACGATCGATCGTGATTCCGGCGCCGCAGCCGAAGGAATTGGAAATGCTGATCGACCGTTTTCAGAACGAGACGTTTGGCGCACGCGCCGGGGGAGCGTTGCCTGAAGCGGATTCGGACCTCGAAGGCGAATTGGCGCATCGAGGACTGGATGCGTATCACGCGGCGTTTCCCCGATACTACTTCTGTGGGGTCTGCAATTTTGAGGAGGGATCGCTCGTTTTATTGAGCGAAAAGATTTCGGCCGGCGAAGTGATTCGCCGCGCGCGTCCAGCCCTTGGCGATCTGGACGTCAAGATCGACCTTCCAAATTAATGCGGCGATCCCAAAGGTGCATCAGCCGCAACTTTGGCACTTTGGTACTATTCCCGCACGGTCCGCCCCAGCTCATATTCGCGAGTGATTAGCGGTCTCCTTACAAGGTGAGGTGACGTTGCCCGGCGATTCGACACTCCCGAGTACCCAGGCGTTCGTGCGCAGCTTGAACGTATTGCTCAAGTTCTCGCGTTTGTATGGGTTGGACCACGCCCGTTTCGCCACTCAATTCGACCTTAGCTGGAGCGAGCTGCAGGATGCGCTTGCGACCGAGGGACCTTCGGGCCTGCTGCTGGGCACATCTGGTTCGCAGCTTCTGATTGACGAGATACCCCTCGAATCCGCAGCGGCCGAGCGCAGCCTTGCCGAGCTACTGAACGCGGCGGGCGTGGGCAGCATTCGCTTCCAACCCACAGTGGAACGCGGCGAGTTCGCGAGCCTGGTAAAAGCTTTTGTTGAAAGCGGACCGAAGCCTGGATCGATTTCCGACACCCTGACGCAGCAATTTGGGCAAACGGCCAACTCCGGAATCATCGTAAATGAAATCCGTGTTGTCGCCGAAGATGCCGCGCCTTCGGAGGCTCGCATAGCGGCCCAGATGACCATGCAAGCGATTGGCATGGATAGGGAAAAGGCCCAGGACTGGTTTCGCAGTCCGGAAAAGATAATCCAGCTCATCGTCGCCGCAGAGGGCGAAGGCGAGTCGAGCGCGGTTGGGCAATTCGTGGCCAGCGAAGCGGAAATGAAGGGATTGCTGGGGCTGCTGGCGCAACTCGGGGAAGCAACGCACGCGGGCAATCCGACCGATCTGGATGAAAAGACGTGGCAAACGCGGTTCGCCGAGCTTCCCCAAGGAGCGCGGTTGACGCTGCGGCACACGCTTGAGCCCTTGGCAGCACAAAGGCCGCCGGCTGAACTTGATGAAGGAACGCTGTTGCGGATCGCGGAAGACGTGGCCATCCATTTCGCACTCGAGCGCTTCCAACGGCGTGAGATTGGCGTCAAGGCAGTGCGGCCGACGCTCGAAAACATGGCGGACGAGATGAACGCACTGCGGAAACTGCTGAAATCCCGCGAAGACAAAATCGCCGGCGCGGGGCCAGCGCTGGAATTGCACGCGGACATGCTCGACCGGCGATTCTGGGCGGCGGCACCTGAGCCGGACAAGCGCGCGGCGCTGAATTCACCGGAAGCGTGGTGCATCCCGGCGCGGAACGTGCGGCAGTACATGGAAGAGCTTCTGTTGCGAGGAGCATCGGAAGACGCCGGGAACATCCTGCTGACGTACGCATCGGGCGTTAAACAAAAAGATCCCGAGGCGCGAAGAAAAACGGCTATCGGCTTGGGACAGCTTGCCGAGCTTTATGGCCGGGCAGCGAGCGAGAAGCTGCAAGATGCGCTGGCGCAGAGCGGCGAGCAACTCTGCGTGGAGAAAGATCCGGAACTGCAGACACTGGTGAGCGCGGCGTTCGTGAAACTAGGCCAGGAGGCGGCGCAGCGCCGTTGTTACCGCGCCGTGCAACAAGCGCTGGATTGTCTGGCCGATCTGGAGGAGCGGCGGCCTACGTGGGTGCAGGGCTTGCGGCCACGCATCGGGGTGGAGAACCGGGTTTCGGACTTTATCGACGAGGCGCTTACGACCGCGGAGGTGCCGGAGGGGCTTAGGGGCGTACTGATGCGCATCCCTGAAAACTCGGCCGAGCATTTGGCTACACGGCTCTCGCGAGCCGGAAAGCGCACAGAGCGGGAACGCCTGGTAAGTTTGGCAAAAGCGGCGGGCAACTCGTGTGCGCGGCACCTGGCCGAGATGCTGAAATCCGAGCAGCCGGCGAAAGCGGCGATGGCCGCGGGACTTCTGAGCCGACTGGACCCGATGGAGGCGGCGAATTTTCTGCCGGAGCGATTACGCCGTACGGGGAGGAATTTCCACGACGCCGTAGTGCGGCAACTGGCAATCGCCGGAGCGGAAGAGCGGGGACGCTTGCTGGCGGATTCGATCGAATTGCTCGATCCAGCGGTGCTGCCGCTGGCGCTGGACGAAATCGGGATGTGCGGCGATGGACAATGCGCGCCGAAACTCTTGCGGCTGGCGAACGGCGACATTTTGCCGGAAGCCGATGATTATCCGCGGGTGAAAGCGATCGAGGCGCTCGGTAGAATGCGCGCGCCCGCGGCGGCGGGGCACCTGAAGCAATTTCTGGAGTCGCGTAAGAGCTTTGGATGGGCCTATCCGGAAGAAGTCCGCACGGCGGCGGCGCAGGCGCTCGAAAAAATCGATCCGGAGTGGGTGAGAGAGAACGCAGCCAGACTGGGAATGAACGAGAACGTAATGGCGCTGGCACCGCTCGATCCGGCGCCGGAGCGCGACGTGGTGCGGCATCGCCGCTACCGGCGCATACGGCTTCCGCGGCACGTGCCAGCGGTGATCACGTCGCGACGGGGAAAACATTCCTCGGCTATTAGCGTCCTAAGCCTTGAGGGCGGCTTGCTGGACGGCGACATGCAGCTGGCAGTCGGCACGGAGGCGACGCTGAAAATTCCGGCGGGACTTCGGTCGATCAACATGCAAACGGTAGTTCGGTTCGTACGGCCGCACCAGGCGGGATTCGAGATGATAGGGATGGGATTGGAAGATCGCACGAAGCTACGGCGGCTTCTGGTATCGATGGGCAGCGAGGCGTCGCCTGGCGCGCCTGGTGGCGCTGCCTGAACGTCCTGGCGAATGCTAACACGGAAAGTGGTGGGCGAGAAAACCATTGATTCCGTGGCCGGGCTGGGAACCCCACGTCCAATACAGTCCCACGTAAGCATAATTCTCGGTAAAGCCGGCGACGGAGTGGCCATAGGCAAATAGCAACTGAAAACCAGGATTGCGAAAATAGTAGTAGCCGCCTGCGTCGATGAGGGTGGTGGCGCGGATTTGCGGAGTCGCGTAGCCTTCCGCGCCGTGGTGAAATACTTCGGCTCCTAGAGTCCATTTTTTGCCGAGATCGCGCTGTACGAGCCAGCCCTCATAAGCAAAATTGTTGTACTGCGTCCGCGGAACAATCTCGTAACCCCCGCCGCCGTAAGTTGTCCAAGGCCCCCAGCTCTTTTGCATCCACAGCGGCAATTTGAACCAGGGCGTGCCGACACCCAATCCTTTGGAGTAACTGCCGGTAGGAATCTCAATCATCGTGAAGGTGCCTATCATGGGGCGGTATTTCGTTTCCTTGAACCATTCGTATTTCGCACCGAATTCGGTATCGGTAATGCCGTAGGCGCCGGCACCCATACCGCCGGGCAGAAATTTTGGATTGTTGGACGGCATAATAGCGCCGAGCGGGAAAACGACATGAATCTGCAGCCGCGGCAGCGCACCCCAGTTGAATTCAGCCGCGGGACCGATCGGATCATTTTCGACGGGAGTGCCATCGTCCGCGCCAAAAACGTAAAACTCATAGTGACGGAAATCGACGGGATCGGGATCGTCGGTCTGGAAAGGCGGACCGGCAAAGATGGGCTTCGCAAGCGCCAGAAGCATCAGCAGGATTAACGCGGCGCGGACCTTTGTCATTCGTCCTCGGAGAGGCTTCTCCAAAACGACCATATGTTAAGCGCAAGAAATGGCAGTTCAACGACAAACAATTTCGCGGATCTGAGCAGGAGGACCAAAGGTAGACTCGCGTCGAGCGACTCTGACGCAGTCGCTCGGGGCGCAGTAGCGTCGACCGGGGTAAAAAAAGGGAGGCGCGCGAAGCGCCTCCCCGGGGAGTTGGCGATAGCTACGGGATGTAGTAGCGGAACGAGGTGAAGAACATGTTGTCGTTGCTGGCAGGACCACAACTCGGGTGCAGGACATTGGTGCAAGCGCCGGTAAATCCTGTGCCATTTCCTACGCCTGCCCAGGTATTGAGAGCTTCGTGGGAGAACTGCAAACCGAACTTCATCTGGCCCATCGGCCCCTTGTAGAAGTTGTACCAGACGCCCGCAGTGCCCTCGAAAACGTCCCGAACATTGCCGCTGCAGTTTGCTGGCGAGGTGGGGCTAAAGCCGCCCGATCCTGGAGCGAGTTCGGTCCAGCAGCCGGCATTGTTGAAACCAATGGCACCGTACCCTTCGTTCGGGATGTTCGTGGGCGTCGTAGTGCCGGAAACGTACTGAGCGCGACCGGCGTATTCGCCGCCCGCGTTGAAGTAGATGTCAAATTTCGGATAGTGGAACTCGAGAGTGCCCAAGCTCTGGTAGCTGCGGATCAGAGCGAGCGTACCGTCCGGCCGGGTAGTGGCATCGGGCAGGCCCGCTGAGCCATAGCGGCCCACGCCATCACCGACGAGAGCATGGAAGCCGAGATCGATGTGGTTGGCGAGGAACGGAAACCAGACGTTGGCACCGCCACCGCCTCCGACGGAGTTGTTGTTGAACGGCGTCAATCCGGCCGGGAACACGCGGTCGCGGAAAGTGCTGACGATTCCGAACACCTCGTAATGGCCGAAGCCCGGCTCGAAAGCCGCCTTGAAGATGAAATCGGGCGTGAGATTGAAGCTGTAGCTGGATTGCGCGCTGTTGAGGAGACCACTTGCGTTGCCGACGGTACCAAGCAGGAAGGGGTTCGTGGTAGGCCCGCTCTGCTTGAACGTGGTTTGAGGATCCTCGACGGCCATGGCCAGCCACATCTTGTTGTTAAGTTTCTTTTCAAAGCGGACGCCGTATTGCCGAGCCCAACTGAAACCGACATGGTATTCCGCGTCGATGGTCATCGGGAGTTGCTCGCTACGGGGATCGAGGCCCTTGGACGTTGGAGTGACCAAGGACCACATTTGGCCTCCGGTGATGGTCCAGCCGCTATCGAAAGCCGCCTGGGCCCAGAACTGGCGCTGGCGCAGGGTGTAGCTATTGCTCTCATTATTGTTGGATGTAGTGCCGGCGGAGAGAAAATCGGCTTCGTAGTAGCCGCCAATCTTCACCGTGGAAAGCTTGCCTTGCACCAGCATGGAAATGCGAGACTGGCGGCCGCTGGCGTTGAATTCCGATACGGCGTATTGCGACGAGCCAGGCATCGGAAGAGCGTTGAAAGGCGTGTTGACGTCGGCGCTCAACGCACGCTGGCGGAAGACAGTCTCTGCCGCGAAGAAGCCGCCGGGTGTGAACGTTACGCCCTTGAAGCGCCACGAGGCGGGCTGGTCGTTATCCTGGCCGGCTTCGGCGGATGATGTTGATGGAGTAGCGGCGCTCGAAACGGCAGCGGTAGAGGCTGGAGCGGCTTCTGCGCTAGCGGCAGAGGCGGTATTAGCAGATACGGACGGCGTTGCAGCGGCCGATGCGCCGGGCG
>JASHPG010000001.1 GCA_030038275.1 Candidatus Acidiferrales bacterium | reverse complement strand
ATCTCGGTGATCGGGACGGGGTACGTTGGGCTGGTGACCGGCGCTTGCCTGGCCGAAATTGGCCACGAGGTGGTGTGCACGGATAACGATGCTTCGAAAATCCAAACGCTTCAGGCTGGCGGCGTGCCGATCTACGAGCCGGGTCTCGACAACGTGATCGCCAGGGCGCGCAAAGAAGGCAGGCTGCGCTTTTGCGCCAACCCGGCGGACGCCGTGCCCGGCGGAGACGCGATCTTCATTTGCGTGGGCACACCGCCGCTACCCAACGGCGATGCCGATCTGAGCGCCATCGACCACGTGGCGCGCATGGTGGCAGGCGAAGCAACATCTCCAAAACTGGTAATCGAGAAGAGCACCGTGCCGGCGCGAACGGGGCACGAATTGAAGCGCGCTCTTTCCGTTTACGCGCGCAAGCCTGGTGTTTCGCTGCGGGTCGCGTCGAATCCCGAGTTCTTGCGCGAAGGCACGGCGGTCGAGGACTTTCTGCACCCGGATCGCATCGTCGTCGGCGTGGAGGATGAATCGTCCGAGCGGCAACTGCACGAGATCTACCGTCCGGTGCTGGAGCAGAAATTCAGTTGCCCGGTCCACTCGCCAGCGTGTCCCGATGGGCCAGCGCCAAAGTGGCTGGTCACTACGATTAACAGCGCGGAATTGATCAAGCACGCTTCGAACTCGTTCCTGGCGCTGAAAGTTTCCTACGCAAACATGGTGGCCGATTTGGCCGAAAAGCTTGGCGCGGATATAGGCGAAGTGACCCGCGCGATGGGCATGGACCCGCGCATCGGGCCGAGCTTTTTGAACGCCGGCCTGGGATTCGGCGGATTCTGCCTGCCCAAGGATTTGCAGGCGTTCGTGCGCCTGGCGGAGCGCTGTGGCATCGACTTCTCCATACTGCGTGCCGCGGAGAAGATCAATAAGCAGCGCATCGATCGGTTCGTGGAGAAAATCCGCGAGGCGCTGTGGGTCGTCCGCGACAAACCCGTCTGCGTTCTCGGTCTCGCGTTCAAGCCGAATACCGACGATGTGCGCTTCGCGCCCGCGATCGACATGATCCGGCGCTTAGTGGACGAGGGTGCCAGCGTTCGCGCCTACGATCCGCAAGCCATGGAAAAAGCGCGAGCGATTCTCCCCGAAATCGAATACGCCGATTCGCCGTATAGCGCCGCGAAAGGATGCGAGGCGCTGGTGATCGCGACGGAATGGCCGGAGTTCCGTTCGCTCGACTGGGAAAAGATTCACGCCGGAATGGTGCGCCCGCTGGTGCTCGACGCGCGCAATTTGCTCTCGCCCAATGAAATGCGCTCGCGCGGATTCGAATACCGCTCGTTCGGCCGTCCGGACGTCGTGGCGGAAACGCAAACCGCCTAACTGCTGGAAGGCGTGTGCTAGGCCTTTGTCGTGGTGGTAGCGACTTGTTGGCGGAAAAAGTCGTACGTCCGCTGCAAACCTTCTTCAAGATTTACCTTCGGCTCCCAATGCAGGACCCGCCGCGCCTTGGCGATGTCCGGGCAGCGCTGCTTGGGATCATCCTGCGGCAGTGGCCGGAACACGATGGGCACTTTCGCGCCGACGAGATCGCGCACGCGCTCCGCAAATTCAAGAATCGTGATTTCGTGCGGGTTCCCGACGTTCACTGGCTCGTGCTCGCCCGATTCAAACAGGCGGTAAATCCCTTCAATTAGGTCCGAGACATAACAAAAGCTGCGCGTTTGCGTGCCGTCGCCATAGACCGTGATTGGTTCACCGGCGAGAGCCTGATAGAGGAAATTCGGCAGCGCGCGGCCGTCATTCAGCCGCATTCGGGGGCCGTACGTGTTGAAGATGCGGACGATCCGCGTGTCGAGGGCATGGAATCGGTGGTAGGCCATCGTAATGGCTTCGGCGAAGCGCTTCGACTCATCGTACACGCTGCGCGGACCTATCGGATTCACGTGGCCCCAATACGTTTCCGGCTGCGGGCTCACGTCCGGGTCGCCATAGCATTCAGACGTGGACGCGAGCAGGAATCTCGCCCGTTTCGCCTTTGCCAAGCCTAGCGAATTATGCGTGCCGAGCGAGCCCACTTTCAGCGTTTCGATCGGGAGCTTGAGATAATCCGGCGGGCTGGCCGGCGAAGCGAAATGCAGCACCGCATCCACTGTACCCGCCACTTCGATGTGCTGCGAGATGTCTTTCCGCTCGAACGCGAATTTTGGGTTCGCCCGCAGGTGCGCGATGTTCGCCTCCGACCCGGTGACGAGATTGTCGAGGCACAATACGTCCCAGCCTTTGTCCAGCATGTAATCGCAGAGATGCGAACCCAAGAACCCCGAACCGCCGGTAATCACTGCGCGCACTGTTTTTCTCCCGTACAGCTCCAATCATCCGCAGTCGCCACAAGTTATTATGACCGAAATCAGCCTCGCGCAGGTAATCGGCCGAACCAGGTGTTCTCGTTGCGAAACGACGGGTTTGCGGCGATGCGAGAGGGCACGTAGTGCAGCAATGTTGTCGTCATGGATGACGACGTTTTGCACTTTAATCCGCTCTAATGAGTTCAAGAACCGAGCTAAACTGTGCCTTATGTGCACGGAATACGCCGTTTTCGATACCGCTATCGGCGCGTGCGCCATCGCCTGGCGCCAATCCTCCGAACCGGCCGGAACCACTGTCTTGTCGTTCCAGCTTCCCGGAGGCACCGCAGCGCGGGCCGAATCCCGCATCGCGGAGAAATCCGGAGGGCGTAGATCGAAGAATCCGCCAGATGCTATTTGCGTGTTAATCGGGAGAGTCCGCAGGCATCTCTCGGGCGAACTTCAGGATTTTCGTGATGTCGCTGTCGATTTGAGCGCGGCTGCGCCATTCGCGCGTCAGGTGCTGCAAGCAGCGCGCGAAATTCCGCCTGGAAGGACCATCACGTACGGCGAGCTGGCGCGTTCCGCAGGCCGCCCCGATGCCGCTCGCGCTGTTGGCCGGATTATGGGTAGCAACCCCATTCCTCTGATCATTCCCTGCCACCGCGTAGTGGCCGCAGGCGGTAAGTCGGGAGGCTTTTCCGCGCCCGGCGGTCGCATGATCAAGGCTGAGCTGCTGGCAGTCGAACGTTCGGGATCTCAGCTGCTTTTCGGAAACCTGGCTGGGCGCTGACGCAGCAGCAGACCTTTAGCCAAATCCTCAGGGTGGAACACCAGCGAGGAGCACTCAGCGGAGAGGCGTTGAGCTTTGCGAGTAAAGGCGGATTAATACGCCCAGCGCATCAGCACCGCGCCCGTGGTATATCCCGCGCCGACTGCAATCAGGAGCACCAGGTCGCCTTTTCGCAAGCGCCCCTGCTCGACGGCGTCTCTCAACCCGAGTGGGATGGTGGCTGCCGTGGTGTTTCCGTAGCGGTCGATATTGACGATCACCTTCGAATCGTCGATCTCCAGCCGCTCTTGCATGGCACGAATAATGCGCAGATTAGCCTGGTGCGGCACGACCAGCGCGAGGTCGCGGCTGGATAGGCCATTACGCTGGAGCACCTCGCACGCCAACTCGCTCATGCGCCGCACAGCGTACTTGAATACCTGCTGGCCCTCCTGATGAACGTAGTGCATCCGCTTATCCACAGTTTCATGCGAAGCGGGATGGAGCGAACCCCCAGCAGGCATATACAAATTGCACCCGCCGGAGCCGTCGACATCGTGCACGAAATCGATGATGCCTTCCGCATCCGACATGGCCGGTTCGACGAGCACCGCGCCTGCGCCGTCGCCAAATAGAACGCACGTGGCACGATCCTTGAAATCCAGGATCGAGGTCATCACATCGCTGCCGACCACCAGCGCCTTCTTGTGCGCGCCCGAGCCGACGAACTGCGCCGCCACGGTCAGCGCGTACAAAAATCCCGAGCAGGCTCCCGAAAGATCGAAGCCCCACGCGTTCGATGCACCAAGCCGGTCCTGTATCAGGCATGCGGTAGCGGGGAAAAACATGTCGGGCGTGACGGTGGCCACCACGATCAGGCCAATTTCCTCCGGGCTCATTCCTTTTGCCGCCAGCAGCTTTTGCGCTGCTTCCGCTCCCATGTGCGATGCGGCCATTCCCGGCTCGGCAAAACGCCGTTCGCGGATGCCGGTTCGCGTGCGAATCCACTCGTCGCTGGTGTCGACGATTTTTTCCATGTCCGCGTTGGTGACCACGCGCGGCGGCAGGAATCCCGCCACCCCGGTGATTTTCGCGGCGATCCGCTGGCTCATTCAGTTCTCCGTTTGTCGTGCGAGTATTCGAACGATTCTATGCAATCCGCGGCGAGCGTGACAAGCAAAACGGGACGCCGTGGCGCGCTGTTTCTGATTCCACGGGAAAATGCCCAAGGCTGCCACGTCATGCCAGCCGAATATCGCGCGCTTCAAGACACCTCATGCCCGCGACGCCAAACTATATACGCCGGCGCATTCCAAGCCCTGCCGTCACCTCATTCCTTTCCGCCAGGCGGCGCTAAGGTTCTGTTTTGCCCGGCATTCGGTAAATGCCCGTTTGTGCCGCTCTTTATCTGAGGCATGATGATTCAATGACTGCCGGGGAGAGGACATCTTGGATCATTGAGAGCGCCCGCTCCGCGGGATTCGATCTTTGTGGCGTTGCGCCACTGGATGCGAACGTCTTCACGTCTCCGAACGTCCTGGACATTTCCAGACGCGACCGTTTTGGCGAGCTTCGCCATCTGCCGGAATGGCTGGCGCGCGGCTACGCCGGGGAAATGAAGTATCTGCACGACACGCGACGGTCCGATCCTCGCGCCGTCCTGCCCGGAGCGCGGAGCGTGATCGTGACCGCCGTGAATTATCACGCGGCACAACCGCTTTCCACGGAAATGCCTTCTGACGCGACCGATGCCCCGCCCCGCGGCTGGATTTCCCGCTACGCGTGGGGTGACGATTACCACGAAACGATACTGCCGAAGCTGAACGAGTTGCTCTCGGAAATGCGCCATCAATTCGATGAGTCGTTTGAGGCGCGCGCCTACGTGGACACCGGCCCTATAGTCGAGCGCATTGCCGCTAAATACGCGGGCCTCGGCTGGCTGGGAAAGAACACTTGTCTGATCAACCGCAAGCTCGGATCGTGGCTTTTCCTGGGCGTCATCATTACCACGCTTGACCTGGAACCCTCGCTGGCGCCAGGCGAACCGCCGCCGGCCGATCTTTGCGGCAGTTGCAGGCGATGCCTGGACGCGTGCCCGACGCAGGCCTTTCCGCAGCCACACGTGCTTGACGCGCGCCGCTGTATTTCCTATTTAACGATCGAGCTTCGTGGGGCGATTCCCGAAGAACTTCGCGCGTCCATGGGGAATGCGGTGGTTGGATGCGATATATGCCAAGACGTCTGTCCCTGGAACCGCAAAGCGCCGGTGACGCCGTTCGCTGATTTTCAGCCGCGCGAAATTGAGCCAGAATCGCCCGCCCGAACGGGGCAGGCATCTTTACAGACGTCCGCTGACGAATCGGGCGGAGATAGAAAGTCGAGATCCCTCCTCGCCCCCGAACTTGAATGGCTTGCCGGGCTTAGTCAGCGGCAATTCAGCGAGGTTTTCCGCCGCAGCGCCGTCAAACGCGCCAAGTGGCGCGGCGTGGTCCGTAATGCCTGCGTAGCTCTGGGCAATTCAACAATTTCTGCGCGCTCGCCCGATTTCGCGCGGGTCGTGCGTTTGCTCGAACGGCTCGCGGCGTGTGGAGACGATCTGATCGCCGAGCACGCCCGCTGGGCACGCGATCGACTGACCTCCGCCGCGACAAACTGGGCAGATACCGAACCCACCGGAGAATCATCCGCCGTTCTCGGGGCGGATTTTCGTGGCTCGCAATCCCGGAAGATTTAAAAACACCATGGACAGACAATTGCGATTTTTGCGATACTTTCGCGGGTGAAGTAGCAGCAAGATTTCACGCAAGCGCTGCATCCCAACTCCATTCAGGACTGGAAGATGAAGGCTACGTACCGGTTTGCTTTTTGTCTGTTTGCTGTTCTGGCTGTCGGATTCGGCGCCACGAGCCTCTCGTCGCGCGAAAGGCCCGCACCAGCGCCTGCAAAAGCCCAGAAAACCGCGCAAAAATCCACGACGGCTCCCACTGCGAATCAGAGCCAGGTTGACCGGGGGAAGTATCTGGTCGAAAACGTCGGCATGTGCGAGGAATGCCACACGCCGCGTGATTCGAACGGCAATCTTGACGAGTCCCGGCGTCTCCAAGGCGCGGCCATTTGGATCATGCCCGTCCATCCGATGACGAATTGGGCAATGCGCGCCCCCGCGATCGCCGGCCTGCCCGGCTTCACCGATGCCGAAGCGGAAACAGTGCTCGAGCAGGGCATCGGGCCGAACGGCTTGCCGATTCAGCCACCGATGCACGTCTATCACATGGCGCCAGCGGACGCACAGGCGATCGTGGCCTATCTGCGGTCCATGCCAGACACGTATCCGCGCGATTAGTTCACCTGTTGCAAGCTTCACACGCCTTGGGGCGCATTACGCGGTAACGCCGACGTATAATCGCCTGCCGTGGAAGAGCGCGTGAAGCCGGTCGTGCTATGGCTCATCGGTCCGGAGACCCCGCCCGGCGGTCGATCGGGACGCGGGCATTTGTGGGCGCGTTGGATTTTCCTCCGCGCACTCGGTTTCATTTATTTCTCCGCGTTTTATTCGTTTTACTTCCAGATTAGAGGGCTGATCGGCCCCACCGGTATTTTATCGGCAGTTGATTACCTTCATGCCGTTTCCTCACAGCTGCACTCGATTCGCTACTGGTTTGCGCCCACGTTGCTATGGTTCGGCGCGAGCGATCACGCACTCATGGCCGTTTGCTGGGCGGGGTTAATCGCGTCCGTACTCGTGTTTTTCAATGTTTGGCCGCGCGCAACGCTCGCTGTCTGCTTCATTTGCTTTCTTTCGTTTATCGCCGCCGCGCAGGATTTTGCCAGCTATCAATCCGACGGAATGCTACTAGCCGCCGGCTTTCTCTCGCTCTTTTTCGCGCCGCCGGAAATCCTGCCTGGGCTCGGCCGGGATCACCCGCCTTCACGCGCCAGTTGGTTTCTGCTGCTGTGGGTCTGGTTCCGTATCTACTTCGAATCGGGAGCGGTGAAAATCCTGAGCGGCGACCGGTCATGGCGGAACTTCACCGCGATGGACGATTACTACCAAAATTCGCCGCTGCCAACTTGGATCGGCTGGTACGTCCAGCATCTGCCGCACTGGTTTCACGCTGCAACCGTCGGGCTGACGTTTGCGGTCGAGCTGGTCATCTGCTGGGCGTTATTTTTGCCGCGGCGATTTCGGATCGCATGTTTCTGCGTCGTTACTCCGTTCCAAATCGCCATCATACTTACCGGAAACTACGCATTCCTGAACTACATTGTCCTTTCGCTCGGGTTCCTGCTGCTTGACGATAAGTTCGTCGAGTGGGTGATCCCGCGCCGCATTCGCGAATGGATCGACAAGCCATTCAAGAAACAACCGACAGCAGAGGCTCTTACCGCTGAAGCAGATGCGAACCGCGCGACCCGGCCGAAGGCTGGCGCCGCATTCAGCATGGTGATCGCGGCCATCTGCTTGCTTTGGATCTTCTATGTCACGTCCGCGAAGCTGGTCTGGATGTTCGATGCAAAGGCTCCTTTACCCCAGGCACCAGTCCAATGGCTGGAGCCCTTCCGCATCGCCAATCAGTACGGCCTATTCGCCGTGATGACCCACGCGCGCTACGAGATCGAGTTCCAAGGATCGCAGGACGGGCAAACTTGGATACCGTATCCGTTCCGCTACAAACCGCAGAACCCGGCCGTCGCGCCAGGCATTTACGCGCCCTACCAGCCGCGCTTCGAATGGAATCTCTGGTTCGCTTCGCTAGGCACCTGGCCGCAATATCGCTTCGTGGTCTGGACCGAAGAACGCTTGCTGACCGGCGATCGCGACGTGCTGCAACTCTTTGCCAAAAGTCCCTTCGCCGCGGGCCCGCCCAGGGAAGTCCGCGCTGTGATCTATCAATATTGGTTCACGAGCATGGAAACAAAGCGCCAAACGGGAATGTGGTGGAAACGCAAGCTGCTTGGCGTTTACGCGCCGGAGCTCGAACGCGAGGCCGACGGCAAGATCGTGCTGCTCGATACGCAGACGGTCACGCCACCATCGCCCTGACCGCGTCGGGCCGAACTGAGAGAAAGCAGTTTTGCCACGCGCCGCGAATTCCGTTAGCCTGTTTCCGGCGGCAGGCCAGCTTAACGCCACGACGGCTCAGGTCACGCGCCCATCGCATCCATGAAACGCAAACAGGCTTTCCGCCAGCAGCCGCAGCGCGAAGAGGAAATCACGCGCGACGAAGTTGTGGCGCACCTCGCGAAACTGCCCGAGCCGGCCAGCATCCGCCAGATCGCTCACGGCATGGGTCTGCGCCATCGCGGGCGGCGCTATCTTCCACGAGTGATAGAAAAGCTGGTCCGCGCGGGTGAAGTTGACGAGCTTCGCGGCGGCCGCTATCGCCTGGCGGGCCGCAAGAGCCAGCCGCCACCAACTGTGCGGCAGCTTCAATCGAAAGCACCTGCCGCCGAGATGCACGAATCCAGCGCAGTCACAAAGGTCCAGCAACCTTCGGCGCCACAACACTCGCGTTCCGCCTCGGCTCCGCTCCACAGCCGCGATCCCAATCTTGTTTCGGGCCGGATCGTGGCGCATCGTGATGGCTACGGATTCCTGGTTGCGGATGCGCCAATGCCCGGCGTCGAAGGCGATCTCTTTATCGGCCGCGATAGCCTCGATGATGCCATGCACGGCGACCGCGTCCTCGCGCGCATCGTTCGCCGGCGTCCAGACGGCCGCGCCGAAGGGCGCGTGGTCCGAATCTTGCAGCGCGAAAATCCGTCAGTTGTCGGGCTGTTTCGCTATGGCCCACCCGGAAATGTGGTACTGCCCTACGACACGCGCATCTCACACGAAATTTCCATTCCGCCCGGCGCCGAGCTGACGCCACAGCTACAGGGCGCCGCATCCGGTGGTGAACCGGGGCCCATGCGACGCATGCGCCTGCCGGAGCTTGACGGTGCCGTTGTGAGCGTGGAAATCACGCGTTTCCCGAAGGGTGGACTAGCGCCCAGCGGACGCGTGATCGAAATTCTCGGACGCCCCGGCGACATCGGCGTGGACGTGGAAATCATCATCCGCAAGCATCATCTGCCGCATGTATTTCCGCCGGAAGTTCTTGACGAAGCACGTGAGATGCCTACGGAGGCCGATGCGTCGGTGCTGGCCCGCCGCCGCGACTTCCGCCATCTTCCAATCGTCACCATAGACGGCGAAACGGCCCGCGATTTCGACGACGCGGTGTACGTCCAGCCGCTGCCGAACGGCCATTTCGAGCTGCAAGTCCATATCGCGGATGTGGCGCACTACGTACGACGCGGCTCTGCGCTCGACCAGGAAGCGCGGCTGCGCGGCACGTCCGTCTATTTTCCGAATCGCGCCGTGCCGATGCTGCCCGAGGAACTTTCAAACGGGATTTGTTCGCTGAATCCGCGCGTCGATCGCCTGGTGATGAGCGTCCTGATGGAAATTGACGGCAACGGCAAAACCATTCGCGCGGATTTCACGCCTGGAGTGATCCGCTCCGCTGAACGGATGACGTACACCAACGTGAACAAAGTTCTCGAAAACAACCAGGAAATATCCGCGCGATATGCCGCGCTCGCTGAAGAGTTCCGCCGCATGAAAGAACTTGCGCTTATTCTCAACAAGAGCCGCCAATCCCGCGGGTCAATCGACTTCGACTTGCCCGAGCCGGTGATCGAATTCAACGAACAAGGCGCGATGACCTCGATTGTCCGCAGCGAACGCAATATAGCGCACCGCCTGATCGAGGAGTTCATGCTCGCGGCCAACGAAGCGGTGGCTGAATACCTCGATCGCATTGGCGTAGCTTCTCTTTATCGCGTCCACGAGAAGCCCGATCCCAAGCGGGTTCTGGAATTCGAGGAGCTGGCGCAGGCATTCGGTTATTCGCTCGGCGTCCACGATCTCACCGAACGCCGCGTGGCCGTCCGCCACGGGCAGGTTCGGCCAGCCGCGCGCTCGCATGCGCCCGGGCAGGGCCCATCGCGAGCGCGTATGCGACCTATGACCGTCACGCTTCCCGGCAGCGAGGAAATCGACATCCGCCCGCAGCACTATCAGCGGCTCACGGAAAAAATTGCCGGAAAACCCGAGGAACGCATCCTTTCGTATCTGATGCTGCGTTCACTTAAGCAGGCGCGCTACGCAGCGGAACTTCTGGGACATTTTGCCCTGGGTGTTCGCGAATACACGCACTTCACATCACCCATCCGGCGCTATCCGGATCTGATTGTCCATCGCGTGCTGAAATGGACGCTTGAACATGCCGATTCGCTGGCCGCGCAGCGGATTTCAGCTCGCGAGCCGCAGTCGCGCCGCGGACAAGACAAAAGACGGCACGATGGCGGTGCGCCGCTTCCCACGGCCGGTCCTTACCGCCGCATCGAACTTGACGAGATCGCCGCCGAAAGCTCCGAAGATGAGCGCCGCGCCGATGCGGCCGAGCGAGAGCTGATCGAATGGAAAACGGCTCAGTTCATGGAACGGCATCTT
Organism: Candidatus Acidiferrales bacterium; assembly: GCA_030038275.1. Classification (GTDB taxonomy): domain Bacteria; phylum Acidobacteriota; class Terriglobia; order Acidiferrales; family UBA7541; genus Palsa-295. The sequence continues at coordinate 2,509 of JASHPG010000001.1, read as the reverse complement.
GGAGAGGAATACGATGCGCTGATCGTCTCCGTGCTGAAATTCGGATTTTTCGTGGAGCTGACCGACATTTTCGTGGAAGGGTTGGTGCCTATCGATCGGCTCGGAGAATCCACCGGATTGCGCTGTACGTACCGCGAACGCGACCACACCATCGTGGCCGAGCCGCACCGCCCATCCCGCGGAGCCGGCCGGCGACTTTTCCGCCTTGGCGATCTCGTTCGGGTGCGTGCCGAGCGGATTGATCCGCTTCGCCGGCGCGTGGAATTTGCGATCGTATGACGCCTGCCTGTGCCACAACGGTACAGTCAAACGAGGAACGTAAGCGCCCGGGCAAAGTATGTGCCACAGTGAAACACTAGAACGTAGCGGCTCTACACACCACTCCTAGCGCATACAACATTGGTAAAACGCAATTCGATTTACACATCTGATACGGCAGTGATAGCATGGCCGCATTTTTAAGGCTTTCTCGTGGCTCAAGAAACGCGTTATGCAGCTCTGGTAGGCAAGCGTGTGGAAGCCTACTATCGCGCTGGAGATGTGAACATGTCTGCCGCGGGCACTCTCGTCGCGGACAGCGGCAAGTCCATATCCATCGAGGAGCGCTTCTCTCAATCCGGCAAGAGCAAAATTCTGCGCGTCGAAATTCCGTACGATTACATCATCCGCGTCGTCGAGACGAATGGCGATTGGCCGGCCGATTCCCCTGCGTCAAACTAACTCCGCATGCACTTCTGGCCGCGTGGCGGCGATTTTGTCCGCTTATTCTAGGGCGCGTATAGTGAATCGTTGTCGCGGAGGAACGATATGAAATCAAATGTCGGACTGATTGGCCTAGGGCTGATGGGCAGGCCCATGGGACGCAACTGGCTGCGCGCCGGATTTCCGCTCACCGTGTGGAACCGCACGAAATCGCGCGCCGACGAACTGGTGCAAGCCGGGGCCAAATGGGCCGCGAGTCCTCGCGAAGTGGCTGCGCAGTCCGATGTGGTCGTTACCATAGTCAGCGACCCTCCAGCGGTCGAAGAGGTCGTCTTCGGTCCTTCAGGCAAATCCGATTTCGGCGCCTTGGCGGGGATGAAGGCCGGCAGCACTCTGATTGATTCCAGCACGGTTTCGCCCGAACTCGCGCGACGTATCGGTGCCGCTTGCGCCGAACGCGGTATTGATTTTCTTGATGCGCCCGTTACCGGCGGTACCTGGGGAGCGGAAAAGGGCGAGCTTATCTTCATGGTCGGAGGCAAAACGGGAGTGCTCGATCACGTGAAGCCCGTGCTCGAAGCCGTCGGCAAGCGTTTCTTTCTGCTCGGCCCCAATGGCGCAGGACAAACAGTCAAGCTCGGCATGAACCTGCTTCTCGCGCTCGAAGTGGACGCCTTGGCCGAATCGCTCGCTCTGGTCACCGCCGCGGGTGTGACGGCTGAGCAAATGGTCGAAGTAATACAATCGAGCATGGGCCGTTCGCCCCTGCTAGACGTGAAGGCACCGCTCATCCTAAAGAACGAATTTCCCGCCAGCTTTCCTTTGCGCCTCATGCACAAAGACGTGCGTTTAGCGCTCGAAATGGCGCGGAAATGCGGCGTTGTCCTGCCCGCCGGCTCCGCCGCTTATGGCACTTATTCAACCGTGAAGGAATCATCTCCTGACGATCCCGATTTCTCAGCCATCGCCCGCTTCTGGCGGAAAGCAGCCCACGCGTAGAGCCAGCTCGTTGGAGTGTTGCGAGTTGATAGTGCCGCGCGATAGATTCTAAGCGCGGATGGACAGACGAGAACCTATGTGGGGTCTAAAGCTGTAGGTGCTGAATGGCTAGAAGCGGGAGCGGGTGGCGCGGATGTACTCGCGCAGCGAACTCACGTTAGGACCATACGAGCCCACGCGACCGGCATCTACGGGCAGGCCGAGGTGCTCTGCTTGTTCGATGCTGAGGCCCGCGTCGTCAAGTTCCGCGAGGCTATAACCTTCGGTGGGCGCCACGCGGTTGAGACCTGACCTGTCCACCGGGCGCGGCGGACGGCGCATGTGCCACCGCTGTGCCACGATGTTGAAGAACTCGTCCCAATCTCTCCGGTTCCACATGCTCTCCTCCCACGTGCCCCGGTTCAACCGTTAGATGCAGCTTCTCCAGTTTCGGTAGCGTGAAATTTTCCGGCACCGCAATTCTTGGGGGCCCTCGCTCCCGCGTCAGGAGTGCCGCAGAATATAACCCGTCCGCTTGTGGAAAGTCGCGTCGAAAAGCGGATTGTTTCTATTCCGTTATTCCATCATGCGAACCGGCCCTCGCCGTGGCCACAAGCCATTCTGCGGGATCGTTGAAGCTGATCGAGAAGGCCGCGGCAGGCTGTCGCCAAGCTGTGCTGCTATAATTCCTGGACGGTGACTGGGTGCCGAACGTCCGTAGCATCCTGGAATCCAGCCGATTCGAGCGGCAAGAGCATTTACCTGCAGGAAAATCGCATGAACGCGCCGGTAATTGTCGTTCATTATCACGAACTGTGGCTCAAGGGCC
>JASHPG010000182.1 GCA_030038275.1 Candidatus Acidiferrales bacterium | reverse complement strand
CAGGACTTTCATAGGGTGTGAACCATGCGAATGAACTTTGAGAATCAAGAACGATACGGCGGCCCGTCCCGCGATGTCAACAGAACTTCGGACACTCGAATCGGGCGCGAATCGCTGCTCCCCGTGCTCGCAAGCTTGTCTCGTGGCAACAAAACGTGCTTTCATCGGTCATGTTTCATTGGGATCTGGCGCTGATCGTTGCGTTTCTCGCCACAGCCGTGCCGCTGATGGGACGGCGGCGCATTCAGCAGCTAATGCGCATCCCTCAGACAAATAAAGCCGAACGACTCGCTCTTTACGCCTCTACGATGGCGTTCCAGTGGCTTATCGCCGCCCTGATCTTATGGCGCGTCACTGCGGACGGCATTTCCTCCGTACGGCTCGGTCTGAGTATTCCGCACCCTCTCCTTACCAGCGCCGTGGCGGTTGTTCTCGCAGCCGTAATTTTCGCCAACCAGATGTATAGTCTGCGCCACCTCGGCGGCAGCGTGGACGAACGCAACATCTTGATCCAATTGGCGCTGAAGGTTTTTCCGCAGGACTGTGTGGAGCGCCTGGCTTTTTTCGCGGTCGTCGTCACGGTCGCGTTTTGTGAGGAATGGATCTATCGAGGTTTCATCCAGCGTATGTTCCACGACTGGGGATCGACAGCGCTCGTTGGCATCGTTGCCTCTGCCGTGCTTTTTGCCGGCGCCCACTTGTATCAGGGCCGGCGCGGACTGCTTTCGACTTTTGCCGTTGGGCTGCTATTCTCGGTCGTTCGATGGTGGACTGGCAGCCTGATTCCTTCAATAGCAGCGCATTTTGTGGCGGATCTGACGGCTGGATACTTCTCGCCATCACTAGTCCGCGCGTCGCTCGCAGGTAGGGCCCCAAGCCTCGACGAGCGAGGAAGTGATAGCGAGTAGAGCACCTACAATTGTAGTATATGCTATCTAACCGACTAATTATCCAAGCCCTTGCAGCATACGGCGCGAACGCTACAGATGCTCAATGTGAGCTGATTCGGAGCTACATCTCCCTCCTTTTGAAGTGGAATCGGTCAATTTCACTGACAGCCATCACAAACGAGGTCGATATTTTAAAATTTCACTTCGGGGAGAGCGTTTTCGCCCTATCTGCTCTCAATGGCATAAAAGGTCGGCTCGCCGACGTCGGAACGGGTGCCGGATTTCCGGGCTTGGCGCTGCGTATCTTTGCCGAGAATACTAAAGTCCTCTTGATCGAATCGAGTTCAAAAAAATGCGCATTTCTCAATGAAGCTGTACGTCAATTAGGCGTAAATGACGTGTGTGTATTACACACGAGATTTGAGGATGCGGTGGATTCCCTTCGCGGAACAATCAATGTCGTTACTTCGCGGGCTCTCGGCGACCGCGCGGCGCTCTTAGGCTTCTCGTCCGAAGTCCTCGCTCCGGGCGGACAAGTTTCGCTTTGGATCGGCAAGGACGGGGTGGATGAGGTAGCCTGCGTTCAGGGATGGCGTTGGCATCCTGCCGTGCCGATACCAGGTTCAAAGCATCGTTTCGTCATCGCTGGCTCTCCTTTTCCCCCGAAATAGGCGTTTTGTCGCGCGGAATTGTTCCACGTGGAACATCCAATCGTAGTGATCGGCGCTGCATTTTCTGGCTTGTGTTTGTCGGAACCTGCCGATCATCACGCCCGTCTGCCGCAGAACGCTCCAGCTCCGGTGCAATTTTTGTGTTCCACGTGAAACATCTTGCATTGCCATTTCTTGTCTGATAAATTCCCGCCAATCCAAGGGGGAAGGATTGGCGCGCGTAATTTCCATCGCCAACCAAAAGGGCGGCGTCGGCAAGACGACAACCGCCGTAAATCTTGGTGCCTCTCTTGCCGCCTCAGAACAAAAGACCCTCATAATCGACTTTGATCCGCAGGCCAACGCCACCAGCTCTCTCGGGTTTCAGCGCGATCCATCTCGCAAAACGTCGTACAACACGATAATTCTCGGAGATCCGATCGAGCGCGTCGCCATAGATGCAAAAATCGATTCTCTTTGGCTCGTTCCGTCAGACAAAAACCTTGTGGGTGCCGCCGTCGAAATGGTTTCAATGGACCGAAGGGAATACAGGCTGAAAGAAGCTGTTCAGGCCGCTCGCGACAAGTACGCGTACATCCTGATTGACTGCCCGCCGACTCTGGATCTCCTGACTTTGAATGCGCTGGCCGCCAGCGACTCCGTTCTTGTCCCGATTCAGTGTGAATTTCTGGCGATTGAAGGTGTTTCGGAGCTTCTCGATACACTTATGCGCATTCGCCGCACAATTAACCCGTCTCTGGCCGTCGAGGGAATCCTGCTTACCATGTACGATGATAGGACAACGCTATCGAAGCAGGTGTCCGCAGACCTCCGAAGCTTCTTTGGAGGCCAAGTCTTCGAGACCGTCATACCAAGGAATGTCCGCCTGGCAGAGGCACCCAGCCACGGCATGCCTGTCATTTTCTACGACATAAATAGTAAAGGCGCAGAAAGCTACATCCAACTTGCAAAGGAGGTAATCGCGAATGCCCAGAAACGCGTTGGGCAGGGGACTGAGCGCGCTGATTCGGGAACCGGAGCCGTTGCCGCAGTCGCTGGAGCAAGTTCCTCCAGCAGTGTTGGGAACGCCAGGAACGGGCCAATCGGCAACGAGCCAGAGTGAAGGGTTCCTGCAGGTCGATATCGATCTGATCGACCCAAGTCCATACCAGCCTCGTACCCGCTTCCGCGAGGCGGCTCTCGGCGAACTCGCGCAATCGATTCGGTCGAGCGGAATCGTCCAGCCTCTAGTGGTTCGCCGCTTCGGGCATCGGTACCAGCTTATCGCTGGCGAGCGCCGCTGGCGAGCGGCCCAGCAAGCGGGACTCAGCCGCGTTCCCGCGGTGGTGCGGGACGTCCCCGAAGAGCGCGCCGTGGAAATGACGCTGGTCGAGAACTTGCAGCGCGAGGACTTGAACCCCATCGAGCAGGGCCAAGCCTTCGAGCGCTTGATCCAGGAATTCGCGCTGACGCAGGAGGAAGTCGCCCAGCGCACCGGCAAGGATCGCGCCACAATCGCCAACGCCGTGCGCCTGCTAAAACTCGAACCGCAGATTCGCGACTTGATCGAAGAAGGCCGCATCTCGGCCGGCCACGGTCGCGCATTATTGGGAATTGGCGATCCGAAGACGCGCTCAGATATTGCCCGGCGAATCGCGCGTGGGGGCATGACGGTTCGCCAGGTCGAGCGCCTGGCCTCTCGATCGGCTCGCCCCAAGCCGGAGACGCCGTCGCCCGCCGTAGATCCGAACACGAAAGCTGCCATCGAGGAATTGCAGCAGCGCTTCGGGACGCGCGTGGTCTTGCATCCCTTGCGCGCGGGGCATCCGGGCCAGTTGGCGTTTGAGTATTACAATGCCGACGATCTTGTGCAGCTTTACGACCGCCTAATGAGACAATGACGAAGGATAGGGGCGCACTTTAGGCGGGATCATGGCTTGGGCTTGGCTAGACCGAAAACAAACCGAATCGTCCGAATGGTCTGGCTTTCTCGAAAAGGGTGTTCGCCTCGAGGGGAAACTCGAAACCAGCGGCACCCTGCGCATCGATTCGGCGATGAAGGGAACCATCGCCTCCGAAGGAATGCTGATCCTGGGCGAGCACGCGCAGGTGGAAGGCGAAATCATCGGTGACCGCGTGGTTATCCTGGGCCGTTTCACGGGAACGATTCGCGCCAAAGGCCGCGTTGAAATTCATCCGAGGGCGATTGTGTCGGCCGAAGTCCACTCGCCGTGCATGATGATCGAGCCTGGTTCTATTTTCGACGGCGAATGCCACATGCCCCAATCGAACGAAGCCAGCAAGCCCGTCGCAATCCCCATTCGCTCCATCACCCAAGCGGCGGCCGAATCCACGCCGGCTTAGCTCTCGTCGCTGCGCGTGGCAGAGTGCGCTATTCCACGATGATTCGAAGGAATTTCTTTTTGCCGGCGCGCAGTACGAATTCTTGTCGCTGGGATAAATCGAGCTCGTGCTTCACGTCGCTTATGCGCTGGCCGTCAATTTCCACTGCGCCTTGCTTAATGAGCCGCTCGGCCTCGGACTTCGATGATATGTCGGCAAGTACGACCAGCAGGCTCGACAATTTCGTTTTGCCCGAGGGACCGACGTTGTAGATTCCCTGTTTCACAATAGCGCCGGTTCCGATTCGGAAACCGAGAACACCTTCCTCCAACTTTTCGATGTGACACTCGACCGGATGCTCTGGCGCCTGCCGATCGCGGAAAACGCGTTGAAATTCGTCTGACGCTCTCTTCGCCGCATCCTCGCCATGGAATCCAGCTATGACCGCGCGTGCAAGTTGCATCTTCGCGTCCATGGGATGCAGCGCGCCGCTTCGCACGTCACCCTTCAGCTTGGCGATTACTGGCTCGGGGAAGTCGGTCAGCAGCTCGTAATACGA
>JASHPG010000181.1 GCA_030038275.1 Candidatus Acidiferrales bacterium | reverse complement strand
GGCGGGTAAATCCACGCAATAATTTGAGAAGATAACGACGCGGAGAGAAAGAAACATGGAGAAAATAGCGAAGAAAATCGCCCTCGTCACCGGCGCGAATAAGGGCATCGGGTTTGAAGTGGCGCGCCAGCTAGCGGCATCAGGATGTGTTGTTCTGCTCGGAGCGCGCAATCCGGCACCAGGAAAAGAGGCCGCAGCCAAACTGACTGCCGAAGGCTTGGACGTGCGTTATGTCGCGATTGACGTGATAAACCTGATGACGATCGCGACCGCTGCCAAACGCGTTGCCACTGAGTTCGGCAGATTGGACATTCTGGTCAACAACGCCGGCATCAACGATTCCGCTGACGGTCCTGCTCCGATTGCGCAGCCCGATGCCGTGGAGCACGTTTTGCGAACAAACTTCCTCGGCGCCCTCGCGGTCACGCAAGCCATGCTTCCGCTGCTGCGCAAATCGCCGGCCGGACGGATCGTGAACGTCTCTAGCGGGCTCGGCTCTCTTACACGGAGCGCCCAGCCCAATCCATCATCTCCCAATTTTATCGGCTATAGTGCGTCCAAAGCCGCGCTCAATATGCTGACGGTGCAGCTTGCGCGCTTGCTCGGCGATACGCCGATAAAGGTAAATTCCGCCGCGCCAGGTTATACGGCCACCGCTCTCAATGATTTTCGCGGGACGCAGACGATTCCGGAGGGCGCCATCGAAATCGTGCGCTTGGCGCTGCTGCCGGATGACGGTCCAACAGGCAGTTACTCCGAGAGAGCCGGAATTGTTCTCTGGTAGCTGTCGTTGTTCTGAAACTTGATAGCAACCGTTAGCGGCTGCGACTTCGCACTTGACAAGTTTCGTGTCCGGGTGTCAATTGCGCTTATCGTCTCCTCGGCAACGTGTTCTCCCTGGCCGGGGACGCGCGATTCGGCGGGTGGGCCGACCCGGCGGTGTTTCGGCCACTCGCAAATGATTTGGAGGACGAGCATGGCCGAAGCAACGCAGCGCCGACGAGTTCCCGATGGGAGCGCGTACGACCGTCCCGAGCAGCATCCCGATCTTGAGCTGACCCAAGTAGGACCGCGCACGCCCTGCGGCGAACTGATGCGCCGTTATTGGCAGCCGATCGCAGTTTCATCGCAAGTGACCAGCCGCCCGCAGTACGTCCGCATCCTCGGCGAAGATCTGATCATTTTCCGCGACAAGTCGGGGCGGCCCGGATTGCTCTATCCGCGGTGCATGCATCGAGGGACGACGCTCTTCTACGGCAAAGTCACCGAAGAGGGAATCGCGTGCTGCTATCACGGCTGGCTTTTCGACGTGGAGGGCCGCTGCTTGAATCAGCCATGCGAACACGACGGCGGTCGCAATCTCGATGTGGCGCGCCAGCCCTGGTACCCCGTGGAGGAACGCTACGGCCTGGTGTTCGCGTATATGGGACCACCGGAGAAAAGGCCAGTTCTGCCGCGCTTCGATATTCTCGAAAACATCGGGCCGAATGAGGAAATCCGCGGGTACATGGGCGCGTTTGGAGCCACCGGCGACAACAGCATGCCCATTGCGCCTTATAGCTGGCTACATATGAACGACAACGTGATGGATCCATTTCACGTGTACGTGCTGCATTCCACGTTCACGGGCGTCCAATTTGCCAATCAATTCGCGGTGATGCCGAAAGTCGATTTTTTCACCACGGACGAAGGCGTATGCTATTCGGCGAAGCGCGTGCTGGACGACGGTCGCGAATACGACCGCATCTCATCGTGGATCATGCCTAATATTATGTCCGTGCCAAATCCGATCGATATCAATCAGGAGCGATCCAACATGGTCACTTGGTCGCTGCCAGTGGACGATTCTCATTTCACCATGGCCACCGCGTCGCGTGTCCCGAAGGGAATGAACGACGGATTGTTCGCGAACGGCGGTTTTCGGTTCAATGGCAAGCTGTGGCACGAAATGAGCGTTGAAGAGCATCAGGACACCCCCGGTGATTATGAAGCGCAGGCGGGCCAGGGGCCGATTTCGCTCCACACCGAAGAGCATCTTGCCGGCAGCGATCGCGGCATTATCATGCAGCGCCGAATCCTGAAGCAGCAGATCAAGCTTGTTGCCGATGGGGACGATCCGATCGGCGTGGCGTACGACCCGGAGAAGTCGATGGTGAAGATTCGCTCGGGCAATTACTACGTGGCGCCGCAGCACGTCTGATGGGTTCGCGGGCCAGCGTCGGGAAGCAGTCAGCAATCCGCGTCATTGGAGTGGAGACCGTTCCCATGAGTGCGCGGGCGCATGTGCGCACCGGCGGATTCAGCTCGCGGCGCTTGCTCGACGGGCGTGAGGGAACTCCCGACAATTTTTCGCTGCAGCTTTCGCTCACTCCGGATTCGTATTTTTCTCCGCGGCACCGGCACAATTTCGATCAAGTGCGCTATCAGATCGAAGGCGAGTACGATTTCGCGTCCGACGGCGTGATGACGCCCGGTGTGGTCGCTTATTTCCCCGAGGGCACGTACTACGGTCCGCAATCGAGTTCCGCGCATAGCCTTACTTTGGTGTTGCAGTTTGGCGGCGCGAGCGGCAATGGCTACATGTCGCCGGAACAATACGACCGCGCTGCGGCGGAAATGCGTCAGGTGGGCACGTTTGCGAATGGCGCATATTCAGTAGTGGCTTCAGACGGGCGCAAGATCAACAAGGACGCGTACGAGGCGGTGTGGGAGCGCGTTAGCGGGCGGCCGCTGGTCTATCCCGGGGAGCGCTATTCGCGCCCCGTGTTCATGCAGCCAGAAAACTTCGCCTGGCATCCGATCGATGGCCAACCCGGCGCAAGCCGTAAGTTCTTGGGTGAATTTTCAGAGCGGCGCGTGCAGATCGCCTTCTATCGAATCGAGTCCGGCGCTTCGCTAATGTTGGGAGGCGGATCGATCTATTTCGTCGCAAGCGGCTCCGGTGTCGCGGGCGCACGGGAATTCCGTGTGCACACCACGATTTACATTGAAGATGAAGCGCCAGCTGACATCACGGCGCGCGAAACGGTTGAACTCCTCCAAATCGGCCTACCGCGATTCTCCTGACGAGATCGGTCCTTCAGCCCGTCGCCCTGATATAGTGATCGCATGCCCAAGAAGAGCGCTGGATTGCTGATGTATCGAGTTCGCGATGGCGCGCTGGAAGTTTTGCTGGTCCATCCGGGCGGGCCTTTTTGGGCGCGAAAGGACGCGGGCGCTTGGTTTGTTCCCAAGGGCGAAGTTGCGCCGGGCGAAAGCGATGCGGAGGCCGCGATTCGCGAGTTCACCGAAGAAACCGGCCTGACGCCGCGCGGGCCGTACCTAACGCTTGGCGCGGTGCGGCATAAGTCGGGGAAAGTCGTCACGGCGTGGGCGTTTGAAGGCGATTGCGACCCATCCGTGCTAACGAGCAACACTTTTTTAATGGAGTGGCCGCCACATTCGGGCAAGCAGCGTGAATTCCCGGAGATAGACCGCGCCGCTTTCTTTACTCTGAAAGCCGCCAAACGGAAGATGCATTCGGCGGAGTTCGAGTTCGTCTCGCGACTCGATAACATTCGCTCCGGCGACAGTGCGCCGCAAGCCAGTTCCGCACGCGCCTCCCGACACCCTATGGTGTCTTGAGATTTCTTGACGGTTTACTGAGGTCGCTCTTAAAATCATTAGTTCGCGGCCATGTCCAATTCTTCCTGGGAATCCTCGCGGAGGCAGCCGTTCCGGTCCTGGCGCGTTGTTCTGATCGCGCTGGCGGTTTCTGTTTTCGTAGCCTTTACCGCTGCCAAACCGCTATTCGCTAAGCCGACGCGCGATGCGCTCCTCGCCGTTCAATCCAGCACTGCGAATTCGACAGCAAATTCGGCCCGGTCCGGGATATCGGGACAAATTGTGGATTCGGCCACGGGCGCTCCGATTTCTGGCGGTCAGGTAATCGTGGCGCTCGAGCAGCCGGACGGCACTGGCACGGACACTGTGTTTACGCAGCTGATTACGAACTCGTCGGGAAAGTTTTCGTTCAGCCTTCTGCCTCTCGACACGACTTTCGACGTAGTGGCTGTGGCGATCAGCGGCAGCGGAGCGGCATACGACGCCACCGTGGTAGTCGGCGTGCCTTCATCCGGTATCGACCTTGGCGCGGTCCCTTTGATCGAAGAGCCCGGTCCGTCCAATGCTCCAGCCAAAATAGAAGGAACTATCACGGCGGGATCGGGCTCCGCGCCGTCGGCGATTCGCGTAACCGTCGCCGCGATTCAGACAATCAGCCTGCGTGACGGCCTTTCGATTCCGGTCGATGTGCCGCAAACCGTCACCATCAGTGGCGCTGATCGGCGGCCGGTCACGATTCCAGGAGAACAAGGCACGTCCGCCGATATTTTCCTCAACTCCGCTTCCGGCTGCCCATCGTCCGCACGCGACGTCAACTGCGGCAAATACGTCATCGTGGCTCCTGCCGGCAATCCGAGCGTGGGCGTGTTGTCTGCGGGAAAGGTTTTTTACCGGCAGCCATCCCCGGCGCCGGCGCTCTATTCCGTGCGTGCCAACGCCTTCATGCCCTATGGGACTGGCGGCAGCGTGTGCGTTCCATCGTTTCAGTCTGCCAACGCTGACGTGCAAGGCGGGCCGCTGAAGTTGTCGCACGGCGGAACGGCGACGGCGCAGCCGATCACCTTCAGCGGCTGCTGGTAAACGCAGAGCCAATTGCAATCTCGTCCTTTTGCGCTAGAACCGCTGCACCAACTTCCAACCGGCATGATCGACCCGCCGATTCTGAAAATCACAACGGCGCCGCAGTAGAGTAAAAAACTCTCGCGAATTCGGTGGGACACCTGATCGATGCCGGTGGCGCGTCGATGCGAGCATCGGTTCTCCAAGCGCAGAGCGTTGTTTGCAACTGCGCCCATGCGATCGGTGATGGCAACGAATCTCGAATTCCAAGCTCCAGAGGTTACGCATTGTGCTGGCGGCGTTCGTCATCGAAACGTTCGGCGGCAGGCCGCGCAATGTCTAATTCCCGGTCCTATCACGTTCATGGGAGCCAACATGCTCGATTCCTCTCCGATTCTGATTATCAGCGGCGAACGCGAACATCGCGCGCGGCTCGCCGATCGCGTTTCTAAAGTCGGGTTGAGCCCGGTCTGCTGCGAGACCGTTGCTGACGTGCGCGCCTTGGTCAAGAGCCAGCCGTTCTGCGCGGCAGTGTCCGAAGAGCAATTGCCGGACGGCGATTTCCGCGCCGTGATCGGTGAAATGCGCCGCCATTCCGCGCATTCATCGGTGGTCGTTGTCTCCGGGCGTGACGATTGGGATTTTTATCTTTCCGCCGTCCGCATGGGGGCTTTCGACTCGGTGGCTTTTCCGCCCACTCCTGGCGAGCTCGAGCGAGTGCTGTGGACGGCCCTGAGCGAAGTGAGGCGCGCCTAGCGGCGATTCCTTCTTATCCCGGTTAATCGCGCGCTGCAACTCAACATGAGGAGACCTCATGGACGGAACGCAATTCAACGTTCTGCTGGTCGGTGAAAACCCTTCTGGCTGGATTCGCTTGCAGAAACACCTGGAAAAACGCGGTTGCCGCTGCTGGCTGGCTCGTTCGGCCAAGGAAGCGCTAGCGCCACACGCGCCACGCGTTTACGACCTGATCCTAAGCAGCGTTCCCGTCGCACAGGTCGATTCTTTTCTGCGCGAACTTGGCAGCGCCCATCCCAACGTTTTCTATTGCCATCCGGTCGAAGATGGCTGTTGGTGGCTGCCGGTGGTGCGTCATGGATACAATTGCTTCGGCGCTCCGGCGCGCGGCGCGGAATTCCCGGAAATCTTGGACCAAATTATTCGCGATCGTCAGTCGCAATCCGCGTCACCTGGCGATCCGCGGACTGCGGTTGGGTCCGCCGCATACCGGTAGAAGCTGAGCGAATCTTTCGATCGGCGAGAAACTCACGCCTCGGCTCACGAATCCAGCGGGTACAGGTTACTTCTTCGCAGCACGTCCTTGCGCCGCCGGTTGATCTCCCGGCGCTCGGTGCGCACAATCAGCTTTCCGAGAGCACATGCTTCGCCGAATCTGGCACCGCGCCGCAACGCTTGCACTTCCAGTTACGCTGGCGATTTGCCTTCCGCCACTGGCGGTAATCGCGTTTAATCTTCACGCGGAATCGAGCCCCGCTCATTCGCGCGCGAGTGCGCGTTCGTATGCCGCCGCATCCAAAGTAAAAAAGATCGAGCATTCCGCGAACCTAGGGCAAAGGCATCTCAACCGGAAACCGCAATCGGTTCAGCGGGATCAAATCGCTTCCGCACGCAATTAGTTCACGCCCGGGATTCCATTCGCACCTCAGCGCGATAATAGGTCCACGCGCATGGCATTTAGGAGACGCGCCGATCCTTCCACAGCGTCCGCAGGCCGTACCGCAGGTCGCGCCAGATCCAGTCGAACGTGTGCATCCGCTGCCTCTTGGGGCGAAAGGAGGAGAACTGGCAGTCTATTCCCCGGTGTGGCCCACGCCACAGCTACGTGCGAGCGGTCACGCCCGCCGCCGTTAGGTTGTTTCAAATTGATAGGGAAGTTCGGGGAACTGCACCGGCCTGCGCCGGGGGTGCGTCACTTATGCCCGCAATCGATCTTCGAGCAGCTTTCGGTGAACTCGTTGTAAAGCAAATAGCTCACTAGCGCGCTGCCACCCAATATGACGGCCGCTGCAATCACGCGATGCCATCGGATATGTCGCGGGCCGCCGACTCCTTGTACCGGTGGTCCGTTGTTTGGCCCTCTCGCAGGTTCAAAACTAGCTTCATACGTTTCTCCGGCAGCGATGCTTTTTGTAACACCGTCCGCACCGGCTACCAGCAGGTTGCCTTCAAGCGCGCTCACTTGAATCGTTGTGGGATTCAGAATCGCAACTTCGGCGAACGTCCGGCCGTTCCCGTCACCGCGGACCACGCCGAGAGGCGTTTCGATTTCAAGTTGGCCAGGCGCGGAGGAAAAGTCGATCGTGCCACGATCCATCTTCGCGCGAATGGCGCTGCCGTCGCGCTCCATAGTCGCTTCCGTAGCGGACATCAGGTAAATTTGGTTCGGTCCGGCGGCCAATCGCATTGAGCCTCCAGGTTCCGTCGCCAAAGTATCGCCTGGATAGATATCCACCCCTCGCGCGGCCTCCGCTCCGCTTAAAAGCGCGCTTTGCGTTTCTGCGATCATCCCGACGGCGGAGGCACCCGCAGCCATCGTGGGAAGATTCAAAAGACTGGCGGCGAGAAGTCCGATCAGGCAAGAACGAGCGCCGAGAATAACTGTGGAACGCACCGTTGCCTCCAGGCGACTACTTCGCAAATGTACGCGGCCACCTAAGCGCTGTCAATATAGAAGAGCACTGGCGCCAAGCTGTGGGGCTCGGCGCATCTCGTATTTTTCGGCTGCGCGAAGTGCTTGCGCGACATGAGGAGGCTCTCGACGCGAAGCGGAGTTGAGAGCGCCGTATCCGTCTGATAAGCTACAAAAATCGCCGCGGAGAGGTGTCTGAGCGGTTGAAAGAGCTCGCCTCGAAAGCGAGTGTAGGGGAAACTCTACCGTGGGTTCGAATCCCACCCTCTCCGCCATTCCTTTAGAATCAGTGGGTTAGAGCCTTCCTAAAATCTTTTCCTAAGAAATCTCCGACTTCGAACTGGCGAGTTTTCCAGTATTGAATAGTAGGAGATTCTGATGGCTCAGCCCAAATTCACCCTTTACAAGTACGTTAGGCTCGATGATGGCACGTGGCGCTACAAAAAGGCTGCCTTCTATTCGAACGGCAAGATCAAGCCCAATGTTGTGATCGTCAAAAACCCGCAGGGGAAAGCCCGCGAGGAAGTGCACGCCGAGGGTCGCTACAAAATGAACCACAACGGCGCTTGGCTGGACGCCGGTGGAGATGCACTAGAAGCGCAGCGCCGGCGGGGCGCGCTGCTCGATCAGGAAGAGTTTAGGCGCCTGCGCGGAATCGATTCGGCTCCGCTGCCGACCCTGCCAGCCATTGGCCGGCTCACGCTGGCAGCAGCGGCTGAAAAGTATTTTGCCAACTGCGAAGCCCGGGGTCTTGATCCCGAGAGCATCCGTAAGTATCGGGCCGCGGTGATCCATTCGTCGAGCATTGCGGGGTGACGTATGTCGATGAGTGCCGGAACAACAAGCAGCCGTTGCTCAACTAAATGAGCTGGCTCAGGAAGCAGCCCGTGGCCAAGCGCAAGCAGGGCAATCCGGCGCGCACACTGGCTAATAAGGTCGGCGATGTGCGAATTTTCTTGAAGGAGTTCGGCGTCACGAAGCTGCTCAAAAAGAATGAAGAACCGAAATACCACAAGAAGACTTCGCGCTCAAACCGAGCCATGCAGTCGACAGCGCTCAAGTATGACGAGCGCCAAAGCAGCGCCTACGCCACAAAAGGAGAAAACCAAGACCGGCGCCAATCCCGATGAATTCATGGCGTCCACCTTCGGGGCTGAAAAACATCTCGCAAAACTGCGTTTCAGCAAGTGCCCGCGAGGAATCGCGTTTGCCTAGATCACCCGGAACAGAGCCAAAATCACCAGCAGAAAGATAAGGCTATAGGCAACGTAAGCGTTCAGCCGGCCGTGATGCATCCGCGCGAGTAGCGTGGCAAACCAACCAGTCGCGTTGCCGATGGGATGGAAGAACAATCGATCAACCGGGTGCTCTTCTTCTCTTCGACGAAGAATCGCCGTCCGAAAATGCACGGCGACTGTCTTTCGCGTGTCCTCAACAATGTCGGGCCTGAAAATCGCCTGAAAAACCACGCGCACCGGATTTGAAAAACCTGTTGCCGTATAGCTCATTTCCGGGAGCAGGCGCGGGATTCCGCCAGCCCAAAGCTCATTGCGCGCGACCTTTCGTTTCCGAGTGGCACGAGCCGCCACGATCCAAGTGATCAGCAAGAACGCCGCGAGCGCCAGAAATCCGTAGAACGTTGACATAGCGAAAATGACCGGATTCTGCTGACCGCCCCGCACAAGCACGACCATGCCCCTCCCCGGCAAAACGCTGCTACCCGCCTGAGCGCCTAGATTGTGGAAGTCGTGGAGAAATGAAGTAGGGAGTTGCTGGTTTCGCGACGTGGCCGTGAAAAACGGCGGCACCAGCGAAGCTGTCGCACTCGCGCCAGCGAGAGGTTCTACGGCGCGATTCAGCACCGGAATGACGTACGTTGGAAGAATGCCCAGCAAGAAGCAGGCGCTTGCAAGGTACACCAGCGCGAAGTGCGGCCGCTTAATTCCCTTCGACGACCTTAGCTTCCATTCTCCGCGCCGAATCCCGAGGAAACTCATAGCATAGACCTTGACAAAGCAGGTCACCGCCAGTGCCGCCGTCAATGCCAGAGCCGCGCCACAGATCGCGAACAGAATCTTGACCGCCGGCGACATCAGCGAAGCGCTCCGCAATAGTGACTGTAACGTTAGCCATTCGCTTACAAAGCCGTTGAACGGAGGGATCGCCGCGATCGATAGACAGCCAACGAGGAAAACCACAGATAACGCGGGAAGCAATTTCGCCAAACCTCCAAGCGAATCCATATCTCGCGTGCCCGTAGCAACTTCGATTTCCCCGGCTCCCTGGAACAGGAGCGTCTTATAAACGGAATGGTTGATTATGTGATAGAGCGCCGCTGTAAGCGCGATTGCCGCCGCAAGGCTGTAGCCGGACGCGCGAAAAACCAGCGAGGCTCCGATTCCCGCGACGATTATCCCCGCGTTCTCGATGGAGCTGTGGGCGAGCATCGTCTTTAAGTCATTTTCTGTAGTCGCGTAAAGGATGCCAACAAGCGCGGTGACGCTCCCCACAAACAACGCAAGCAAGCCCGGACCAATGCCGCGCGGGACGGCAATATCCGCATTCAGCCGCAAGATGCCATAGAAGCCGAGATTTAGAGTGACGCCGGCAAGCACCGGAATGAAGACGGGAGGCGTTGCTGTGTAGCAGCGCGGCAGCCAGAAATTCACGGGAACCAATCCCGCTTTCACTCCAAATCCGAAAAAACCGAGAGCAAAAACGGCCCAGATAGCGCCGTTCGAAAGATGTGCCGCCGCCGCTGATAGAGACACGAACGACCAGTCCGGCGCCATTCTCGCCGCGATGGCAAAGGCAACGACGACCGCCAGGAAACCGGCCTCGCTCATCGTCAGCATAATGTACGCGGCGCGTCCGTCGCCTCGGCGTTCGTAGTTCACCAGCAAATAACAAAGAATCGACATGCATTCCCAGCTGATTAGGAAGAGTGGAGCGTCACCGGCTGTTAGAATTAAGACAACGGACGCCATGAGGGCAAAGTACATCACCCCGTATCGGCACAGTGGGTATTTCCCTTGGTAGCGAGATTCGACCAAATTCTTCACGAAGGCAGAGGCTGGAAGATAAATGAGACCCGCTGTAAACAAGAAAATCGCTGACAGATGGTCGATTTGAATTGACAGGGAGCCTAATCCATCCAAGTGCCACAACGTCGCGGTGAAGGTGCGACCATCAATGAGGGCAATTCCTGCCGCAATCATCATTAAAACGGAACAGATTGCGCCAAATCCCACCAGCACTCGCATCGGATAGCGACCACGTAAGATCGCAGAAAGAATGAGCCCGCAACCGCAAACGGCGAAAAACAGGACGAGAGTTCCTCCGATCCACGCATTCACGATTAGGCGCTCCTCTCCAAGCTCGATTGGTAGCCGACTGGAGCTTTGCGCCCGGTAACCACCAGCAGCCCGTGGAGGATTGCCAGCGGCGGAGCTGGATCTCCGGGGATTTCCAAGTCCACAGGAAGGACCGAAGACACTCCGCCCGCTGATACAAATGATTGCCCAAATATGCCACCGGAAACCGCGCATGCTCCCACCGCCAGCACTTTCTTTGGGTTAGGCATGGCCTCGTAGGTTTTAAGCAGAGGCACGCGCATGTTTTCAGTCACCGGACCGACGACCAGTAGCACATCTGCTGTCCGCGGGGTCGCTGTGAAAAACATCCCCAAGCGGTGCATGTTGTAGAACGGATTATTCAGTTGTTTCACTTCGTGAAGGCAAGCGCCACAGTCTCCCGCGTCTACAACGATGATGTGCATGGATCGCCGATACGCCCGAGGCAAAGGCTCGTATCGCCGCAGTCCATGCGGCAACGTCGTCCATTCGTAATCCGATTGCCAATCCATTGGCGGCGAGTTCCCGAAGCGACAACGCTGGCAATGAATGCAGAAATCCAGGTCCACGTGAGCCGAACCGTCTTGCGCTGTAATTGCACCAACGGGACAAACCTGAGCAGCCAGAGCAGCTTGCTGAACCGATGCGAACTGCGTTGTGACAGGTCTTCCCGGCGTCACGCCAGCAGCGGTTTCAGACGCTTTCGGGTATCGCGTTGTGTGCATGCCCTTTCGCAATCCGCGCCAGAACCAAAAACTCATCCGCCTCTCCTGCTTCTATCGATCGCACTCCGTAGGTGACAATCCAAAACTAGCCAAAATGATCGGAAAATCCTGAAAAGCAAAATTCTCGACTGCCACACGGAAACCCAGCCAGTTATTGAACGAAGCTGTTATGACCCGATATCGCTCTACCAAACCCCCATCATCGAGCCGTAGCCAATGTAGAGCCGCGCCGATGGGCGCTTCGGCCCAGCCAAGGGCTACGCCGCGAGCAGGCGGGTCGCAGGGTACACTGACCTCTCCTGGTTCGAGCCGATTCGCAGCTTGATGAACCAACTTGGCGGATTCGTAGGCTTCCTGGAACAAAACCCGGAGCCGGGCATAACCGTCGCCTTCGATCTCATGCGGAACTTGGAATTGATATGTTTCATAGCCTGTGTACGGGCAGTCGCGCCGCAAGTCTTCAGTTTGGCCCGAAGCACGGCCTACGGGCCCTACGAAATTCAAGTCGCGCGCCCTTTCAGGATCAACAATTCCCACGTTCTCTAGCCGGTCAAGAAAACTGCTGGTGAAATGCAATCCTTGCTCTACCACGTGCAACTCGCCCACTGCTTGGTCCATTACTTTTAACAATTCCGCGCAAGCTTCCGCCGTAAAATCACGCCGCAGCCCTCCCGGGGTATTCAATCCAAAGAGATAACGATGGCCCGTGAATTGGCAGGAGGCGCGAAGCAGCCGCTCCTCGATGATCGCCGCTTGGGAAGCGGCCACCGAGAGCGCGGTGGATTCACAAACTCCTGCGATCGCACCGGCGTGATGCCTCAAGCGCTCGAGCTCGCTTAGCAGGACGCGTAGGTTTTTGCCGCGAGCAGGAACTTCCGTGCCGGACATCCTTTCGATAGCGAGACAGAACGAGAGGGAATGAGCGAACGAAGACGTAGCTGCGAAACGCTCCGCAATTAACAGCGCACGAGAAACCGGCTGTCCCTCCGCAATCTTCTCAATCGCGCGAAAGTTGTAGAAGAGGCGGGGGACGGCACGAACCACGTCCTCACCCACGGTTTCCAACAAAAAATGGACGGATTGGCCGAGGCCACCTTCATACACCGGACCGATCGGCATAGCGAATGCACCAGGGTCCCGCACTACGAGCAATGGCCGCCATTCTGCATTCGGCCGATGCCGGAGGCGGTCTCGACGGGTGTCCATCGTTTTCCGCTGCAATTTTCGATGGGGGGCGACCCCCTCGGGCCATATTTGGTCGTGCAATACGAAGTCACCCAGGCGTGGATGGCCCTCGAACTCAAGTCCGAACAAGTCCTCGGCCTCACGCTCAAACCAATCCGCTGCATGCACCTCCGTGCTAATGCTTGGCACTGTCGGCGTTGAGGAAGGCACTTCCAGCAGTACTTCCATCCACCCGGAACCAAGTGAGAGGAAAAAATAAGACAATCGCCAGTCGTTCTGTACTTCCTCCACGACTATTCCGCCAAACGAACACGCCGACTCCCAAAACAAAAATTTGGATATCGCCGGCAGGGTCGCGGGATCGAGCAGTGCTATCGAGAGCGCCACTCCACTACTCCCTCGGGAGACGCGAGCGGTCGATCCGAATCGGCTCCCTACTGCTGCCGCAATTTCGTCAACCTGCATTCGCTTCGATGTGCTCACCGGAGAGTGCGTAACTACCATTTCAGCGGCCTCCCAATTGCTGTGCGGCCAGAGTCAGCAGAGAATGAATAGGCCCTGGCACGTAGATTCCGAGAATTGCCACCGGTACGGCGGCTGCCAACACGGCGACGCGGCAGGTGCTCGGCATGGCGACCCGTACCTCCGGCAGGTCTGGCCGGCCGAAAGCCATTCTGTTCACCTGCAGCATGATGCCGACGAAGGCCACTACGATCAGTGCAGCGAGTATCGCAACCGCGACCGCGTGCCCTCCCCGAATCCCCGCCGATAAAATTGAGAACTCGCTCAGAAAAATTGGGAACGGCGGAGCGCCCGCAATGGCGAGTGCGCAGAAGAGGAGGATCCCACCGGCAAACGGCGAGATCCGTAGCAACCCTTTGACCGATTTGATTTCACGCGTTCCCATGGCTAGCAAAACAACACCAGCAACATAGAAGCAAAGAGACTTGGTGATGGCGTGGTTCAAAAGTTGAAAAACAGCTCCGAAGTCTGAGGCGCGCGAAGCCAGCCCGGCTGCGGTCAAAATGATCCCCATATGCTCGACCGTGGAGTAGGCAAACATCCGCTTGTAGTCATGCACTTGAAGGAGAAGAAAGGCGCCGATCGCCACGGAAATCAGTCCGATTACAACCATCCACTCGCCCATCCGTGCACCTGGCGACGCGAGTACGATGCCCAAGAAGCGCAAGATTACATAGAGTGGAACGGATGTCTTAACTCCAGACAAAACCGCACAAATCGGAGTCGGCGCCTCGCTATGTGCGTCCGGAAGCCAAGTATGCATGGGGGCGATGCCGGTTTTTGTGCCAAAGCCGATAAACACAAGTAAGAACGA
>JASHPG010000180.1 GCA_030038275.1 Candidatus Acidiferrales bacterium | reverse complement strand
GTGCGCTCGCCCAGCGCGAGCGAGCGTGCTGGTTGGCCAGCCATCGGGGGCAGGCGCAGCTTGAACTTCAGCCGGCGAAACATGGATTCGATATTGAATCACGAATCGCGCGAAACGCTAAAGAACGATTCGTTGCTTGCGGGCGCTTCGATGAGGACGGCGACGGTGGGATCGGCCGGCTTGACGCGCGCTTTCAGCGGCGCATTTTGGGGCAACGCCTTCAGGTAACTTTTCGCCGACGACTCGGCGATGAACGGCTGCGTATGCCACGTGCCCCACGACGCGCCGTCGATACGGTACTCGTAATAGACGGTGACCATGTGCCAGCCGATTACTCCATTTTCGTATTCGGTGCTCATCACGCGCGCGTCGCGAATGGGCCAGTGGCGGCCGCGAAATCTCTTCACGGCCAAATCGCAGGCGCCAACGATCCACACAATTGCCGCGATCGCTAGATCGAAAAGGCCTCGCAACATGGCTTCAGCTTAGCAATGCTGCTTTGCGCCGGGTAGCAATGGCGCACCTGCCGCGATCTACGGTAAATCCGGTAGGGGCCGGCTGGCGATGCAGCGAAGTTCCAGCGTACTAACGTGGCGGGGCGGTTGCGTAATACGCGGCGCGATTCGAGACGTTCACGCCCACATGGCCCACCACTTCCACGCGCAGCGAATGCCATCCCGGCGCGGCAGTCGAACCGCCCGGGCGCCGCGGATAAAATCCGAGCGTATATTCCGCGCGAATTTTCTCGGCGATTTGGCGGAAAGTGCCAGCCACGGTGCTCGACTCGTTGAGAAAATAAAGCTGTCCTCCGGCGCGGCGCACGAGTTCGGCGAGGTAATCGGTGTACGCGGGAATGCCGAGCCGGAGCGCGTTCGGAGAAATCAGCGTCTGGCCGGCCTGCGAAGCAAGCCATTCCGGCGTCATTACGCGCGGGCGGTTTTCGGTGGAGACGGCGAATACCTGAATATCGCGCGAGGCGAGCGCGCGCACCACGTCGTCAAACGTGAGGCGATTTTGCGGCTGGCCAGGATGCACGGATTCGGTCCGCGGATCGAGTGTCAAGCCGAGGCCGCTGTCCTCTCCATCGGTGAGCAGGACGATCGCCTTGCGTCCCGTGCGGCCGGGAAACAAACGCTCGGCTGTCAGATACACGGCCTCGTAAATATTCGAGCCGCCGGTATCGCCGAAAAGCGCGCGGACGTCGATGCGATCGACCGCCCGGCGAACCACTTCGCGCGCGTCGGAAAAGGGCGCGAGCAAGTACGTGTGCGCGGAGAAATCTACGACCGCGGCTCGATCGAGCGGCGCGAGCGAATCGATCAGCGCGTCGGCGGCTTGCTTCATCTCGTCGGAATCGGGCAGGACGCTGGGACTCGCGTCAATCACCAGCGCGACGCTCGCGGGCTGTGTGGACGCGTCGAAGTAGGCGACCGGCTGCGCGACGCCGTCATCGAAGATGCGGAAATCCTCGCGGCGCAGGCCGGGCACTGCTTCGCCGCCGGCGGCGGATACGATGCAGGTGACTGGAACCATCTGGGTGAGCGAGCGCAAGGCAGCGCCGCTGCTCTGCGCGTTGATGGCACTCGCGCCGGATTCATCGCCGGCCGTGACGAGATGCAACTCGCCGGTCGCCGCATCGCGCTGCCAGGAGATATTTTTGTCGAGCTGCTGAGGGAATTTCTCGGGCCGGTTGCGCTGCTTGGAATGCTGCTTCGGCGCGGCGATTCCAGCACTGGCGGCGCAGAGGATGGCAAGGCTTGCGAGCGCAACGAGCGAGGCTCGCATAGGCGGGAGTCAGTCGAGATCGAAGTGGCGGAAGGGCTTTTCGACCGGCTGGTCTTTGGCTTTTTTCAGGCCCTCGGCGAATTTGCGAGCCAGCACGTCTTCCTTGGATTTTTCCGCTTCCACGGACGCGCGGAATTTCGCTTCAACGGCTTCAGCCTGCTCGCGCAAGAGCTTCGCGGTGTCGTCCAGATCGACCGAAGGCGGTGGTTTCGGGGGCGGCACGTGCGAAAGCACGGCTCCAAGCCCGCGATCCAGCGTCAGCTTGGCCCGGCAGCATGGGCAATCCACGTCGAAGGTGTCTTCTTGGCGCTTCCCCATGCCCCCCATTGTATGCCAAACGCGTTAGGACTAAAATCCCGCATCGGCGGCTCAAGGACTCGCCCTTGTCTAAACGTCTGGTGCCAGACCAACGAATCGCCATGGCAAAGCTGCGCCAGTTTACTTCGGCCATTGTCACGATGATCTTTTTGGTGGGAGGTGGTGCGCAGGGGCAAGTCCTGCCGAGAACCAACGACAGCCGTGGCCGGCAAACGATCGCAGCGATAAACGCGGTCGAAAAATATTGCGCTGCGGTGCAGGATTTTTCCGGGTCGAATCGGCCCCTCCTATTCGCCCGGGTTCCTGAAAGCGAAGGACACCCACCCCGATGGGATGTCTTCTCCAGCGAAAACCAGTGGCGTACTGCTGGACGACCGAAACCCGCAGCTTGGGTTTGGTATGAGAACAAACAGATTGTTTTGGTAAGAATGACGCTTCAGTATGGCGAGGGTGGCTTCCGGTACGCCGATTACTGCTACCAAGAGAACGGTAAGCTCGCTAGCATCGCCACGGTGCCATCAACCATTACGCGCTGCGACGACGAGAAGTTCCGATGCGAGGTCATTTCCGGCGCTGATTCGGTCTTTCTTCCCGACGGCCGAAAAATTCGGATAGTCAATCGCCCCGCCTCGCAGCTCCTGAAGCCAGAGCAGACGGTGTTTGCTACGCCCAGATTGAATCCCGCGGAGTACATTAATCTGTCCGAATTACCATTTGCCCATCTGCTCAGAGGGACGCGGACGCCTTGAGCGAATCTCAATTGCGGTTCGGGCACCCTTGCGGTGAAAGCAAGTCGCACTCGCCGCCTGGCGATTTCCACCATTCGTTGAGCGTGGTGCCGCGCAAATGCCCGTTAGAAAATTCAAGCGAGTAGATCTTTAAATTCGAGAGGAACAGTACGTTCTGATCCTGCGCGCCTTCGTATAGGCCTTGCTCAACCGCATTTTTGTGAGCGAATGGAAATCGCTTCATCGCAGAACGAACGAGTGATGGCACCGGAATCGGCGCTCTTTCAGTCGCATGGATTTCGCTAGTTATCGCGGCTAGCTTTTGACTATCTGGTTGGCCGCTATCGAGATCTCTTGTAACCAGTGCAACAATGCGCTGTCGTTCCGACACTTCGCCCAGGCGTATACATTCCATGATTGCTGCCTTTGACGGATCTCCTTCATACGTCCCATTCACGAAGTCAACCGCGTCGATCGCGACGGTCGGTTTTGGCCCAGGCTTAGGTTTTGCCGAACAACCTTCGCCGCCAGGCCCAGCCCACGCAGCCTCGTTTCCTGGGACGTCTAGGCGAAGGTCGTTCATCCCGTTGGCCGAAATGAGCGGTGGCCAGAACGAGCGTGGAGTATGCAGGTCGCAAACTCCGTTTCGACCGAGAACGGATACGATGAGGCCAAAGACCGGAATCGACGAGTCATTGCGCAACCGCAACACATAGTGGTCCTTAGGAAATTCCGGGCTGGCTCGCCGTTCGGCCACGCTTACAACTGACAGGGATTTTGTCTTGTTTATAAGTCGAGGTAATGCGGCTCTGGCATACGAGACGTTTATCAGGAATAAAGCACCAACGGTGATGAGAATTCTTGCGATGAAATCAAAGCGTTGTGAGGGGAAGGGCATTGGGCGGTACCTCCCATCCAAAGCGATCAATCCGCGATGTTACCGGGTTGCGCCATTCATTTCAATTGCGAGCTTCCTGATGGGCCGATATGTCGCCGGATTCTGGCGTTGCCCCCTCGTCGCATCGCATAGTCGCGAACGAAAGAACAAAAGAACAGGAGTGCCGCAGCAGGCACCCTCGTTCATTTTCCGGAGAATTTTACGCGAGGACCTGGCGATCAGGCTGGCGCCGGTTTTTCGCCTTTGGCCATGCCGGGCACGGGGCGCGCGTCAGGACGCAGCGTGAGCTGCGGCTCCTTGGCGGGCACCGGCGGAGCGGCTGACGGCGGGGGCGGCAGCTTTTCGGGCAGCGGCTTGCCTTCCATCAGCAGCTTGAGTTCGTTGGCGTCGAGCACTTCGCGTTCGAGCAGCGCCTTGGCGATGCGCTCCAGCGTGTCGCGATTGCCTTCGAGGATGTTGCGCGCTTTCGTGTAACCGGTGGTCACGATCGAGCGCACTTCGGCATCGATCTTGATCGCCGTGTCCTCGGAATAGTCGCGGTGTTGGGCGATTTCGCGGCCCAGGAAGATCTGCTCTTCTTTTTTGCCGAAGGTGAGCGGGCCGAGCGAGCTCATGCCCCATTCGCAGACCATCTGCCGGGCGATCTCCGTGGCGCGTTCGATGTCGTTGCCCGCGCCGGTGGTCACGTGGTTGAGGAAAATTTCCTCGGCCGCCCGCCCGCCCATCAGCACGGCCAATTGCGCCTCAAGAAATTCGCGCGTGTACGTGTGCTTGTCGTCGATAGGCAACTGCATCGTCAGACCGAGCGCCATGCCGCGCGGGATGATCGTGACTTTATGCAGCGGGTCGGCTCCCGGAGTCATTGCCGCCACCAGCGCGTGCCCGCCCTCATGGTACGCGGTGTTTTTCTTTTCTTCGTCGGAGAGCAGCATCGACTTGCGCTCGACGCCCATCAAAACTTTGTCCTTGGCCATCTCGAAATCCGCCATCATCACCAGCTTACGATTCTGGCGGGCGGCCCAGAGCGCCGCTTCGTTCACGAGGTTGGCCACATCCGCGCCGGAAAAGCCGGGCGTACCGCGGGCGATCACTGAAAGATCGACGTCGTCCGAAATGGGCACTTTGCGGGTGTGAACGCGCAGGATTTCCTCGCGTCCGCGAACATCGGGCCGCGGGACTACCACGCGGCGGTCAAAGCGGCCAGGCCGCAGCAACGCGGGATCGAGCACGTCCGGCCGGTTGGTGGCCGCGATCAGGATCACGCCTTCATTGGACTCAAAGCCATCCATTTCGACGAGCAGCGCGTTCAGGGTTTGCTCGCGCTCGTCGTGCCCGCCGCCCAGGCCCGCGCCGCGATGGCGGCCGACGGCGTCGATTTCGTCGATGAAGATGATGCATGGAGCGTTCTTCTTACCTTGCTCGAATAGGTCGCGAACGCGGCTCGCGCCCACGCCCACGAACATCTCCACGAAATCCGATCCGGAAATCGAGAAGAACGGAACGTTCGCCTCACCGGCAATCGCGCGGGCGAGCAGCGTCTTGCCAGTTCCCGGAGGCCCAACGAGCAGCACGCCCTTGGGAATGCGCCCGCCGAGCTTCTGGAATTTCTGCGGGTCTTTAAGGAAATCGATGATTTCGTTCAGTTCTTCCTTGGCCTCGTCGCTTCCGGCTACGTCCTTGAACGTGGCCTTCTTTTGCTGCGCCGTCAGCAATCGCGCGCGCGATTTACCGAAGCTCAGCGCTTTGTTTCCGCCCGCTTGCATCTGCCGCATGAAGAAGATCCAGATGGCAATCAGAATGGCGAAGGGCAGAATCCAACTGAGCGTCAGCGAGAGCCAGTCGGGGTTTTTCACTTCCTTGTAGTTGTAGCCGACGCCCTTGTCTTGCAAAATCTTGGTCACGTCCGGAATGGCGGAATTGGCCACCGTGACGTTGTGAAACTTAACGCCGTTGCTGTACTCGCCCTGAATGTCGGCGCTGTTCTGCGAAAGGTAGATGGTTACGTCCTTCACATTGCCGCTATCCACCTTGGAAATAAATGCGCTGTAGCTGGGCTCATCCTGGTGTTCCGCAGGCCCGCCCCGCGAGGCCATCTGCCACAGGACGACCGCCAGAGCGATCATCAGCACCCAAAATAAGACCGTACGAACTGTTGAGTTCACTTTATTACCTCACCCCGAAGCCTTCCGGGCTGCCAGCGGAAGCTCCTCGCCTTCTTGCGGACGGCCTGGCGGGCTCGGCAAGACATACCCCTCGTCGTCCGGCAAGCAAGCGCCACGCGTCCCCACTGCCGCTGGTTTCTTGCCCTCTACCCGTTCCCGGATGATTAGACGCACTCCAGGAACCGGAGTATTCAATTGTCGCATTCGCTTGGCGTATCGTCACGGCAAACTCCCGGTCCTACCCTGCCGCTTGCAAGCGCTCTTCCTCGATCACAACCCCTGCGGCCGTACTTTCCCCGGCGCAAAAATCACAAGCCGGGGCGATCCCTCGCGCCCAAACCACCCGGCCGGCGCTTTCCAAGATCGGCCATCCCGTGCGTTCGCGGAGAGCGATACGCCCCTCGGCAAACAGGTGCTTGAGCTTGTGGATTTGGCGACGTCCCAGAGGGCGATAAGCGTCGCCGGGCCGCCAGTTTCGCAGGATCAATGGCATTCGAAGCAGGGCCGCATCCAGGGCCAAGCGTCCATATCTAGTCTCGCGCTCCCCATCCGTCCAGTCAATCACTTTCAGCCGGAAACGGCAGTTTAGTTCCGGTACGGAAACTGTCATGCAGCCGCGTGCTGGCAGCTCAACCGGGTAGGCGTAATCATGCTGAACTTGGCGCTCCCGGTTGGCGCCACCCTTGGCGGATCGAGCGGATTGCACCATGAATTTCAGCTCGCCGAAGCTCTTTTCGGTCACAACGCCTCCGGGCATCTCGACGAAATGCCCGCTATCCGAGGCCGAAGCGAGACGAATGACTTGCTCCACGTGTCCGGCAGTCAACCCTTGTCGCGTGCCGCGCAACTCCTGATAAACTCGACGAATTAATCTCTCGGTTAGCGCACGAGCGGCGAAGGGTTGCCGATCGTTTGGCTTAGGAACCTGCGGCGCGGCGGCCGTAGTCATCGGAGCGAGCAAATCGTTCGTGCGGATCGAAAGCCCATCGCCGGCGCGACGAACCGATGTCCGGAATCGCTCCTCGGTTAGCGCGTTCCAGAAATCCTGCTCTTCGCGCGAAAGCCGCGCCAGCTCGTTCAACCGTTCCACCACTCGCGGTGAAAATTCCCGCTCCAGCAGCGGAACGAGTCGCGTCCGAATCCGCGCTCGCACTCGCCGCACGTCCTGATTGGTCGAATCCTCGCGCCAGGATTGCCCGTATTCCTCCAGGTAATCGCGAAGCTCTTGCCGCCGAATCGCGAGAAGCGGGCGCACCACACTCGCCGCCGCCGGATAAATTCCGCCAAGGCCGGTTGGCCCGGTGCCTCGGATCAGATGCGCGAGCACCGTCTCGGCCTGATCGTCCGCCGTGTGCGCCACGGCAATCCGATCCGCCTGCCCATCGCGGACCAATCGCTCGAAGAA
Source organism: Candidatus Acidiferrales bacterium (assembly GCA_030038275.1). Classification (GTDB taxonomy): domain Bacteria; phylum Acidobacteriota; class Terriglobia; order Acidiferrales; family UBA7541; genus Palsa-295. The sequence continues at coordinate 4,210 of JASHPG010000180.1, read as the reverse complement.
CGCGTAGCGCAGCCGCCGAGCGGCATCCTCCAGGTTCCACTTGTTTCGTTTCGCCGCCGCCGCGACATCCTGGCGATCGAGTACGAATGGCAGTCCGCATCCTCGCGCCAGTCTGGCGACAAATTCGGCGTCCGCGTCCGATTCCGCGCCGCGCAGGCAGTGGTCGAAGTGGACCACCAGCAGCTTTACTCCGAGCTTCTGGCGCGCGCCGTGAAGGATTTGCAAAAGCGCCACCGAATCCGCTCCACCCGAAACCGCGACGCCGACGCGATCGCCGGGAGAAATCAGGCGCGCGTCGCGAACGTAATCCAGAACGCGTTTTTCCAGCGCTTTCATGGGGCAATGACGACGGAGGAAGTCATGTCTGCTAATAATAGCAGGGCGTAATGCGGCGGGTCGAGGCACGCGCCGCGAGCGAAGGAAAATGCAGTGTCATACAGATCGGGAAGGGCCGATCAGGAAGCGCGGAATGCTTCCGCGGAAATAGATGGCGCGAAGAGGAGTTAAAGAATGCTGGCTTGGCGTGCGTAAAGATCGCGCGTGAACTCCATGCGGCGTTCGAGCGCGACGGCCGCAAAGTGCGAGCACCCAAGCAGCTCCCGATTGGTCCAAGCAGCTACGCTGGGCGCCACCGCCCGGGAAGCAAACCCGATCCCGCGGAGAAACGCGCGGTACGTACTCACCGCACGAATTTCCAGCCGGTCCGCATTGTGCTCCGGGCAAAGATGAATGAGCTGCAGGAAACGGGCGAAGTCGTCGATAGCAAGATCGCGGCTGCCCATGCCCGCCACTTCACGGACGCGCGCGGAGAGTTCCGTCTTTCCGAAGGCTGCTACCACGGAGTGGCAGTAGGTCGCCAGGAATTGGACGAAAGCTGCTACCGAGACGACGCAAATGAGAGCGGCAATCACTGGGATGTCACCAACATGCGTCCGGCTTCTAGCCGGGCACCCTCCGGGACTCGAACGAACGTGTAGGTCCATGCGAGCGGCAGCCACAGCCCGATCACCGGCGGCAGCCACTTCAGAAGGCTAAATTCCAGGTCTGGAAACAAGTTGCGAAGCGCATACGTGCCGGCGACAGCGCTGAAGTAAACTCCCAGCGCCAGCACTACCTGAACGAGTCTGACGCGGCTCTCCCGGAGCTTGACCACGGCTCCCCAAAGCACGTACATCAGCACCACTCCGACGAAGTTCAGATCTTGTTCTAACTCGACGGCGAATTCCGTCGTGAATCCCTGTCCGGATGAGTGCGCGGAAATGACTGCGAACACGGCAGTCGCAGCCAACAGGATCACCGCGGCCCCGCGAACGTACCGGCGGAAATTGGTCTCCGAAAAGACCTGCGAAAATAGCCCGGCTATCACGGCATACATAAAAACAGATAACAGGATGTCAGAGCTATAGTACGAGTAGAAGTACTCGCGGGAATGTACACCGTACGTGCGGCTGCATGTATATACGCCAATGTTGCCCACGGCGCATAGCAGCATGTAAATATTTAGGGGAAGATAGCGTAGGAACTCGCGCTTACGGAGCGCGCACACCACAAACGTGCCCTCCAGGAGGAGGGCCAACACCCACATAGCGTAAACCGTCGGGCCGAACATGTACGCTCCAATGCGAGGCCCGGGCAAGCCGCCACCTGCCAACCGGCAGACGGGGCTAAGCTACAAACTCAGTTACCAGGGTACAGGAGCAACGATGATTTTTGACGACGGCGTCTGTACTTTCGTCTGCGCGCTGGTCGTCACGGTCTTTAGCGCTACCGCGGCCGTCAAAACCATCAGGTCCAACACCACGATCGCAACCCACTTGTTCATGGAAGTCCCCTCTCGACAGGAAGATGCTACCCCGTCGAGAGAGTACGCGCGGTCGGGTGCCGTGCCAAGGGGAAAGTAAAGTGCGTGTGTCTAAAGGGTACACACCCACTTTTTGTCCCTTGGTTCGTTGGCTCCTATGAGCCTCGCCGAATTGTCGAGGGTCAAATTAACGGGAGGGGCCGACCGGGTCAATGTTACGAAGGTACCAGTTGGCTGGGCGTACCCTTCAGCGAACACAGACCAAGGGTCATTGTTGCCGTTCCTGAGCGCCTTCCATATCGCGAAACGCGAGAGCCAGAAGCGTTTTCTGCTCCATTTCGTGGGCGCGGTGGGAGCCGGTGGCGGGGCTGGAGCTTTCGGAGCGATTCACCGATAGGACGGCCCGGCCGCGGGACAGCCGTTCGATTTCAGGCAGGACGAAGCCGCGCGCGCCCATGTTTCCCGGCTCTTCTTGCACCCATACGAATTCACGCGCCGCGGAGTGGCGATCCATTTCAGCCAGAAGTTCGGTATGGGGGAAGGGATACACCTGCTCCAGCAGCACGATAGCAGGAGAAGATTCGCCGCGCCGCTTCCGTTCGGCTCTCAGTTCGTGGCCGATTTTGCCGGTGCAGATCAGCACGCGGTCTGCGGAGCCATCGCCGCCATCCGGAATCACAGTTTGAAACCGGCCGGTGGACAGCTCGGAAATGGGAGAAGATGCCGCGGGATGCCGCAGCATGCTTTTCGGAGTAAAAACGATCAGGGGCTTGCGCCACGCGCGCAGGGCTTGCCGGCGGAGCAGATGGAAATACTGCGCGGCCGTGGAGGGCTGGCAGATTTGGATGTTATCGCGCGCGGCCAATTCGAGGAAGCGTTCGATGCGGGCGCTCGAATGCTCCGGGCCCTGGCCTTCGTAGCCATGCGGAAGAAGCATCACGAGTCCGGACAGCAGATTCCACTTGTCTTCGCTCGCGCCGATGAACTGATCGATCACGATCTGCCCGCCATTGGCGAAATCGCCGAACTGCGCCTCCCATAGCACCAGCGCTTCGGGATAATCGCGGCTGAATCCGTACTCAAAACCGAGCACGCCCGCTTCAGAAAGAGGCGAATTGTAGATTTCGCACCAGGCTTGATCCGGCGAGAGGTGTTGCAGCGCGACGTATTCTTCTTCGGTCTCAATATCGATCAGCGCGGAATGGCGCTGGTTGAAGGTGCCACGGCGGCTGTCCTGCCCGGAGAGGCGCACAGGTACGCCCTGCCGCAACAACGAGCCGAACGCCAGCGCTTCCGCCATGCCGAAATCGAGCGCGCGTTTCCCAGCGGCCATTTCCGCGCGTTGCTCGAGGAGTTTTTTGACCTTCGGATGGATGTGAAAGGCTTCCGGATAACCGGCGATCGACTGGCCGATAGGTGCGAGAGTCCCGGCAGGAACAGCGGTATCGACCTCTAACGATGGATCGTAATATCCGCCCCGGAATTGATTCCAGTAGCGCGGGAGGCGGCGCATCGGAGGAAGCTTTTCTATCTCGCGCGCTTCTTTCTGCGCGGCGTCCAATTCTTCGTGAACGCGCTTTACGATCAGCTCGGCGTCCGCGCCGATTTTCCCGGCGTAGATTTTCCAGAGCGGCGGATGCGCCTCGATTTTGCGGTAGCGCAGCGGCTGGGTGATGGTGGGATCATCCACTTCGCTGTGGCCGTGACGGCGATAACCAATCAGGTCGATTACCACGGGCGTGCCGAATGCATCGCGGTAATCGAGCGCCATCCGCCCGACACGCACGACGGCTTCAGGATCCTCTGCATTCACGTGGAAGATGGGAACCGGCAGGCGCTTGGCCAGATCGGACGAAAAGCGCGAGGAAACGCCCTCGCGCGGTCCCGTGGTGAATCCGATCAGATTGTTGACGATGATGTTGATGCCGCCGCCGACGGTATAACCCGGCAGGTCGGCCATATTCAGCGTTTCGGCGCAAATCCCCTGACCCGCAAACGCGGCATCGCCGTGCATGGTGATGGCGAGAACCTGGGCGCGGCCGTTTTCGCCGCGGCGCATTTGCTTGGCGCGCGTTCGTCCCATGACCACCGGATCGACGGCCTCCAGGTGACTGGGATTCGAGACCAGGTGAATTTCCACTTCGCGTCCACCGGCGGCGTGGAAAATTCCCGTGGCGCCGAGATGGTATTTCACGTCCCCGCTGCCGAGAACGCTGCGTGGATCAACGTCTTCGAAGCGGGCAAAAACTTCCGCAGCCGGACGCCCCACGATGTGAACCATCACGTTGAGCCGGCCGCGATGGCTCATGGCCAGCATGCCTTTTTCGGCGCCGTGCTCGGAGGCCGCGCTGAGGATGGAATCGAGGAGCGGCAGCAGCGCGGCTTCGCCTTCGAGCGAATAACGCTTGG
>JASHPG010000179.1 GCA_030038275.1 Candidatus Acidiferrales bacterium | reverse complement strand
CTGCCATTTATGGACAGGACGTCATAAACCGGCTGAACTTCAACCGCGGACGCATCTTGCCCGCGACGATGTTCGATGCCTCGGGTGGGGCGGACATCTACAGGTCTGACCGCGCCACTATAAAACTGGAGCTAGACGGGGAGAACTTGAATAACGTGGTGAACGTTATCGATTTCGGTGGCCTATTCTCCGGCAATGCCATCGGGCCAGCGCGCAGCGTTTATGCCCGTTTGACGACGACCTTTTAATTCCCGGCTCCGGAGTGGAGCATCCGAAGCACGGATTGCCTTTCCGCACTCGGTCACACCCCTCGTTGACTACGAAAAAATAGACGGTGGGACTTCAACCGCCGCACAGTTATGTCGGCAACCCGAGGCAGTTGAGCAAGGTGCCGTAGCGGCGGTCGGAGCGCAGACTGCGATCGAGTGCGGCGAGAGAACTTTCTTCACTTCGTGCCAGCGCTCGGAAGTCATCTGGCCCTCTCTAATTCGCGTTGAAGCCACGCACGGGCGGTGACCCACTCTCGCTTAACGGTCGCAGGCGAAAGGCCCATGACCGCGGCGGTCTCCTCGATCGATAGCCCGCCGAAAAACCGCAATTCGATTACGCGGCTCTGCCGCTGATCCAGGCTGGCAAGCTTGTTCAAGGCTTCGTCGAGCGCGACTAGATCAACTTCCTCCTGGCGCGCAGGCAGCAAATCGGTTTTCAGCGTTAGCCGCTCGGCTTCTCCTCCGCGTTTGGCAGCCAGGCGATTGCGCGCGTAGTCCACCAATATGTTCCGCATCATCTGCGCCGCCACGCCGTAGAAATGTGCGCGATTTTGCCACTCCGGCGGCTTGTGCTGGACCAAGCGCAGGTAAGCTTCGTTGACGAGCGCGGCGCTCTGAAGCGTATGGTCGGGCCGCTGATTCCACAGGCGGTGGCGCGCTAAACGGCGCAACTCATTGTAAACGAGTGGTATGAGCGCTTCCCTCGCCGCCTGATCCCCACGTTGCCAGCTATCGAGAAGCTTGGTGATCTCGCCCGGCGAATCGGGGCTCATTCAGCCCTCCCGCAATCCTTGATGAGCGTCAGCTACCAAACCCTAATGCCGGGACGAGAAAAAGTAAAGGAGGCACGCCTTAAGTCGGACCCGGTTGCTTGTTTCCTGATTGTTCTCGAATTTGCATGAGCCAGTTTTCCCCTCGTTTCCGGTTTATAGGGTGAAGGGCACGATGAGGACTTGAAACCCAAGGGAGAGCTTAGTCGGCAGCCCTCAGGAGGAAGCGATCATGAAAACGAGACGAATTGCAGCTACACAGGCGTTGTTTGCAGCCGCGCTGATGGCGGCCGGGTTGTTCGCCGGATCGGCCAAAGCGCAATCTATGGTTCCGGAATCGGCATTTCAGGGTAATTTCACGCTCCCGTACGCAGTCCACTGGGGCATCACCGTAATTCCAGCCGGCAGCTACGAGATTAGCGTGTTGAACGAGACTCAGCCGGTATTATCTATTCGGGATGCCAAGAGTCGTCGCCTCGTCGCACTTGAGCCGATGTCCGACCGCGACGATGCCGGGACGGGCGGGAGCGCCTTGATTATCAGCAGTCACGGAAACCAGCACGTTGTGTGCTCGTTAACGCTCGCTGAGGTCGGCGAAACGCTGGTGTACACGCGCTCGCATCCCCGTGCAGTTGAAGAGGCGCGGAAAACGCAGTCAATCCCGGTGCTTATCGCGAAGAAGTAACGCAGGCAGCAAAACGCTCGGGCTCACGCCGGAAAATATGTCCTCTGCGATGCACCTGCCGTGGGAGCGCGGCGCGCTCCCACGGCGCAACCTATTCTCTCCTACCGCGCGCTTCTTGACGATTCGGCATGCGAAATCGTCCATCGTCCGCTGTTCATTGGTAGGGTCTGCTGCTCCAATCATCCGGGAAAGCCGATGCGCTTCACCAGCGCTTCAAAGCGGGGATCGCCATGCAGATTGTCGAACGTCGGATGAAACTTGAAATACGCCAGGAAGGAAGTGCGTTCGTGAAACGCCTTTTCGAGCCACTCGAATGCTGCTTCATTTTCTCCGAGTCCCGCATAAATCGCTGCAATCCAGATGAACGAGCGCCCGTCCGCCTTCCGAGCTTCTTCGATTTGCCGAAGAATCTCACGCGCTTCTTCGGTTTTGCCGATCTTCGCATAGGCCGCGCCTAAGTGCCCAAGCACTACAGTCACTCCACGAGCCTGGTTAGCCGCCTCCTCGCATACCCCGAGCGTCTCTTCGGCCTGACCTTCCCAGGCGTACGCAAGTGCGAGCGCAACGAGGCACGTCGTGTTGCGCGGATCGAATTCCAGGCTCTTTTTGAAATGAAAGATGGCCGAATCGAAACGTCTCGCAAAAGCATACGCGAGGCCCAGGTAAAAGTGCGCGGAGTCGGAAAATGGATCCAATTCCACGCCCCGTTTTGCGGCAGCGATCGCTTCATCGAACCGGCCGAGCGATGTGTACACAAAATGAAGCTGGCCCCATGCCCATGCCGAGTCTGGATCCAGCTCCACGCCACGCCGCATTTCCTTTTCTCCAGCGGCGAAATCCCAGCCGTAAAAGCGGATCATGCCCAAGCTGAGGTGCGCTTCGGCGAGGCTGTCGTCTAACGCAAGAGCTTTCTGCGCGGCCCATTGCGCCCGGGGCCGGGCCTCGGACGAAGGCGCGTAGCCCAGGACGTCTTGAAGCATGCACGCGCCGGCTAACTCTGCGTACGCTGGAGCGTACTGCGGATCGATATCGAGGGCCCGCTCGCAAAGCGTGATCGCCCTGCTCACCGCTGTCGCATACGTCTTGTGTGTTGAGTGCCGCGCTTCGAGCACCAGCCGAAACGCTTCGTTGTTTTGCGTGGGACGCTTCCGGAGCTTTTTCTTTTCCTCCCCGCTGAGCTGCAACCGCAGCTTTTCCGAAATCTCGTTGCTCAATTCTTCTTGTAAAGCTAGCAGGTCCGTCATCTTGCGGTTGTAGCGTCCGCCCCAAAGCTGCGCCTGGTGAGCAACGTCAATCAGCTCCAGCGAAACGATCAGATCGTCGCCGCGTTTCAGCAGCCGGCCCGCAAGCACGGCGCGAACATTCAATTCCTTTCCGGCAGCCAGCGGATCAACCGATGGCCCGCGATAGCGGAAAGCCATCGTTCGCGGAATCACGCGAATTTTCCGGAGCTGCGCGAGCGTGTTGATCAGCGTCTCCGCGATGCCGTCGCTCAAGTATTCCGCCTCGGGATCACCGCTCGCATTTTCCAGCGGTAGAATCGCCAGTGAATCGATAGCACTTGCCAGCCTGCCGGACGACGGTTTGTCCTTTTTTGCGGCTGGCGCTGGCGGGCGCGGAGCGGCATCGGAAACGGCCGGCCGAGCCGGCGCGGGACGCGATGTTTCCGCGTCGCGTTTCAGGCGCTTCAAATCCGCCAGTATCCCCGAGGCGCTTTGATAGCGAAGCTCGCGGTCTTTTTCGAGGGATTTGCGAATGATCTCTTCCATCCCCTTCGGCAGCCGAGGATTCCATCTCGACGCCGGCTCGGGCTCCTGCGCGAGAATCGCGTGGAAAATCATGGCGGACGTGTTGCCGTCGAATGCCTGGCGGCCCGTGGCCATCTCGTAGATCACGGTTCCCAAGCTGAAGAGGTCCGTGCGCGCGTCCAACTCTTCGCCTCGCGCCTGTTCCGGCGACATGTACACCACCGTGCCGACGGCCACGCCCGGGCTGGTCAGATGCGGATCGTAATCCTGGGTTGCTCCCTCGGTCTGCGCCGCGAGCGCGCGGCTCTGAACCACCTGCTTGGCCAACCCGAAATCCAGAATCTTCGCCTGTCCTCGCTCGCTGACGAAGATGTTCGCCGGCTTGATGTCGCGATGAACGATTCCCTTGGAATGCGCCGCGCCCAGTGCATCAGCAATCTGCGTTGCAAGCTCCAGAACTTGATCCACGGGAAGCGGCCGCCCGCCGATGCGCTGCTTCAGCGTCTCGCCTTCGAGCAACTCCATGGCGATGAAGCGCTGCCCTTCGTGCTCTCCGATTTCATGGATAGTGCAGATATTCGGATGATTCAGCGCCGCCGCCGACCGCGCCTCGCGCAGAAACCGGTCGAGCGCTTGCCTGTCTCCAGATACTTCTGCCGAAAGAAACTTCAGGGCGACGGTCCGGCCAAGCGTCGTGTCTTCCGCCTTGTACACCACGCCCATTCCGCCGCCGCCGAGCTTCTCGATGATTCTGTAATGCGAAATGATTTGACCGATCATTTAGAAATCACGCCACACAATGGGCGCCTCTGGGGAAAACCACGTGCGAGCAGTTCATGGTTTCATATCAGGCCCACTCGGGCCAGAATTTCGTTGAACCGCGGGTCTTTGCGTAGGCGCGCGAAATCGGGCCAAAATCTGGCGGTAACCATCATAGGATCGTGAATCTCGCACGCTTCCCACGCATGTGCGATGGCTTTGTCGGTCTCGCCGGCAGCCGATGCCGTAATGGCCATATGGCATGGCGGGACGTAGCCCTGCGCCGATCGGGCCACAAGTTCTGCATACAGCGCCTGCGCGGCAGATCCCTTGCCCCAATCGGCCAAGGTCGTAGCCTGACCGGAAATTCCAAATACATGGCGTCCGGACAACGCCAGGGCCATGTCACCTGCGGCGACAGCTTCTTGGAATTCACCGTTGGCGTGAAGTGCGTCCCGCAACACCCAGTAAGTAAAAAAAGACTCTTCCAGTTCGCGAGCCCGAGTCGCCGCTCGCACTGCTTCCTTCGGCCTGCCGCCGTGACTGTAGCAAAACGATAGGATGCCCTGCGCGTAAGCAGAGAGTGGGTCAAGCTCTGCGGCCTCCGTGGCGACAGGAACGCCTTCGTCAAAGCGTCCATGCGTCCAGACCAGATAAAAGAGCGCATACCAGCAAAGGTTTTGCAGATAACGGGGATTCAATTCGCGCGCCCGCAGAAATTCCGCCTCGGCCTTCTTCCAGTCCCAATCGTACAGGTGGCTAATGCAACCGAGGGAGCAATGCGCTTCCGCGAGCGCCGGATCGAGGGCGATCGCGCGGTTCGCAGCATCCTTCGCCAGCGGCATGATCGTATTCGGTCGCTCCCAGCCATAGAGACCTAGCATGTTTCGAGCATCGGCCAGACCGGACCACGCCAGGGCATATCCGGGATCAAGCGCGACGGCGTTTTCGAGACACTTCGCCGCGCGCCCGATATCGAGACCCCTGCGATACAGCACGGCGCGGCCCTTCAAGTACAGTTGGTATGCCTCCAGGTTGCTCGTTCCGGGTTTTACGGCCGCTTGTCGGCCGCCTTTCAAAGCGACTTTCAATCGGTCGGCAATTGACTTCGCGATATCGTCCTGCACCTCGAAAATATCTTTCAGCTCCCGGTCGTACCGTTCGGACCACAGATGATAGCCGTCCGCGACGTTGATCAACTGCGCGGTAATCCGCACCCGGTTTCCCGCTTTGCGGACGCTGCCTTCCAGAACCGTTTTTACATTCAGTTGTTCTCCGATAATGCGGAGATCGACGTGCTTGCCCTTAAAAGAAAACGCGGAAGTTCGCGCGGCGACGTGCAGCTCGTCGATCTGCGTCAGGGCATTGATTATCTCTTCGGTGATTCCATCCGCGAAAAACTCGTTCTCCGGATCGGCGCTCATATTGGCGAACGGTAGAATGGCGATCGAGGCCCCACCGCTCGCACCCTGCGCCTGCGCGCCGCGGGAGCCTGAAGAGATTTCGCGTTGTAATTGCTCCACCGCATCGCGAAGTTCCCGCGCCGAGGCATATCGTGCCGCAGGCTCCTTCGCCAGGCATTTCTCGACAATCCTTTGCAATCCAGCCGGCAAGTCGGAGCGAAATTCCGTGACGGGCTTTGGTGTGTCGCGCAAAATCGACGAGCTTAGCTCCATTGAAGTACCGCCTGCAAAAGGGCGCTGACCCGTTGCCATCTCGTATAAAACGGCTCCCAGCGAAAACACGTCCGTGCGGCAGTCCACCCGCTGTCCGCGCAGTTGTTCTGGAGACATATAGGGCAATGTACCCACGGCAATGCCCGGTTGCGTCAGCGTAAGCGTCGCGAGATCGCCTTCGTCTTCCCCTGGAGTCGATACTTTGGCTAGGCCAAAATCCAGCACCTTGGCGTGTCCGCTTTCACTGACGAAGATATTCGCCGGCTTGATGTCCCGATGGACAACGTTTTTGGCGTGCGCCGCCGCTAGTGCATCGGCAATTTCACGGGAGATATGCAGCACGCGCTCCAGGTCGAGTGTTCGGTTTTCGATTAGATTTTTGAGCGTGGAGCCGTCCAGAAACTCCATGGCAATGAACGCCCGGCCGTTCTCCTGCCCAATGTCGTAAATCGTGCAGATGTTCGGGTGATTCAGAGCGGAAGCAGCCTTGGCTTCGCGACGGAACCGCTCCAGTCCTTGCGGATCGTCCAAGGACTCCTGCGGAAGGAATTTCAGAGCGACCAGGCGCCCGAGTCGAGTGTCCTCGGCCTTATAGACCACACCCATCCCGCCGACGCCAATCTTATTGACGATCCGGTAATGCGAAATGGTTTGACCTATTAACGACGTATCTAGCAAGACGCAGAAATGTTAGGCCGCATGCAAAGCCAAGTCAACGAGCTTGCTGGTTTCCTCGGACTCACGAGCGAGCGTCGGCGCCGCGGAGAGATTCAGGACGGCCGCTTGCGTGTATCCACTGGAATTATCCTCGGGCAAGGCGCAGGACGCGGGCGATGACGCCGGAGATGCGCTGCCAGCTTTGCGTTTCGGCGGCGAGCTGTTTGCGCCCGGCGCGCGTGATGGAATAGAAGCGCGCTCGCCGGTTATTTTCGGACGTGCCCCACGCGGCGGAAATCCAGCCGCGCTGCACGAGGCGCGCGAGCGAAGCGTAGATCGTGCCCTGATTGAGCTGGAGAACGTCTTCGCTGATCTGCTCGATGCGGCGGGCGATGCCATAGCCGTGGAGCGGCCCCATGGCTTCGAGCGTTTTGAGCACCATCAGGTCGAGCGTGCCCTGGAGGATGTCGGATTTGGATTGCGTCGATTTCGAATCAGCCATGCGGTGCTCCTGTCGAACACGACAGGAATATGGCACGTGAGATGTGGGATGTCAACAGGGGACTAGCAGCCGGAAGTCCGAGATTAAAGTCAAAAGTATGAGAGCCAAAAGGCGTCGGCGCTATACGCAGCGCGATTAGTCGGGGAGGGAGCCGCGCCAGGCGAGCATCGCCTCCGAGGTGTCGCGGGTGGCGCCGAGCCGGTCGCGCGCGGCGGCCCAGCGTTCGCGGAGCAGCCGGGAAACGGGCGCGTCGAGGCGGACGGCTTCGCCAAGATCGGCGGCGATTTTCACGTCCTTCGCCATCAGACCGAGCGCAAAACCGGTGGCGAACTGGCCGCTCAGGATCTGCTGCTTGATCATATTTTCGGTGGTGAAGTTGCGGCCGGTGGACGCGTTGAGAATATCGACCATCACGGATTGATCCAGGCCGAATTTTTCTCCGATCATCAGCGCTTCGACCGCGGCGGTGTATCCGGCCGCGGCGATGTAGTTATTGAGCGCCTTCATGGCGTGGCCGGAGCCGAGCGGGCCGGTGTCGAACAGGCGGTCGCCCATGGCGGAGAGCAGCGGCTTGGCGCGGTCGATGGCGGATTTGTCGTCGCCGCCGATCATGATGGCGAGCTTACCGGTGATGGCGCGCGGGACGGCGCCGGATACGGGCGCGTCGAGAAGAATCGCGCCGCGGCGGGCGAGTTCAGGGCCAAGCCGGCGCGTGGCGACCGGATCGGAGCTGCTCATGTCGATGATGATCGTGCCGGGGCGGAGGGATTTTGCGAAGGCGCCGGATTCGTCGGATAGCAGCGCGTCGCGAACGTGCTGGCTGGTAGGCAGCATGGTTATCACGAAATCGTTTTGCGCGATTTCGCCGACGCTCGCGGCTGCGCGGGAATTATGCTCGGCGGCGAAGCGAGTGACGCGGTCCTGATTAAGATCAAAGACGGCGAGATCGTAGGCCGTGACGTCGTGGCCAGCCTTGGCGATATTCGCCGCCATCGGCCAACCCATGTTGCCAATTCCGATGAAACCAACGCGAGCGGACATCTTCGATTCTCCTACGGTAATGGCGGACTGCTATCTGCCCGACAAAGCACGATCTATCGAGTCTGGCGGTTGCATGGGCGCTCTGGTTTTAGAGCGGTGATGACTGTATCAGAGATTCGTTCGGAATCCATTTGATCTTCGGGAGCGCATGCTAAAATGCTTGTGCGTCTGCCGCTCTGTAACACTTCGCAACTGAATAGCAGCGCTAGCCGAACAGGATAATTTTCATCCGCAAATGACGAAGACGATACGGAATATCGCGATTATCGCGCACGTGGACCATGGCAAGACCACGCTGGTGGACGCGATGCTGCGGCAGAGCGGCGTTTTCCGCGAGAACCAGGAAGTGGTGAAGCGGGTGATGGATTCGAACGAACTGGAGCGCGAGCGCGGCATCACCATCCTGGCGAAAAACACGGCGGTGACGTACCACGACACGAAGATCAATATCGTCGATACGCCGGGACACAGCGATTTCGGCGGCGAAGTGGAGCGCGCGCTGCGCATGGTGGATGGTGTACTCGTGCTGGTGGATGCGAGCGAAGGGCCGCTGCCGCAGACGCGCTACGTGCTGCAAAAGGCGCTGGCGGCAAAGCTGCCGCCGATCATGGTGCTGAACAAAATTGACCGGCCAGACGCGCGCCCGGCGCAAGTGCTGGACGAGATTTACGACTTGCTGATCGATCTGGACGCGACGGAAGATCAACTCGATTTTCCAGTGCTCTACACGAACGCGAAGACCGGCGTGGCCCACCGCAAAATCGGCGACGATTCCACGAATTTGCAGCCGCTTTTCGAGCAGATCGTTGCGTCAATACCACCGCCGGCAGGCGATCCCGAAGGTGCGCTGCAAATTCAGGTGACCAATCTCGATTACAGCGATTTTCTGGGACGCATCGCCATCGCGCGTGTGTTTCAGGGCACGCTGCGGCGCGGATCGGACGTGTCGATCGCGAAACTCAGCGGGGCGCTTGAGCCGGCGAAGATTACCAAGCTGTTCACGTTTCGCGGGCTGGAACGCGACGAAGCAGAGGAAGTTTCCGCGGGCGAAATCGTGGCGATTGCGGGCGTGGAGGGAATTCAGATCGGCGAGACGATTACCGAAGTCGATCGGCCCGCGCCTCTCGATCCGCTGGCAATCGACGATCCAACGCTGGCGATGGTCTTCACGGTGAATACTTCGCCGTTTGCCGGGCGCGAAGGGCAATTCGTCACCTCGCGGGATTTGCGCGCGCGGCTGGAAAAGGAATTGCTGACGAACGTGTCGCTGCGCGTGGAGGACACGGCGACGACGGACGCGTTTCGCGTACTGGGCCGCGGCGAATTGCAATTGGCGATTTTGATCGAGACGATGCGGCGCGAAGGTTACGAACTGATGGTTGGAAAGCCGGAAATTGTGGTGCGGACGGAAAACGGGCGCCGCCTG
>JASHPG010000018.1 GCA_030038275.1 Candidatus Acidiferrales bacterium | reverse complement strand
CCGCGGGCAGTTCCGTCGGAATTTTCGTTGGCTCGCTGCTCGGCGGATACGTGAGCCAATATTACGGGTGGCGATGGGCGTTCGCCGCCGCCGGACTGCCGGGAATTGGCGTCGCGATTTTGTTTCGCGTCACGGTGAAGGAACCCGCGCGCGGCGCGATGGAAGGTCCGCAAGCGGACACCAGCTTGCACTCGGTAATGGCCACGCTGCGGTTTCTGTTTTCACAGCTTTCGTTCGTTTATATCACCATCGGCGGCACTTTAATGGGTATCACGCTGTATGGCTTCAACGTCTGGTCGCCGGCATTTTTGCATCGCGTGCATCATCTGAACAACGCCACGATCGGTTTGCTTCAGGGCGGAGTTTTCGCGCTATTCGGCGTTGCCGGCGTGCTAATCGGAGGATTTTTCGCCGAGCGACTGGGCAAGCGCGACATTCGCTGGCGGCTGAACGTTCCGGCAATCGCCTCCGTTGCGTCCTGCCCTGTGTCGCTGCTGTTTCTTTTCCTGCATTCGCTTCCGGGCGCGTTGATCTGCTGGGCCCTTTCGACGGTCTGCATTTTCGCCTACGCCGGCCCAATTTACGCCGTCTATCAAACCGTATCGATGGTGCGGATGCGCGCCATGGCGTCCGCTACTTTTTTGTTTTTAGGAAATTTGCTCGGACTTGGGCTAGGATCGTGGCTCATCGGATTCGTGAGCGCATCTCTTTCCCATCGTTACGGCGCGCTTTCGATTCGCTATTCCATGATTTTTCCGAGCGTGCTTGGGTTATTTGCGGGAGTCTTCTTCTGGATCGGCTCGAGATACCTGGCGGCGGACACTGCGCGTGCCGAGGGCCTGGACACCGCTTCCGGCGATTGATCCGTCCGAATAGGAATTGTGGCGCGGCAAAGTTTGGGTTTCAGGAGATTAAACATGAGCAGATCGCTTCGTTCGCGTTCCATTTCGATCGGGCTTCAATTGATGCTATCAGTAGCATTAATCCTCGGCGGACTCACCGCTGCGCGCGCCGCCACGGAGCAATCGGCACAATCCACGCATGGAACTGTGCTGCGCATCCGGGTGCATAGCCAGGCGCTCGAAGGAAATCTTGAAGGAGACACGGCCGATCCGTACGTATCGATTTATCTTCCACCAAGCTATCAGCACCAGAAGCATCGCCGGTACCCGGTGCTCTACCTGCTGCACGGCTACATGGACGAGGATTCAAACTGGTTTGGTCCAAAGCATGTCTTTGTGGACGCGCCCGCGGCTATCGAAAAGGCGCTGGCCGCGGGTTCGAAAGAAATGATTATCGTGATGCCCGACGCGCATACGCTTTATTTGGGCAGCATGTATTCGAATTCACCGGTAACTGGCAATTGGGAAGCGTTCATTACGCACGATCTTGTCGAGTATATGGACACCCATTACCGCACCATTCCAGACCGCATGAGCCGCGGACTGGCGGGGCACTCCATGGGCGGATACGGCACGATTCGACTGGCCATGAAGTATCCCCAGGTTTTTTCGAGCATCTACGCGCTCAGCGCCTGCTGCCTGGAACCCACATCCGCGGAGCCGAACTCCACGTTCGCCGCCGCCGAAAAAGTTACCAGCGCCGCCGTTCTCTCAAAAGTCGGTTTCGGAACGCGCGCGGCGGTAGCCGAATCCGCTGCCTGGTCTCCCGATCCGGATAAGCCGCCGCTCTATTTCGATTTACCCGAAGTCAACGGTCAAATTCAACCGCGGGTCATCGCTGAATGGGACGCGAACTCGCCCCTCGCGATGCTGCCGCAATATGCGTATAACCTGAAAACGCTTCACGCGATCGCGCTTGATGTCGGAACTAAAGACGGTCTCATGCCCTCGATCGAAGCCATGGATAAGGAGCTTACGGAATTCGGAATTGCGCACACACTTGAAACTTACAACGGAACGCATATTTCCGGTATTCAGATGAGACTCGAGCAGAAAGTTCTGCCATTTTTATCCAAGAATTTGTCGTTCAGCGGAAAAACCAGGCGAGACAACGGCAAACAGCAAGGTCAGTAACTTAGCTGAACGGCAGCCGCGATCGGCTTAGCTAATCCGCCGTGGGTTTTTTGTCGCTTGTATTTGTCGACGAAGTCCGGGATTTCGTGAGCGCGGCCCCGCGCTCCACAGGCTCGTTCTTCGCCAGAGCGGCGCCAACCTGTTGGTCGAGAGCGGCGGCGGAGAGCCAGCCATCGTGTTTCCAAATAGTTTTCCCATCAGGCGAGATGAGGGAATACCAAGGCAAGTCTTGCACCTGATAACCGTCACCTAAACGGCCGTCCGCGTCCTCCACAAGCGGCGTCCGAATTCGAGCCGCTAATCCCGCCAGCACCTTTTCTGCTTGAGCCGGCGAAGACTCGGTCGTCAGTTCATCCACGGCAACCGGCAATGGCCAATTTTCCCGCCGCGCCACTTGCGCGTATCGGTCCAAGTTCCTGAGTTCCATCGGCAGGTCCGAATCCTGGTCGAGCCAGCTGGCGAAAAACAGAACGAGGTGCGTGTGATCGGCGCCAATTCCAACTTTTTTCTCGCGGCTGTCCAGCGCCGCCAATTCCACCTCTGCCGATGGCTTCAGCGGTTGAATATATTTCAGCGATACTTCCTGTGCAGCGGGCACCGAGCCGGGCAGAAGCTTCGCGATATCATTCGCCAGCACCTGTGCTTGCGGCGCTACGCCTTCGTAGCTCATTTGCGTCATATAAACCTTGTGCTCGCGCCCTTCTGTGTCGATCAAAACCATCGCCGGCTGATGGTCGATATCGTTGTTGATCGCGGAAACGTACACGTGATAATCGCGCCAGACGCCCTTAAGTTGCGGCAACGAGCCTGTCAAAAAGCGCCACTTCCCCTGCATAGCATGGGCGCGCGTGTACGACGCCACGTCGCTGACCTTCAGAGCCAGGGGATTTGCGTTGATTCCCAGCAGTTGCACTTCGGCGGCCGCCGGCCCGAGCAAGCGCAACGCTTCTATCATGCTCTGTGTAGTAAGCGGACAAATGGTGGTGCATTGCGAATCGACGAAAGCGATCAACACCACCTTGCCGCGAAACTGTGAGAGCGAGGTTCTGCGTCCAAGCTGATCGACCAATTGAAAATTGGGCGCGGGCGTATCGCCGGCCGGAGTGCCCGGGTCAATGTCCTGGTTTGTCGCGGTAATCGCGCTCACAGCGGCGCCCGAGTCCGCAACTGCCGAGTTTCTGGCTTTTTTCAACGATATAAATCCGATCGCCGCGACTGCGGCCAGCGCAACAGCTAGGGCTACGCCCGGCAAGAACCATTGCTTCGTGGAATTGCTCATGACCTGCGTTCCTTCCCGCTTTCTAACTCGCACAGCGCGCGGTGCGCCGGCGTCGAGCTGACCTACTAGCGTAGGCGTCGAAGCGAATTTGGGTCAAGTGCGCGCAGTAACGTGCCGCACGTACCTCACTTCGCGTGAAAATAACTGCGCGATGAACGCCGCTCGGATGCCGGGATGCGATGATCGAGGCAAGCTACGGTACCGCAGATAGCGTGTCAGGCCGCGGCTTGCAGCTGCTGCCAGCCCGTAAGCTCGGCTTCGGCTTCCAGCCAATCGTCCACGGCGTGACCGGGCGTTTTTCCGCGCCGCTCGTACAATTCGTACGCGCGAACGCGTATTCGGTTTTCAAGCCTGTCGAATGTCTCGTCCAGTTCGCGGAAGAGCGCCTTCCATTCAGCCAAGCTCAGGAGTGGAGGAAATTGTCCGCCTCTTTGAGCTGCTTCGCGGCCGTATGACCAGTAGGTTGGCAGGATTTGCTCCATGCCGGTTTCCGCGCTGCGCAACACCAGCAGGAATGGATTGAAGCTCTGAGCGCCCGTCGTTCTGGGCCCCAGCCGGATTGCTCGCGTTACCACGAAATGATTTCGTCTTCCGAGGGAGTTATCGGTATAAGTGTCGTCAATTCTGTACTGCAGTTCCCTGCCGCACCGCTTGCACACGCCCAGCGACTTTCCCGCCGACAATGCAACAGCAGCTTCCCAGGCCGAAATTGCTTTCGTCGTATGATTATCAGGACAGCAGATTTTTGCCGCCATTCGTTGCACCTCCTTATTAACCTGGCAAACTTCAATGTGCCATTTCAATTGGCAGTGTAGCAAAGGACGGGTTGGCGCGAGCGAGGTTCTCCTGTTCCTGGCCGGCTCGTCGCGAAATTGCGCTTGCGCAATTCGTTAGGCTCATAGCAGATTACGCCTTTATGGAAATTTCCCTCGCGAACCCACGGTATCGCAACTTCCTGTTCGTCGGCTGCATCCTTATCGCGGCCATCGTCAGCTTGCAAGCCGTCGAGCTTTGGCTGGCGGATCGCTTGATCGGCTCGCACAATCTTCCGGTCGTGGAACGTGGCGCCGCGCTCATTCCGAGCGACGGCGCTGGATGGGACAATTTGGGGCATCTGCGCCAGTGGAGTCTCACCGGGCCTGACTTGCCGGGTGCGCTCGCCGACTACCGCAAGGCGCTACGTGACGATCCCCACTCCGCGCACTACTGGATGGATCTCGCCAGCGCTGACGAAGCCTCAGGGAACGTCTCGGCAGCTGCGGACGCCTTCGCCCACGCTCAAGCCGTGTATCCGGATTCCGCCGAGGTGGCCTTCTTTTACGGCAATTTCCTTTTGCGCCAGCAGGATTATTCGCGGGGCTTCGAAGAGCTTCGCCGGGCCGTCCGAGGTGACCCGTCTCTATTGCCGCTGGCGATTTCACGCGCTTGGCGCGCCACCGGCGATGCTGGCGAAATCGTGGATAAGCTCCTGCCGGCCGAGCCTGATTTCTACCTTCAGGCGATCGATTATTTCGCTGGCATCCAGCAGTGCGACGCGGCTCTCGCCGTCTGGTCGCGGCTCGTCAATATGAGCGGCAATTTCGCCCTGTCGAAAACGTTCCCGCTATTTGACGAGCTAATTCGCGAGAATCGTGGCGCCGACGCGCGCCGCGTGTGGAGCCAGGCCGTATCCAAGGCAAAAGTGACCGCTGGCAACCCTACGAATGATTCTTTAATTTGGAATGGTCGGTTCACTGAGGATCTGACCGGAGGCGGTCTCGGATGGCGATGGGATCCTCTTCCGGGCGCCTACCTCTCATTTGACGCCGCTCCGCCCCAAAGCCATTCGCGCTCGCTGCGGCTCGATTTCAATGACGGTTCAAACGTCAATCTCGCCGGACCATACGAGTACGTGCCCGTTGCTCCGAGCCAGCCGTACCATTTTCACGCGCTGATGCGTACCGATGAGATTACGACGGAAAGCGGCGCCCGATTCTCGATCGTCGATCCAAATCACCCTGGCGCCGTGAACGTGACCACCGGCAACTTCACGGGTACCCACCCGTGGACTTCAGTGGATGCCGATTTCACCACCGGATCGCAGACGCAATTTCTCGTGGTCCGCCTCGTCCGCCCGCCGAGCCAGCTCTTCGACAACAAGCTAGGCGGGACGGTCTGGATTGCCGACGTTGTGCTCGTGCCCGCATCCGCGAAGCTGGAGCAGCGGCCGTGAAAGCTCTGCGCGCTGGTTTGCTCCTGCTTATCGCCTTCGCCGTGCTCAGCTTCGGCGCCGTGGATGTGTGGTCGCAGTCGATTGTGGAGATTGGGGCGGCGCTGTTGTTGGTGATTTGGGCGGTAATTTCGTGGGTCAATCCGGAAATGAACGTTCGATGGACCCCGTTGAACTGGCCTCTGCTAGGATTCGTCGCTATCGCGGGGCTCCAGCTTCTTTTCCGTGGCACCGCCTCGGCCTTCCTGACGCGCGCGGAATTGTTGCGGCTCGCGGCCTATTTCATCATTTTTTTCCTGACGGCGCAGGCGTTCCGGTCGCGAAAAGATTGGTCGCGCCTCGCCTGGTTTGTAATTTGCTTTGGCTTCGCGGTTTCGCTTCTCGGGATCATGCAGCACTTCACGTCAGGCAACGAAATCTACTGGATGCGCCGCTTCAGAACCGACGTAGATCCGTTCGGCCCCTACGTGAACCGCAATGATTTCGCCGGTTTCGTTGAGTTGACGCTGCCAATCGGTCTCGGGCTTTTGCTGTTCCGCGGCGTCCACAAGGATTTGTTTCCTCTACTGGCGCTGCTCACCATTGTGCCGGTCAGCGCCGCTATTTTGTCAAGTTCGCGAGGCGGAATCATGAGCCTCGCCTTCGAAATTGGCGTTCTATTTCTCTTGGCTGTCACACGGACTGGTACATCCCGCAAAAAGCGCCGCTCGCGCGCAGCCGCTGTCGGTTTGTTGGCGCTGGCGGCTATCGTCTTCGTTTCGTGGGTCGGTGCCGGCAAAGCCGTCGAGAGGTTTTCGAACCTGAGCCATCCCGAGGTTACGCTCTCGCGCCGCGCCTCAATGGGCCGTGGAGCTCTGCGGATCTTTTTGGCGCATCCGATTAAGGGATGCGGGCTTGGCGCGCTCGTCAACGTATTTCCGCGCTATGAAACGGATTACGACGGCAGGATCGTTGATCACGTGCACGACGATTACCTCGAAGCGCTAGCCGAGGCCGGCATTCTGGGCGGAATCTGCGGATTGAGTTTCCTTTGGCTGCTCTATCGCGAGGGCCGGAAAAATTGGGGAGCGGAGCAGGGACAGTTTTCCCGTGCGTTGCATGCCGGCGCGATTGCGGCAGTTTGCGGACTCCTGCTGCATAGCTTCGTCGATTTCAACCTTCATATACCCGCGAACGCCCTCTTGTTTCTCTTGCAGGTTTCCGTCGTAGCTTCTCCGCCGCTTCCGCCTGCATCGGCTCAGCGTGCCCGCCGGCCGTCGTCACAGGCTGAACGGCTCCGCGAAAGTCTCTCCGTAGGACAGCGCTCCGGAAGTGGCGTCACTCCACCTGATGCGTGACCTGCATTACATCACCACTTCAAGCCGCCATGTTGGAACGCGTAGCGGCCGATCCCAAATAACGCTTCTCATAACGCTCCAAGTAGAAGTTTGTGGGTACCGGGCCCTTGGAGTATAAGGGTGCGTGCCTCCTCCCTCACGCAAGAAGGGGCTAGAGACTCGCAAGAGCGCACGCTTGAAGTCAAACCGTGCGGCACCCCGTCTGGTTACATGGGAGGCATATACTGGGTCCGGCAGCGGTTCTCGAGGGCGTCGGCCTTGCTGTCGTAGCGGCTCCCGATGCTGGTGAAGCTGTGACCGCCGCAGCTGCGGAACACCCTTCGCAGATTGCGGATTTCGTGACCGCCTTCGGAAATGGCCGCACCGCGCCGCCGCCAAGCGCAGGAGGAATAGCGGGATTTGTGTTGAGAATGGCTGTAGACTCCATAATTAACTACTTTTAGAAATTATGAGCAGAGTAGTAGTCGGAAAAGCAGTCGCAAAGTGTGTTAAGTGCGGCGCACCCTTGATGCAGCGCGATATCTGGCCGATTGTCCCCTTCCCCTGCCCCGTTTGTGGAACTCTGCTCCAGACCGCCGAATGGTATAGGCGCGTAGCTACAGTCGCGGGGTTTCTCTCTCCCATGGCGGCGGCACTCGCTGCGGGTCTAAGATCTTGGGGAGAAATTGGACTCATCGAGCTTGTCGCTTTCTTTCCGTCCATATATATTTACGTAAATTTCTTGAAATTCGTCGTGCCCCCGAAGCTAATCCCCGGAATTGCGAAGGACTCCGTCCTAAAGTTACGCTGAGCTACTCCGCATTCTGCGCAAGCCGGCGCGGCGCGAACCTAAGTTCTGGAAACGACTCATTGACATCAATATTCTGGCTAGGCATAGTGTCTGCGGGGTCATCTCTAGCAATGGTAGCAACGTTCCGCCGGGTTTTTGCCTTGGCGGGGGCGAAGCTTTTTTGGCTGACGCTAGTCGTCGTTTTGTGCAGCGCGCAGGGTTCGTTCGCTCAGCAGTTGGACGAAACCGCCCAACAAACAAATGCCAAGATTCACGAGCTTGCCGCTCTTGCCAAAGCCCAACCAGTCGATGTCGCTGTTGGAAGCGGGGATTTGCTGCACATCGATGTCTTTGACGTTCCCGAACTTTCCCGCGATGTCCGCGTCACGGATAGCGGCGACATCAGTTATCCCTTACTTCCAGCCCCGATTCACGTCGCTGGACTAACCCCTCTCCAGCTCCAATCAAAAATGGAGCAGTTGCTGATCGAGAACGGCCTGGTCTCTCACCCGCAAGTTTCCGTCTTTATCAAAGAGCAGTATAGCCAGCCGGTCAATGTGATCGGCGCCGTTGGTCATCCCACCGTGTACCAGGTAATAGGGCCCACCACGTTATTGCAAGTGCTAGCGGCGGCCGGAGGGATCTCCGCGGATGCCGGGAGCGTGGTAATCGTCACGCGGCCGCTCCGCAACGACACTCCGCGTGAGGAGCCCGCGAGCGCCAGGAGCGATGCCGATGCGGACGCTCAAAAAATAACCATTCGTCTGCAAGATTTGCTCGAGACTGGCGATCCTATTTACAACATCCCGGTGTATGGCGGCGATACCGTCACGGTCCCGCACGCCGGGATCGTGTACGTCCTCGGCTTCGGGGTCAAACAGCCGGGCGGATACGTGCTGGAAGGGCATGGAGAACAGGTCACCGTGCTCCGCGCTCTCGCACTCGCGCACGGACTTACCACCTTCGCTAAGGCCAACTCCTCCTTCATCATGCGCACGAATCCCGCGACCGGACATAAAGACGAGATTCCCGTCAAATTGAAGGACATCGAAAAACACAAGGCCCAAGACATCCCGCTTAAGTCAAACGACATCTTGTACATACCGGATAGCGGCGGCAAAAAGGCTTTGGCGCGCGGTACCGAGGCAGCCCTGGGCATCGGTTCGTCAGTCGCCATTTATCGGGTTGCATATTAAAGTGACGAAACCGGTGGGTGGCAGTCGAGGACGGCAGGAAATCTCATAATGGAAGACGCATCCAGATTCGCGATTCGCGACCGTAAACCGTCCGAAAGCCTCGCGGTGATTCCTGCGCCCGCTGTTTTGCCGTGGGAGCAGATGCCCCGTGAACCCCACCTCCTCGATTATCTGGTTATCCTGCGGAAACATCAGTGGCTGATCCTGGCGTTCTTGTTGACCGTGGTCACGGTTGTCACGGTGGCATCTTTCAAAATGAAGCCAGTGTATCGGGCCACCGCGCTCGTGGAAGTCGATAAGGAAGCGCAAAATGTGTTGCCCTTCCAGACCGAGGACGCCTACAGCGAATACTTGGACACCGAGGACTACATCGAGACCCAGATGAAAATTCTGCAGAGCGAAACTCTAGCGCTCGATACGATTCGCTCGCTCGATCTCGGCAGCTATCCGGAATTCGGCGGGAACTCCAAGGCGCAGGTGATGCGGATGGCGCCGGGTGAAAAGAGGCCCGCGATTCTGGGGGCATTCCTAGGACGCCTGGGCGTCAGCCGGGTTCCCAACAGCCGTTTGATCGAAGTCTCTTTTTCGGCGCAGAATCCGCGATTGGCAGCCCAGGTGGTTAATGCCCATCTGCAAAACTTCATCGAGCAGAATTTCAAGAGCAAGTACGACGCCACGACGCAGGCCTCCGGCTGGCTGTCGTCTGAACTTGAGGAATTAAGGCTACAGGTCGAGAAATCCGAGGACGCCCGAATTGCGTATCAGCGCGAAAATCAAATCTGGCAAATCAACGAAAAGCAGGACATCACCACCCAGAGATTGGCCGACCTGAGCAAGGCCGTTACGGACGCGCAAACCGAATTGGCCCAAAAAGAAGCCAATTACCGAATGGCGCAAGGCGGAAACGTGGACGCTCTGGCTGCCGTCCGCAGTGACTCCGTCATGCAGGACTTGCTCAAGCGCAAATCGGATCTCGATCAAAGCTACGCTCAGGCCGTGAATCAGTACGGCCCAAACTTCCCGAAAGTACAACTGATTGCCGACCAGCAAAAAGAGGTGGAACAAGACCTCGCAAAAGCGCGAAAGGCGGCGATCGACGGCGTCCGGCAGGATTACGAAACGGCCTTGCAGCGAGTCCAGCTTCTACAGGACGAGGTGAATACCCAGAAGGCCGAAGCCAACGAAATGGCCGAAAAGCTGGTGCAGTACAACATCCTGCAGCACGACGCCGACGCCAACAAGCAGCTCTATGATGGGTTGCAGGAAAAGCTTAAGGAAGCGAGCATTTCGGCGGGATTGCGCTCCAGCAATCTGCGAATCGTTGATCCGGCTCTCGTGCCGACTACTGCTTCGGCGCCGCAAAAAACCCGCAACATTCTGCTTTCGATCTTAGTGGGCCTAGTGGGCGGCATCGGCCTGGCGGTTTTCCGCGAGTATCTCGACAATACGGTCAAATCACCGGACGACATCCAGTCGCTCACGGGATTGCCGTCGCTGGCCGTCGTGCCGGCGTTGCCGGGAGGCAATGGGCGGCACGGACGGCTGTCGCACCTGGTTGGGGACGGTGCGCCACAGGAAGTCACATCGCCGCGCGTGGAACTGCTTTCATATGTGCAACCGAAGTCGCAAATTTCGGAGGCGTTTCGAGCGCTGCGAACCTCTCTGCTCCTCTCGCAGGCCGAACACCCACCGCAAGTAATTTTGGTCACGAGCGCGCTGCCCCGCGAAGGTAAAACGACTGCTGCCGTGAATCTAGCCGTCACGCTCGCGCAGCTTGGCGACCGCACCTTATTGGTGGATTCCGATCTGCGAAAACCGGGAATCCGGCGCGCGCTGAATCTGAGCACCGGCAAGGAAAAAGGGCTCAGCTCATATCTTGCCGGCGTCAGCAATCTCGACGAGGTCACGGTTCCACACCCAGCAATCAGCAACCTTATGGCTTTGACGACCGGGCCAGTGCCTCCGAATCCCGCCGACCTACTGTCGTCGCATCGCATGAGGGACGCGTTATTGGAGTTGCGGCGGCGGTTCAAGTTCATCGTGATCGATTCGCCGCCGATCATGGCCGCGACCGATGCCGTGATCCTTTCCGCGCTCACCGACGGCGTGCTGCTGGTGGTTCGAAGCGGTTCGACTCCCAAGGAAGCTTTCACGCGCTCGCGGGATCTTCTGTCAGCGGTGAAATCCCGCCTGCTCGGCGTGATCCTCAATGCCGTGGACTCGAGCGCGCCCGATTATTACTACTCCTATCGCTACTACCCATATGCGTACGGCTATGGTTATGGCGAGGATGTTGAGCACAATTCCGGGTTTGTCGCCAAATTCGACGATGATTCGAGCACTCGTTCGACCTAGGAGAGCAACTTGCGCCACCTGATCACCGGAGGAGCCGGCTTCATCGGTTCGCATTTGGCCGAAGCGCTGCTGGCGCGTGGAGATGAAGTTTTCATTTTGGACGATCTATCGACCGGCAGCGTGGAAAATGTTCGGCACTTAAAGTCACATCCGCGATTCCACTATTCCTTCGACACAATCAGCAACAAGCAGTTGCTAGCTGAGTTGGTGGATGAATCCGAGATCGTGTTCCACTTGGCCGCGGCCGTGGGGGTGCGGCTAATCGTTGAGAGTCCCGTCCGCACGCTGGAAACCAATGTTTATGGCACTCAGCTGGTGCTCGACGCGGCTTCCAAAAAGAAAAAACTGGTGTTCACCGCTTCGACCTCCGAGGTTTACGGGAAGAGCGACAAAGTGCCGTTCCGCGAGGATGCCGATCTCGTTCTAGGCCCAACAACGAAAGGCCGCTGGAGCTACGCCGCATCAAAAGCGCTCGACGAATTTCTCACGCTTTCCTACTGGAAAGAGAAAAAGCAGCCGGTCATCGTCGCCCGCCTGTTTAATACCGTCGGCCCTCGCCAAACCGGGCGTTATGGAATGGTTTTGCCGAACTTCGTCCGCCAGGCGATCAAAGGGGCGCCCATCACTGTGTACGGTACCGGGCTGCAGTCGCGCTGCTTCTGTGACGTGCGCGACACGATTCAGGCCATTTTGCGGTTGGTGGCCACGGATCGCTCCGTCGGAGAAGTGGTCAACATCGGAAGCAACGAGGAAGTTACGATCGACGGCTTGGCCTCCATCGTTAAGCAGCGCGCCGACAGCAGTTCGCCAATTACACATATTCCCTACGATCAGGCCTACGAGCCGGGCTTTGAGGACATGCAGCGGCGCGTTCCGTGTCTGGAAAAGCTGAAGTGGCTTGCGGATTTTCGGCCTTCAACTCCGCTCACGGAGATCGTCGATCGAGTGATCGCTCACTTCCACAGCAAACTCGCTGATCCAGTGCCTGTTTCCGGCGCAGTGTCCGCCGCGACCGCAGCCGAATGAATGCACGGTGCGTGATGTGGGAGTGCGTTTCGCGGTGGCTATGTTCGCTCACGCGAGCTAATCGCAGCCCCAAAATTAGGTAACACTCCTGTGGATTCAGCGCTTCCCACCTCCGTGGACTCCGGAACCTCCATGCAAGCTAGTCTCGTTCCTCGGAACGGCGCGCGGCAACGCAGGACTCTATTGACTGGCGCGGTGGTGGCGCTGATTGCAGCAGGCGTTTTACTCCGCCTGTTGATCGTCCTACTTCCTGGTAACCGTTTGAACCCCGCTTGGGGCGGAGTCGGTGACGCGCCAGCGTACGCCCTGTTGGCTCACAATATTGCGACCGGCAAAGGCTATGCCTACGCGGGATTCCCAACCGCTTACCGCGCGCCGGTTTATCCTTTGTTGCTCGCCGCCGCGATGAAAGTGTTCGGCGCGCACGCCTTTGAAGCAATTCGATTAGCACAGTTGGCGGCGGGTCTTGCGGTGGTGTATCTGTGCGGCGCCATGGCCGGCAGATTATTCGGCAGAGCGGCGAAAATTGGCGCCTGGATTGTCGCGCTATTCTTCCCGACTTTGGCAATCATGACGGGAGATATCCTGACGGAGGCGATCGCATCGCTCGTTTCGGCTTTGTTTCTCTATTGGCTCGTAAGATTTCTGCGGCAGCCCGATTGGAAATTGCTGGCTTGCTTGGCCGTCTGCGTGGGCGTCGGCACGTTAGCGCACTTCAATATGGCATTGCTAGGCATCGTGCTCTTGTTTGCCGTGCTGTTCGAACAAAGAGCGTTGCCCAGATGGCGCGCCGCCGCGATTACGGTTTGCCTGTCTGGTCTTGTTATTGCTCCTTGGCTCGTCCGCAATTACCGGGCATTTCATGGCAGGCTTCTTCTCTCTACTGTTAGCGGTCCGACGGCCGTGATGGGCGTTCTCACCCCTCAAGGGCGGGCGTTGCCAGGCGATTCCGAACGGCTTCGCAACGCGCTCGGCTGGGTTCCACCCGCCGATTTCGAAACAAACGCGGCGACCCGCGCTCGGCTGGGCAGCGAGGCTGTCTTGAGCGGCGAAGCATGGAAAGTCGCGTTCAAGCTCTGGAAACAGACCGGCTGGCGTCTCGTCCCCCTGAATCTGAAAAAGCTCTGCTATTTTTGGCTAAGTACGGACCAGCTTTCAGGGACTGATTCTTTCAAGCCGAAAATCCGCTTGGCACGTGCTGCCGGAGTAGTGATCTATTGGGTGCTTCTGGCGCTGGGAGTAGCGGGTTGGTTTCTCTTGCGCTCCGCCTCGCCCAAGGCCGCCAGGGTATTCCTGCTTTACGCTGTGCTGGTGACCGTTCTGCATCTGCCGTTTAACATGAATACCCGCCTGCGAATGCCGTTCAT
Organism: Candidatus Acidiferrales bacterium; assembly: GCA_030038275.1. Classification (GTDB taxonomy): domain Bacteria; phylum Acidobacteriota; class Terriglobia; order Acidiferrales; family UBA7541; genus Palsa-295. Next base: position 6,272 of record JASHPG010000018.1, on the reverse strand, counting down.
CGATCCGATGGTCGCGGTGCTTGCCGGCACCGCGGTTGCGGCGCTCGTTGCGAAATTCGCCTGGCCGAGTGCCGCGAATGTCCAGCGATCCGAGGAAATGTAGCCGCCTAGTGCGCCGCTTTAGCCAACTTACGACGTCAACGGGCGTTGCGCACGCGCGGGCAGCGCGGGCGTGGCTTGGGGATAGCGGCAAAATCTCCGCGGAGTGTCTCGGGTAGATAGATGGCCGATCTTTTATTTTCAGCAACTTACGTGTGTTTCTACTCGTTTGGTGTCTCGGGTAGGTTCTAGACGTTAGGGGTTCGAGGTTAGAGATTAGAATCAAAAACCGCGCAGGGGAAAATGCACCGGGACGTTCCGCCCTTGGATTTTTACGCGGCTTTATTTTCAGCGGGTTACGTGTGTGCAAGGTTGAATGGCTGTTCCGCCCTTGGGAGGCAGGCAAAAGCGAACAGATAGCGAAGGAACGGACTGGTGATGGAGCGGTATTGGGGACGGCGGCTAGTTGCGTCACTGTGTTCGGTCGCCGCTCCTTTTCTGGCCGATTTACGGCCCGTCTGGCGCGGCCTAGCTACGGCGGGCAAACACACTGGCCGCGTCTGCCCGCCACACACCTGGCGGGCCGGCTGCCGATAGGCGCTTCAAAATCTCTCCTGCCTGCGGCAGGCAGGTTGCCCGCCCTCGGCAGCCTTCCGAGCGGGCAACAAAAACGAGCCATATTAGCACGTTGGTAAACAGATTTCAATAGGAAAAATTTACGGGGTAGCGACGGCCTGATGACACCGCAAAGAAGTTCAGCGCGGCCGCAAGCCTTACTACCTGCCGGACCGTTGATACACGCGCAAATGGCAAAAGTACTGGGTTGAAACAGCTTAGCGACTGGCCAATAATGGCGTTCCTGGCCACGACGGATAATGGGAACCACTTCGACTAGAGAAAATAGCTTCGGCGCGACGGCTGTCGGCAACTCTGGCCAGGGGCAAGCAGTCGTGCGAGTGCTTTGCTCGCCGCTGTTTATCGCCGCCGCTGCATTCCTGCTGCGCTTGGCCGCTCTGTATTTTTTTTGGCACAGAGCGTCGCCGGCGGCGTTCACCGGCCCCTTTGGCTACGAAGAAGGCTGCGTTGCCAAATCCATCGCGTTGGGACAAGGTTTTAGCTCGCCGTTGCCCCTGGTGCAAACCGGGCCTACCGCCTGGACGGCCCCGATATATCCCTATTTGCTGGCCGGTATTTTCAAGGTGTGGGGTATCTATAGTTTCCGATCACATGTTGCCGCCCAAGCGCTCAATTGCCTATTTGTGGCGCTGACAGCAATCCCGATCTTTGCCATCGGAAAACGAGCATTTGGTTTGGGAACGGCCGTGGCCGCGTCTTGGCTTTGGGTCATTCTGCCCAGCGCGGTACACATCCCGAATGCCGACGTTTGGGATACATCGCTTTCAGCCCTGCTGCTTGTGTCGCTCTTCGCGGCTACTCTTACCCTTCGCCAGAATCGGGACGTGAAAAGTTGGGTGCTCTTCGGTCTGTTATGGGCGTTGGGTGGGTTAACGAATCCCTCTATGCTCGCTCTGCTGCCGTTCTTTTTCGGCTGGCTCATTTGGAATCAACGCCGGAGCCGAGATCGATGGCCGTTCGGCACAGTCGGCACGGCAATAGTCGTATTCGCGCTTTGCGTGCTTCCGTGGACCGTGCGGAATTACATGACGTTCAAAACGTTCGTTCCGATTCGCTCTGTCCTTGGCATTACCCTTTGGATGGGTAATAATCCCGTTGCAGTCGGCGTAAATTCCTTCTCGACGCTACCCACGCTGAACGCTGCTCAGGCAGAACAGTTCAAGGCCACCGGGGAAATCAACTATTCGCGTGGTAAGGAGCGGGAGGCTCTGTCGTTCATTCTGTCCCATCCCGCCGCAACCCTAAGGCATATTGTTCGCCAGGTCGGATCGTTTTGGTTTTCGGTGAGCGATCGGCCAAACGCAGCGTGGGGCACGGACCCGCCCTACGTGAAAGCTCTTCTTGCGTTGAACGCCGTCATCATTGTGTTCGCCGCGGCTGGCATTGCCACTGCTTCAAAAAAAAAGAATTCGTACATCGTGCCTTTTATGTTGGTGCTTGGGGTATTTCCATTGGTTTATTACGTGACGTACTCGTTGGTCCGTTTTCGATTTCCGATCGAGCCACTGATCCTACTGCTTTCCGTGTACGGCGCCGTTGAAATAGGTTCGCTGCTCATTTCGCTCGGCCACGATGTTGAACGCGGAAATCTAGCTGCCTAGTGCGCCGATTTAGCCAATCTGAGCCCGGGAGCTGTGGCACGCGCCGGGGGCGCGCATGGTCCCAACATGCCGCTCAAATTTTCCGCGGCGATTGGAATGTCTCGATAGCGAGGCTTTAGGACTATCGCGGCACCTGCCGTGCAAAGCACTTCGTAATTCCGATTTAGCGCATCGACGATGGGCGCGCCGAAATAAGAAATGCCGCGGTAGCTAGGAATGATGCGCCCGGCCGTCATTATCACAAGGTCGTATTCTCCCCCTCGAATCTTCTTCACGACAGGCGCCGCGTTCCAACGGCCCCTTAGCTCAAAGTCGTGCGCGGTAAACGGGTCTAGCATGCCGGGACCGGCCGCGTGCATGGCCAGGTACGGGTCGTCGGACAAAACGCTGAGCGAATCTAGCGCCTGAAAACTGATTTTCGTCTGCTCACCAAGCGGGCGATATCTGTTGCACACAGCGGCGTCCACTGCCGAGCCTCCGAGCAGGGCGATAACTAGAATCGCGGCGGCCCTGGACGTACGCGCTTTCTCCGTGACGAGATGCATCGCGAACGGAAGGAGCAGCGCGCAGCCAGCCAAGGCGGGAAGGAAGTAATTCAGGTCGGCACCCATTTGAGCCATCGTGGCAATTGCTTCCAGCCAAGCGACGACCGCAAATGCGGCAATCATTTTTGCTCTTTGATCGCCGCTCGCTGCGCCGGCAAATCCCGCCATCCCAATGGCCAGGGGAATCGGGAGCATGCTCAGGGCCCGAGGAGTGAGGAACCATCGTGCAGCCGCTTTGGCGGACCATGTGGCGGTGGTCAAAGCAAAAAAGTGCGGAAGGAATGTCTCGCGGCGCCAAAGCAGGATTGCGAAGACAACCACTACCGGCGCAGCCGCAGCAAGCGCGAGCAACAGAATCTCCCTGAACTTCCGCCGGAAAACCAATACGAGCGCGATCGCCACCGGCGCAGCGATTGCCGATTGCTTGAACAGGAACGCGAATCCCGCCGCCACGCCAGAAAGAGCAAGTTCGCTGTTCGCAGGCTGCTCCTGTTGCACCACGAAAAAAATGGACAGCAACATTCCCAGTAGCGCCGGTACGTCGGGCCGCATGGTTGCGTTCCAGAAAATGAACGCCGGCTGGGCAAGCAGCATTGTTCCGGCAAGAAAGGAGTGGCTGTTGCGGAAACCAAGCTTTCGACTGATTTCGAAAACCACGGCTCCGCAAAGAAGGAAGCATCCCAGGCTCAGCGTTCGCCCCCACAACACCGTCGCATCGATATCGAGTTTCGTCGCGCGAGCGATCACCGCGTTAGCGGCATAAAAAAGAGGGCCGTATGCCTGCACCAGGTACGGCTCGGCGGAAAATGAATGGTACAGTTTGCCGGTTCGCACACTTAAAACCGCCAAGTAGGCGTTGGCGCTTTCGGGGTAAGTCGTCTCGTACTGAACGGGAACCAATCGCACGCTGTCGTACAGCACGAACGCGGAGCCCAAGCCGCAATAAAGAATCAGCGCCGCTATGACAATTCGGCGAGGCCAGAGGCTGATCGAAAGGGCTGGCTTCCTTTCCGCAGCGGCTTCGGCTTTTCGCGCCGCGGTAATCACCGGTCGCGCCCGATTCGCAGCACGGCCATCAGCGAGGTTCCCGCCAGGTGCTGCGGGATCGATTCACGCCTGGCAAGTCGCATTAATCCTTTGTTGAGCGCACCGGATCGCAACTCAAATCCGGCGGAAATTGCTTTTTTTTCATCTCGCACTCGCCAAAGCCATAACTTCCGAAAGGCGACAAGCGGCAAAAGTGGAGATCCCCAGTAAGTCCACGCAGCTATTTCCGCTCCGCTTCGGTGGACCACATCTTCGATGGTTGCGTAGGAATAGCGGCGTACGTGGCCATCTGCCCGATCGTAGGCCGAATACAGACATTGACCCGCCGGCACGTTCAGGATTAGGTTGCCGCCTGGCGCAAGGTGATGAATTACTGATTTCAAGAAGTCATCCGCATGGTCAACGTGTTCCAAAACGTCAAACAGGAAAATCAGGTCAAATTTTCCGCGCAGCGCGGGATCTCTCCCGAAAACGTCGTAGCAGCAGACCGGGCTCATTCGACTCAAATTCTGTTTCAAGGCATGCTCGTTCAGGTCGAATCCTGTAACTTTTTTCCCGTAGCTATCTTCGATTTGCCGCTGGAGCAGTCCGCTCCCGCATCCGAACTCAGCCATTTCCCGCGCATTGAAAATAAGATTCCCCGCGAGCGTCTGCAACACTTCGAAGCGGCGCCGCACCCAGAAGTGGCCCACCGAAGCGATATCGAACCAGCAGTTGGCCATCCGAACGCTTGCGGGAGGAGATAAATAAACGATCTCGCGGGCCGCATTCATAATTGACGTGATGGGCTTGGCCGGTTCGCCGGTGCCATAACTCAAGGCCAGCCTCTAGCGGAGAAACTCTCGTTCGGTAGCGTGATTCCAGCGGCGCGAGTTGACAGCGGCCGTTCCGTCCTCGGTCGCCATTGCGCCAGTGAGCCTTTTTATGACATAGGGCGGCCGACCCTTCGTTTCCTCGTAAATCCGTCCAATGTATTCGCCGATGACCCCAAGGAAGAAAAGCAACATTCCCGACAAAAAAGTGACGGCGACGATCAACGCGGTGAAGCCCTGCGGGGAAACGCGCAGGAACAATTTCGCGTACACCGCATACAAAGCGTAAATTACGCACAGGAAGACAACGCCGGCCCCGATCAGCGCCGCGGCTCGAATCGGCACGATCGAAAACGCAAAAATTCCATCCGCCGCGAGCTTCAATAATCCTAAAAACCCATATTTGCTTTTACCTGCCGGACGCTTTCCGCGCTCCACGGGGACGCCGATTTGCCGGAACCCCACCCAACTTCGCAGCCCTCTCAGATAACGATGATGCTCGGGCATGCGGCGAAGTTGGTTCACCACGCGGCGAGACATAAGACCGAAATCGCCCGCTTCCAAGGGCAACTGGACGTCCGATAATTTCGCCATCATGCGGTAAAACAGGAAATAGCACATCCGCAGCGGCCAGGGCTCTTTTCGCTGCGTCCGCTGCGCGTACACCACGTCGTAGCCTTCGTCGTGGCGGCGGACAAATTCGGGAATCACCTCTGGCAGGTCCTGCAAGTCCCCGTCCATGACCACGACGGCATCGCCGGTGGCATAGTCGATTGCGGCGGTCAGCGCGGCCTGATGACCAAAGTTTCGCGAGAGCGAGATGACCAGGATTCGCGGATCCTGTTGCGCCGCGCGTTCCAGCGTCGCCAGGGTGCTATCCGTGCTGCCATCGTCCACGAATACGAATTCGTGCGGCCCGCCGGGCAACTCATCGAGTACGGCTCGCGTGCGCCGCAGCAACTCGGGCAGGACGGCCGCCTCGTTGTGAACGGGTATTGCAATCGATAGGCGAAACGGCGAATTCATCTCTTTCGCTGCGGATCGTTATCCCCGGATTCGTGGCACTCACGCTCGGCGTGCAGATCGTGCTTTCCAGCTTTTTCGTCAGCGTTCTCGGCATGGGACGACGCCGCTCCTGACACAGGATTTACCATCACCATTGCACGTCAGGATACAAACTTGGCATCCGGATTCCACGGTACGCGTTCTGGCCCGTCTGCATCTGCCACACGGTTGTCGGCGGCGTCGTTTGCGTCACTTCATAAATTTCCGAAGGGGTGAGAGAGCACTCATCGAACTCGATATCGCCGTTCTGCAGCAGGCGTGAGCTGCCGCCCCAGGACGAAAAGACCGACGGGAGATTATCAACCCATTGCAGGGTGGCAGTCTTGTTCGTCTCGTCGACTTGGAAGATCGGCACACGGCTATAGCAGGACGGTTGGCCCGGGCCGTCGCATTCGTCGCCGCTGTCGTCCATTACGCGATTGTTGCCGTTGTCGAACATGGTTATTTGAAACGCTCCACTGCTGTTGCTGCTGATCACGTTCACATCGTGCGAGGCGTACGGCCAATCAACGGGGTCGGTGCCGTTC
>JASHPG010000004.1 GCA_030038275.1 Candidatus Acidiferrales bacterium | reverse complement strand
AAACGATCACCGAGATCGCCTGCCGTACCGCTGAGACTTTTCGCGGCGTGGCGCACATCACCTTCCCTAAGGATTTGCAGACCCTTCCGTACGAGCCGCGTCGCCAGCATTCCTCGCGCGGCACGCCGCACCACGTCTCGACCGTCCACGCGCAGGCGTACTCGGTGCCCCCGGAATCAGCCATCTATCGCGCCGCGCAGTTGCTCAACGAAGCAAAGCGAGTCTGTATCCTCGCGGGCCGCGGAGCGTTGCACGCTACTGACGAACTCGAACAGGCTGCGGAAATCTTGGGCGCGCCGATCGTGAAGCCGCTGCTCGGCAAAGCTGCCGTCCCCGACGATAGCCCCTACACGACCGGCAGCATCGGCCTGCTCGGCACCAAGCCCTCCGAGCACGCCATTCGCAATTGCGATTTACTGTTCATGATCGGCACGGCGTTTCCATACCTGGAGTTTCTGCCAAATCCCGGCGAAGCCAAATCCGTGCAGATCGAACTGAATCCCGGGCGCATTTCTCTGCGTTATCCCGCTGACGTTGGCCTCGTAGGCGACAGCAAGGAGACTTTGAAGCTGCTGCTGCCTCGCCTGAAGCGCAAAAAGGACCGGTCGTTCCTGAAAAAAGCTCAGGAAGGAATGAAAGACTGGCGCGAATACATGGAACGCCTCGGAACGGTGCAAGATTCGCCGATGAAGCCGCAAGTAATCGCCTGGGAACTGGGAAAACGTCTGCGCGATGACGCCATCGTTAGCTGCGACAGCGGCACCGCCGCCACCTGGTTCGCGCGGCAGATCCCCGCTCGTCGCGGACAAATGTACTCGCTTTCTGGAAATTTGGCGACCATGGCCGTCGGATTGCCTTACGCGCTCGCGGCGCAGTACGCGTATCCAAGCCGCCAAGTGATTGCCTTCGTCGGCGACGGCGCGTTCACCATGCTCGGCTTTGAGATGCTCACGGCGGTTAAGTACAAGCTGCCGGTGAAAGTCGTTGTCCTGAAAAACAATTATCTCGGCCAGATCAAATGGGAGCAGATGGTGATGCTCGGCAATCCCGAGTACGCCGTAAAACTGCAACCGATGGATTTCGTGAAGTTCGCCGAAGCCTGCGGCGCATATGGAATGAGGGTCGAGGACCCCGGCGCCGTGCCGGATGCTCTCGACCGCTTCCTGAATTTGCAGGGTCCCGCGGTGCTTGAAGCGGTAATCGACCCGCTCACTGCTCCGCTGCCGCCGGAAGTAAAACCCGAGCAGGCGTTTCATTTCGCGGAGTCGCTGGTCCGCGGCGAGCCGAAAGCTCGCAAGATCATGAAAGAGGCCTTCATCGACCGCGCGCGCGAGCTAGTCTAATGCCTCTCGCGCGGACCGCACCGCGTCACTCATCCGCGCGGTCCAACGCATTTTGTTACGTCGGCTGTCGGAGCCGTTCCGAAGATTGCCGCATTTGGAGATCGCTATGAGCAGCGTTGCCCCACTTGAAGTGAAACGCGAGCTACAAAAGCGCGCGGTTCCATCGGACGTGGATGTGCGCTCGCTCGAAAAGTCTTTGCGCCGCGGCGTTGAGGGCGAAGTTCGATTCGACGCCGGCAGCCGCGGTATGTACGCCGTCGATGCTTCGAATTACCGGCAGGTTCCGATCGGCATCGTCGTTCCCAAGAGCGTGGAAGACGTGATCGCCACCGTGCGCGCCGCCCGCGAACATGGCGCGCCGATTCTCTCGCGCGGCGGAGGCACCAGTCTTGCCGGCCAATGCTGTAACACCGCCGTGGTGATCGACTGGAGCAAGTATCTCAATAACGTTCTCGAAATCGACCGCACGAATCGTCTCGCGCGCGTGCAGCCGGGATGCATTCTCGACGATCTCCGAAAACAAACAACTGAGTGGGGCCTCACGTTCGGCCCCGATCCGGCCACGCACGATCACTGCACTCTGGGCGGAATGCTCGGCAACAATTCCTGCGGCATGCACGCGCAGATGGCCGGCTCCGTCGCCAGCAACACGGAATTTCTGGATGTTTTGCTTTACGACGGCACGCGCATGACCGCCGGTTGGATGACGCGTGACGAGTGGGAACAAAAAATCCGCGCCGGCGGCCGCGAAGGCGAAATCATGTCGAAGTTAAAGGACCTGATTTCGCGTCACGCGGACCAGATTCGCTCCCGCTTTCCGAATATCCCTCGCCGCATTTCCGGCTACAACCTCGATCAGTTGCTGTTTTCTGACGACAATCCCCGCATCAATCTCGCGCGCGCACTCGTTGGATCCGAGAGCACCCTTGTGACGATTCTCGAAGCCACTCTCAATCTCGTTCACAATCCGCCGTTCCAGTCGCTCGTCGTCCTCGGCTATCCGGACATCTACAAAGCCGGCGATCACGTTCAGGAAGTGCTGAAGTTCAAGCCCATGGGTTTCGAAGGCATCGATCGCATGCTGATCGAAAACATGAAGAAAAAAGATCTGCACACGAAATATCTCAATCGCCTGCCGGATGGCAACGGCTGGCTTTTGGTGCAGTTTCCCGGCGAAACCAAGGAGGAAGCGGACGATAACGCGAAAGCTCTCATCGACCATCTGAAACGCAAGCCGAATGCGCCCACCATCAAGTTCTACGACGATCCGCAAGACGAAAAGGCTGTCTGGGAAGTGCGCGAATCCGGCCTCGGCGCCACCGCCTTCGTGCCCGGCGAGCCGAGCACCTGGCCCGGTTGGGAAGACGCGGCCGTCCCGACCCATGCCGTCGGCGATTATTTGCGCGATTTCTGCAAGCTGCTGCAAAAACACGGCTACATTGCCGCGCTCTACGGCCATTTCGGAATGGGCTGCATCCATTGCCGCATCTCGTTCGATCTGCAAAGCGAGCGCGGCGTGAAAAATTATCGGTCGTTCGCCGAGCAGGCCGCGGAACTCGTCTCCAACTACGGCGGCTCGCTTTCCGGCGAGCACGGCGATGGACAAGCGCGCGCCGAGCTTTTGCCCATCATGTTCGGAAAAAAAATCGTGGGCGCGTTCCGCGAATACAAATCGATCTGGGATCCCGATTGGAAAATGAATCCCGGCAAAGTAGTTGACCCGTTACCGCTCGATTCCAACCTTCGCCTGGGCGCCGATTACCACCCCGCTGAACCCAAAACGCACTTTCAGTTTCCCGATGACGATGGCAGCTTCGCCAAAGCCACGTTGCGCTGCGTCGGCGTGGGAAAGTGCCGCCGCACCAGTTCCGATAATCCTGAAAATCAGACCATGTGTCCCAGCTTCATGGTCACGCGCGAGGAAAAGGACACTACGCGCGGCCGCGCTCACCTGCTCTGGGAAATGCTGCAAGGCTCGCCAATCAAGAATGGTTGGCGCGACGAGCACGTAAAAGACGCGCTCGACCTCTGCCTCGCCTGCAAAGGCTGCAAGGGCGATTGTCCCGTCAACGTCGATATTCCCACGTACAAAGCCGAATTTTTGTCGCATTACTGGGAGGGCCGCGTCCGGCCGCGCTACGCGTACGCGTTCGGTCTGATTGATAAATGGGCGCAGGCCGCTTCGGTCTGGCCCGGCCTTGTAAACTTGGCCGCTTCCGTGCCCGGCCTGCGCGAGTTTGTCAAATCCGCCGCGGGAATTTCCGTGCATCGCTCGATTCCGGAGTTCGCGCCCCAGACTTTTCAATCGTGGTTCTCGAAACGCCCGCGAAACGGGAAGGAACGCCACCGCACGGGCAAGGTAGTTCTCTTCCCCGACACGTTCAATAACCATTTCTTTCCGCGGACCGCCAAAGCGGCCGTTGAAGTCCTCGAACACGCCGGTTACGAAGTCGAAGTCCCGCGGGGACACGTCTGCTGTGGTCGTCCGCTTTACGATTACGGTTTTCTCGACCTAGCCAAGCAATATCTCAGGAAAATGTTTGACGTTCTCGCGCCATACGCTGCGGACGGCACGCCGATCGTCATCCTCGAGCCCAGTTGCTGGTCGGTTTTTCGCGACGAAATGCATTCGCTTTTCCCGAAGCGCAAGGAAACCGAGCTGATCAAGAAAAATACGTTTTTGCTCTCCGAATTTTTGGTGGAGAAAGCGCAATATCATCCGCCGCAGCTCAATCGCAGCGCCATCGTCCACGGCCATTGCCACCACAAAGCGATCATCCGCGGCGTGGAACACGAAAAGAAACTCCTCGATGAAATGCAAATGAAAGTTCGCGTGCTCACCGACACGTGCTGCGGCATGGCTGGATCGTTCGGCTTCGAGGACGGTCATTACGATATTTCGGCAAAAGTGGGCGAGCACAATCTGCTGCCCTCGATTCGCAAAGCGGGGCTCAACGAAGTAATCGTCGCGGACGGCTTCAGTTGCCGCGAGCAGATCTCGCAAATGACGAGTCGCCACGGCTTGCACATCGCCGAAGTCCTTCAGCTCGCCATCCGTCACGGAGTCGCGGGGCAAGATGAGATTTTACCGGAGCGCGAACTCGTCGAGCGCGATAAGCGCGCAATTCAGAACTCCAAGATGCAGGCGCTCGCGGTGCTGGGCGGCGTCTCCGCGATCGTCGCCGGCGCTATCGCGGCTCGCAAGCTCACCGGCGGAAGTGCGGCCGCGAATTCAGGTTCACGGAAACACCTGGCCAAGCGAAAAGAATCCAAAACGCGCACCCAAGATTCGCCGAAAGGCACGGTCTCCGGAATTCCTCCCGGCCCAGTCACCGGACAAATCGAATGAGCGCCGGTCCGGCCCATTGCCCCTGCCTTGTCCGCGGATTTCGCGCTGAGCGCGGCGTCCTTCCGCGGGAGGTCGCAACGAAATGGCTACGCACCGACCACGTCCCAGCGATTTAGTGCAGCTCCGCCCGCGCGCCCAGACGATGCAAGTGAGCCGCGGCCGCACCGTCCTCGTTTGCGGCCTCAGAGGAGACATCGAATCGGATGAAAATTTCGAAGGCCTCTACGTGTACGAAGCTCGTGTGCTCCGCCGCTACGCTTGGTTAATGAACGGCAAAAAGCCGGAGTTTAGTTGCGGCTCGAACGTGCAACAGTATTCTTGGCTCGGTTATTACATTCAGGCGCCGGAAAACTGCAAGCAGACTCCCAGCGGTGACTGCGATCCGCTCCAAGAGACCATCGAGCTGCGTCTCAGCCGCTCCGTCGGTGAAGGCATGCACGAAGATGTGCTCCTCACCAACCACACGCTCGTTGCAGCCCACGCCGATCTGGTTCTCGAATTCGAGCATGAATTCGCCGCTCGTCAGGAAATAAGAGAAGGACGCCAACAGCACGGCCGCCTCAGTTCAGCATGGTCGCAGCCGCGCGCCAGCGTGTGGGAACTCGCCACAGACTACGTCGCCACCCACGAGTACAGTCACCAGAACGAAAAAGGCGTTGCCGAAATGCACCGTGGCCTCCGGCTGCGAATCGAGAGCGCATCATCGGAGCCGCACTATTCGCCGAATCGCATCGCGTTTCATGCCGAACTGCCGTCTCATACCCAATGGCACGCTTGTTTGAGCTGGCTCGCATCCGTGGAAGGTGAATGGCTGGTGCTTTCCGGCGCCTGCTCTCGCGTTCACACGTCCGATTGGGATCACCGCCGCACCGTGTTCTTGAATAGCTCAGCGGATGTTCGCGTGCAGCGTTCCGAGGATCTCTCAGTAGCCGTGGATCGCGTGCTGCGAAGAGCGCGTCTCGATCTCGCCGATCTGCGGCTGTACGACCTCGATAAATTTGGCGGGGTTACGATAGGCGCGGGCGTTCCCACTTACATGGAAGTTTTTGGCCGCGATCTGCTCGCGTCCTCGTGGCAAGCATCGCTGCTCACTCCGAAGCTGCTCGAAGGCACGCTCAACGTCCTCGCGCACTATCAATCCACCCAGGAAAACACTTGGCGCGACGCTCAGCCCGGCCGCATTGCTCACGAAATTCATACCGATCCTCTTTCGGCGTTGCAGTTCACGCCAAAAAATCTTTATTACGGCTCGGTTTCAGGCTGCTTTCTCTACCCGATTGCTGTGGCCGAACTGTGGCACTGGACCGGCGATAAGGAGCTGATCGGCAAATACATCGATCCGGCGGTCCGCGCCGTCGAATGGGCGGACACCTACAGCCTCGATTCCACGAACTTTTACCGCTACCAGACGCATTCCGAGCAAGGCGAGAAAAATCAAGGCTGGAAAGACTCCGGCGACGCCATCGTCTATCCCGATGGATCGCAAGTCCCCGCTCCCATCGGCACGGCTGAGATGCAAGCATTCGTATTCGCCGCCAAGCGGCAATTTGCCGAAGTCCTGTGGTGGCTCGACAAAAAAGATTTGGCGAAGCGCTACTACCAGCAGGCCGGCGATCTGCGCTCGCGCTTCAACGAAAAATTCTGGATGGAAGACGACGGCTATTTCGGCATGGGCATCGATGCAAAAGGCGAACTGATTCGCTCCGTGGCCGACGACCCGGGCCACTGCCTTCTTTCCGGCATTGTTGATGAATCGCGCGTGAAGCGCGTCGCCCATCGCATAATGCGCGACGATTTGTTTTCCGGCTGGGGCATTCGCACGCTCTCCGCGCGGCATCCCGCTTTTAATCCATTCTCGTATCACCGCGGTTCTGTGTGGCCGGTTACCAATGCCGCCTTCATTCTCGGATTTGCGCGCTACGGTCTGCACGGCGAAATGCACCGGCTGGCCCGCGCCGTTTTCGAGGCCGCCGCGCTTTTCGAGAACGATCGCTTGCCCGAGGTCTTCGCCGGACACCAACGCACGCCGGACGCTCCTTTTCCTGGCCTTTACACGAAAGCCGATTACCCGCAGGCTTGGACCGCCTCCGCGCCGTTCACGATTCTGCAGGCATTGACGGGACTCTACGCCTATGCGCCATTGAACGTGTTGCTGCTCGACCCGCATCTGCCCGATTGGCTGCCCGAAATCACCGTGGACCGCCTGCGCGTCGGCGCCGCCACCGTCTCGCTTCGCTTCTTTCGCAATGCGGCCGGTGAATCCGATTACAAGATCGTCGATTTGCAAGGCACTCTTCACGTGCTCCGTCAGCCGAGTCCCTGGTCGTTTACAGCTGGTTGGGCGGAGCGCGTCAAAGATGCTATCTCGAGCCTTTTGCCGCACGGCAAAATCAGCGCGGCGTAACTTTGCCTTTCCGCGAGACGATTCATTCCGCAGGAGGAAGTCAGTTATGGCAACGCAAACAGTGGTTGTGACGGGCGCGTCGGCCGGCCTTGGCCGCGCCATCGCCAATGAATTCGGCAAGCGCGGCGCGAACGTGGCGCTGCTCGCCCGCGGTCAACAAGGCCTGGACGCGGCAGCGGCCGAAATCGAATCCGCGGGCGGCAAAGCGCTGCCTGTTCCTACCGACGTTGCCGATGCGCAAGCCGTCGAAGCTGCGGCCGAAGCCGCGGAGGAAAAATTCGGCCCCATCGACATCTGGGTGAACAACGCGATGACCTCCGTCTTCGCCCCAGTGAAGGAAATGAAGCCGGAGGAATACAAGCGCACCACGGAAGTGACCTACCTCGGCGTCGTGTACGGCACGCTCGCCGCTCTAAAACGCATGTTGCCACGCGATCGTGGCACGATCGTGCAAGTTGGCTCGGCGCTTGCCTATCGCAGCATACCGCTGCAATCCGCCTACTGCGGTGCGAAGCACGCCATCGTCGGCTTCACGGATTCGCTTCGTTGCGAACTGATCCACGACCGCAGCCACCTTCGCCTGACCATCGTCCACATGCCCGCGCTCAACACCGCGCAGTTCGGCTGGGTGAAAAACAAGCTCGACAAAAAACCGCAGCCCGTGCCTCCGATTTTCGAGCCGGAAGTCGGCGCGCGTGCCGTCTATTGGGCCGCGCATCATAACCGGCGCGAAGTGTACGTTGGTGGCTCCACGGTCGGCGCGATTGTCGGCAACAAGATTGCCCCGGCAACTCTCGATCGCTATCTAGGCCGCACCGGCTACGAATCGCAGCAAACTTCCGAGCCTGACGATCCTTCTCGCCCCGATAATCTCTGGGCGCCGCTCGACGCTCGCCAAGACCGCGGCGCGCACGGCGCGTTCACCAACCGCGCGCATTCCAGAAGCATTCAGCTCTGGGCCGATCTTCATCGCCTGCCGCTTTCGGTCGGAATCGGCATCGCGGCTGGCGTAGGCGCGTCTCTTTTCCTCGCTGCCCGTAACAACCACGCAAAGGGGTGATCCAGAGGCAATCTCCATAATTGCCGATCCGAAAATCAGCGCGCCGATTCAGAATTCGCCCCGGCAGAGTCTGAATCTTCTGCCGTCGGCGTGGCTGCCGTGGAATTGCTCTTCTTTCCACTGCGGTTGAATAGATCGAGACTGTAGTTCGGCATGTCTTTAGTTCCCGTAATTTTGATCGGCAGTACCGTCCCGCCGTTTTTTCCGCGGAAGAAAGGATCGACGGCTTTCAGCAGCACCGATTTGATGCCCGTGGTCGTCTGCGAAACGGACGCTTCGAGCCGCAGCTTCCCGCGAAAATCCAACTGGCCTGTATCCATGTTGTACGTTCCAGCCGTCGCCAGTTTCGCGCCTTGCACGCCAAACTCCAGCCGCGAAAATCTCACCACGCCGTCAGCCATGCGAAACGCGCCGCGCAGTCCTGACGTCTGACGGCCTTCCGCGCCCAATCGAGGCTCGCCTTGCGCTTTGTGGCTCAGCGTGTTCACCCGCCCCTGAATTTTTGCGTTGGTGAACAGGCCGTCGCTCACCGTGAACTGCCCGTCGAGGCGCATTCGTTCCAGCAAATCCTCGTTTTTCTCCGGTATATCGATCTTCACCTTCATCCGCGCATTGCCTTTCATCGCGGGCTTGTCCGTCCGCACCGCCAGACGCAGCAAGTCTTCGATTCGGCCTTTTTGCGTCGCGGCATCGAGTTCGATTGTCCGGCCGCGCAGCGGCGTCAGATCGACCACTTTGCCGCGCACCACCAGAGTTGTGTTTGCGAACGTCGCGGTCACGTTGTTCAGAATCACGTCACCGTTCGTGCCGTCCACCACCGCGGAGTAATCCGTGTGCAGAGCCACCGGCCCACTCGACGTACGCAGCGCGAAATTTGGCGTGTCCGTCTCGCCCGTAACTTGCAGTTCGTCGAGCGGCCCGTGAAAGTTCCCGCGCGACGAAAGCGTTCCGGAGATCCCTTTCAGCGTTCCGAGATCGGCGTGGTCGAACGTGAATGTCGCGTTCACTGGCGTGGCGCTCGGCTCGTCCGCTATCCACGGGCCGAACGTTCCTTCGCAAGCTATCTCTCCGCGCGGCACTGGATTCGTCAGCGTCGCCTCAAATCGCGACGGCTTGTCGAACTCGAAATGATGCAGCTCCACGCGATGGATGAAAAATGGCCTCGGCGTTTTGGTGGGATCCTTTGGAAGTGGCGTCAGAACCGCATTGTCCGCCAAAATATCGTCGATTACCACCGGATACTTCTTCGCCAGATTTTCATCGGCTGCGCCGAAATACGGTTTCGCGCCAGGCGCGCGCGGCGGCGTGCGAATCTGCAAACCATCGAGCCGCACGCGGGAGACATGAATTTTCGTCCGCAACATTCCGGTCCAGCTCGTCTCGAAATTCGCCCTGCGAATCTGGATCAGCGGAGGCGAGCCATTTCGTCCCCGATAACGCAGCGTGAGCCCCGTCACCGTGACGCCTACGCCGTGCCTCAGCGAGACCGAAAAGCTCTTGAACGTCACGTCGCTCTTGAACCGCGCGCTCAAATACGCTTCTGTCCGCTGACGAATCACACCGCGAATCCATCCGCGCGAAAAATACAACGCGGCGCTCGCCACCAATACAGCCGCTGCAACACAAACCACCCCTCCGAACACCCACCTGCGTTTGGACACGGTGGCCTCCACTTGTGTTGCCGGGGGGAACTAGGGCCTGAAGGTTACTGCTTATAGGATGCCCGGCCACGGATGTTTGCCGCAGATGCGTCAAGGAAGGAGCCGTCGCTGCCCAGCTCCCATTGCCGCCCGATGGAGAATCGCATACGATTCCTCCTGCATTCGATTCTTCAGCCGCACAAACCAAGGAGGATTCATGGCATCGCTGCCGAGCAAGCCTTCCGCGCGGGACATGATCGGGGATCTCGCTCCCAAGTTCGCGGAACTCACAGACCAGGTGCTCTTCGACGACGTTTGGGAGCGCCGCGAGCTATCCAAGCGCGATCGAAGCCTGATCACCGTCGCCACGCTTGTCGCGCTCAATCGCACGCAGCAGCTCGATTTTCACCTGAAGCTAGCTCTGCGCAACGGCGTCACCAAGGAAGAGCTGCTCGAAGTCATCACCCACCTCGCTTTCTACGCCGGCTGGCCGCCCGCCATGTCCGCCATGATCCTCGCCAAGGACATCTTTCAGCGGCCGAAGACCTAAAATCAGAGGCCAGTGGCTAGGGAGCTAAAAAAGCCGCTCGCGGCAGCTAGTGTCCGTTGCCGATCGCGTCATTTCGAGCCACTAGCCCACCGGTGCCAGACATACGCCGGCTAGCGCAAAAAATAGGGCTTCGGCCCTATGGTATCCATCTCCCGATATACGTACTCTGCCGTACAATCCGGTGGTTTGAAGTGCGCTCCGGAGCCCAGCTCGATTGAACGTTTGGAGGAAGGAGGTCCGCGACTCCCATGGCTACCCGGGTTTTACTCGCGGACGATCATGACCGGATGCGCAGCGAGCTCTTGCAAATGATCCGCATGATCGACCGGAGCTGGGAAATTCACGAAGCCGAGGATGGCCAAGCCGCCGTCGATAAAGCGGCCCGCGTAAAGCCGGACTTAATTATTCTCGATTGGCGTATGCCCCGTCTTAATGGTCTGGAAGCAGGTAAAGCCATCCGCAAGCTGCTGCCCAACGCCGTCATGCTGATTTATACCGTCATGCCCGCCGTCTGCCTGGAGGACCCCGCGCGCGAGGCTGGATTCCAAGGCGTCGTCGAAAAGCTCGACGGACGTGGCCTGATCACCGCCATTTGTAACGCACTGCCACCCAAAGCTTTCGCCGCTGGAGCGGGCGCCGACCGCATCGCCCGCCCCGCGCACCAGGCCCATCGCCACGAACAGAACTGAGCTTCGCCGTCCAATGTTCCAGTGAGAAAGCGGGAGCGCGCCCACTCACGTGCCAGACGAGCGCGGTATGCGAAAACTACTGGTAGGTCACGGCATCGTCCAACGTATAGCTCTCTCCATCAGGGTTGCTCACAACCATCTGCGCAGCGCCTGCCGATCCAGCCGGAACCGTGACTTGCAGCGTGTTCGGATCGACAAACGATGTAGTCGTCGCTAGCCCGGCTATCGTTACCGTGGTAGCGGGCCCAAATCCACTTCCCCGGATCGTAGCGACAGTTCCTCCTCCCGCAGAGACATCCGACGGCGCGACCGAACCGACGGCCAATGGCGCAGCGGCCAGCGTCAACACTGTGAGTCCCTGTGAATCTGCCACGAACACGTGCTGCGCGTTGGCATCCACGGCGATCACTTTCGTCCTTATGTTTGTCTGGTTCGGTAAAAGCACATTCTCGAGAACATCCCCATGATGGGTGTCAATAATGTAGAGATTCTTCTGGGAAGGAAGAAATTCGAGCGAACCTGAATCGTTCAGAGCGGCGTCGTTGGTAAATAGGCTGTCGATTCCCCCCAATTCGTCCGGTATTGCGATCCCAATCGCCGACGTCCCATCTGGATCAATAAAGCCGTCGCCAATCGCAAAGATATTGCCGTCGCCGGCTGCCGCTGACGAGCCGGTGCCCGGCAAATTGTCTGAGATCGGAGTGAATTGACCCGTTGAGGCCTGCCAGATCCCGCTGGCCCCTATGAGGATTTCGTCCCCTTGGCTCGTGGACGAAAGCTTAAGTCCGTCTGTCAAAATCAATGGCGCAATCGGCAGAGTCTGTACGTTCATTGTGCTCAAGTCCAGTTCCAGCAGCGGTCCCGACCAAACGCTATCAACCAATGCCGTCATACTGATCAGAACTTTCCCCGTTGAAGTCGCGGCCACAAACAACGGACCGCCCGGTGCCGTACTGCTACCTTGGGGCATAGCAACCACTTGAGCGTTCGACGGATTATCAGGATCGATCACAGCCACCGAACTATCGGGCGTGTCCGCGACGACCAGACGGGATCCGTCGGGCGTGAGGCACATACCCTGAAATTGCGTCTGGCCAGTCAGGGATGGTGGCGTGATCGGGCTTAGAAAGCTTGATGAAGTAACCGAAAATCTCGCGATTTCGGTGTCAGTCGCCGCGTAAAGAATTCCTCGTTTTTCATCGAAAAGCAGCGCGTTGTACGTTTGCGATGAGGGATAGCTTTGCAACGACGCGGCGTAAACGAAGTTGCCTGGCAAAGTCGCCTCGCCCGATGAACTTGTAATACTTACATCGGCGCGACCGGCGCTTCCAGGAGGTACTGTGACAGTCACGTATTGTAGGGGGTATGGATATGGCTCGTCGCCGTTGAAGTAATGAGTTGATTGAACAGTCGCAGAATTTCCGCCGATCGTAACTTGACCCGGGCCGGAGCCGCCAAAGAGTCCGAATCCGAATATATTGAGAGAACAGCCCCCATCTGTCGCGCACACTGCGTTTGCCAGTGAGGTAATTATCGTGCCATATGTATAGGCCTGCGGCATCACATGAGCGTATCCGTCCCGAGGAAACAATTTGATGTTCACTGGGCCCGCTGCTTGTGCAGTCGGAGCGGTAGCTGAAACCTGCCCTGAACCGTTTAGGCCCTCGAGCAACGCGCGTTGCGAGCCAAACCAAACGTCCGGCTGCGAAGTGTATGTTTGGGTGGTTATCTGCACGGCGGTCGCCACATTAACGGGCCCGTTATCCGGCGTCGCTATAATCGCGCCGTCAGAATCCGTCGCCTGGCTCGGATCGACCGGATAAGTGCTGTCGTCGATGACCAGACCTTTCTCGCCCAGCCCGAAAACCAGCCCCGTTCCATCGGCAGCAAACGGCTGCTCGACCCATTCGGGTGGTATGCGTTCAAAATAGGCGATGTCCGTGCCTGTCGCAGGGGCTACGCTAACCACTGAGTGGGTTGCCGTGCTGATCGTAAACAGGAAAGGAAGACCGCCCCCGGGGGCATATACGAAATAAAGATATTGCCCGTCGGAACTATACGTCATTCCCCAATATGTGTTGCTGCCGACTAGATTCTCCGGAACGCTCGCAATCAGATTCAAGCCAGAATCGAAGAAATCTATGCCATTGCTGTTCGCCACCGCCCACTCATCCCGAACCGGATTCCCCCGCACGGTCATTATGGTCGCGTTCGAATACGCACCTTGCGCAACAATCGTATCGGTAGCCACATCGAGCAACTGGTACGCACCGGAAGTGTCCCCGGAAGCTACCAAAACCTTCGTGCCGTCGAAGCTACGGTCGAACGAGTAGAGATCGGAGATTTGATGTAGAGAGGCGCTGCCGCTCATGCCGTCCCAGTTATAGAAAGCGGAACCGCCCCAACTGCCGAATATCATGTGCCCACCTGCTGCGGCCGCAATGAAAGTCGGGAAAATTGGACCGAACGTGGAACTCGGGAGCGCCTCCTGCAAAACTACCTGTCCTGAGGCGAGACTGATTTTCGCGACGTGCCCAACGCCCAGCGCGAGCAGGTAATTGCCGTCGATACTCGTGCTGATGTTCGATGACGATGCGAGCCAAGAGCCGTTCGGCTCGTTGCCCGCCAGGCTTACCGGAATGGACGATACGATGTTACCCGTGCCCACATCGATCACCTCGATCCGATTCATCGCCGGCAAGCTTGCCAGCACATGATTTCGTGGCGCATCGTAGTAGGCAGCAATGGGATTGCTTCCCAACCGAACCCAGTTCGTCCGGTTGCCGGGAATCGTCCCTGCAGTCGGTGCAACCACGTCAATCCCGAGGGTGCCCGTGAACTGAGAATCGCCGCTCGATCCGACGAGCGTCACGGAATAGTCCCCCATCGTAGTGTTGGTCGCAGCCGAAACAAGTACCGTAAGCCCGTTGGGACCTATGTCCTGCGGCAAACTCGGCGAAAATGTCACACCGGAAGGTACAGATTCGACGTTTACCGAAACGGTCCCACTGAACCCGTTTGAAGGCACCTCAGTTATCAGAACCTGAACCGATGAACCTGGCACTAAGTTTGTGTTGCCGGGCTGCACTGAAAGGCTGAAACTGGGTGGCGATGGCGGTGGAGGCGGAGACGGAGAGGACGAACCTCCGCTGGACGTGACGCCGGAACCGCCGCAACCTGCCACAATCACAAGCAATAGCCCAAGCGCCGCAAACGCCCCGAAAGGGCTGCGGCTCAGACTCCGCTCTGGCACTGTCCTCCAAAGATTCCTATTCACAGGTAATTACCAATAGATTCAGTACAGAGCGCGATTATAATCACGCTCTAAAAAGATAGGCAAGTGGGAATCAGTCAGGTTTCTGCGAGAAGCGGCGCCTCCGTAACAGAGCGCCCAGTGCGCTTTGCGGTCATCCCGCGGCGTCATGGTAAGTACTAATCGCAAATTGAACCTCGACGTTTTTATATATCTGTGCTACCGTTGCTCGTTTTTAGTTTGCCCGCTGGGGCAGACTGGTAGCATTGCCCCGCAACGAGATAGAGCAGAGAGGAGCGAAGGTGGGAACGGGATCAAAACCCGATGGCGAAGCAGCCGAGCGACCGGCGCGGCCGTCGCCTTGCCCGGTCCATGCTCCCGCCATTCACCGCGTGCTCGCCCCTTTGCTTTCGC
>JASHPG010000178.1 GCA_030038275.1 Candidatus Acidiferrales bacterium | reverse complement strand
GATGAATTACATCCACTTCAACCCGGTGCGGAGAGGATTGGTCGATCATCCGAAATCGTGGCCGTGGAGCAGTTACCGTCATTATACGATCGGCGGGCCGGTGCTGTGTCCGCCGAATCCGGAATGGAAGCCTGCAGTCGCGAGATTGGAGAAAACTCAAGAGCGCACGCCTCCAACTCCAGGCGTGCGGCACCCACTCGATTTGCGCGGGAGACGTAGCTAACGTGTTGTGCGAAAGCTTCAGCAGCAGCGTCGATCTGCGGCAGATCAACCGAGGCACTCACACTCGCGCGGCAACGTGCCGCTTGAGTATAATGCCCTGGAGGAAATGCCGTACCATGCGCCACCCGCCTTATCTCTATCACCCGAAGGAACAAAAGGTGGTAATACCAATTTCCTGTATACAGGCGATACTTCCTTTATGTCGGGTTGCATGGGAGGGGGCGAGGGTGCTGCATGCAGATTTGGTGGATTTTCGTCAATTCATTGGAATGGCGTGATCTCGGGAACCCCGAACCTGCATCTTGATACTGCAAATCCATATTCCCTCTTCCCGCTAGGAGCTCTAATGCATCTCGTTGTTGATGTCGGTCTCGGCAGCCTAAATTCAAGCGTTCCGCTTGCAACTCCTGGGCCATGATCTCCTGCCATTGGAGGAACATCATTCGAGCGGTTTTGTTTATTTACTTGGCACTAACGATCCTCGTCACACCTGAGGCCGGTCGCGCTGGTGCATTGGCTGTTACCAAGATAAAGCTTGAGGCGTTCGGCTGGCAGCCGCCGGTGCCGCCGCACCCTGGGCGCCTGTTCCTGCGCCGCGGACATATCGCTGGCATCGACAGCGAAATCGATAGTTTTCCCAGCCAAAAGCTCACGATCGACTCGCAGGGAAGGGTTCTCGCCAGCTTTACTGTTCGCGGGCCAAATGAAGGCCTCGTGAGACGCTCGCATCCCGGCCTGTTACTCCGCATTATCCGGTTCGGCGTGGACCATAAACCGGACCTCTCGCTCGCGCTACCCACGAACAATTGGCTAGGAAATGGAATCTATCTGGATAACCACGACCGCATCGTAGCCCGCGCCGACGATAAACTTCAGATATTGGTACGGAATTCTGCCGACCGAGCCGAATGGAAAGCCCTGGCGCCTTGCGGCCCTCATTGCGAGGTCTTTCAGTCGCTGAGCCGCCGCACGTTTTACCTCGACACCCAGGATGCGGCTTCTCCTGTCACGGTTGTTAATATGGACGATTACTCAGATATCCGACACTGCGGGTTACCGCGCGGCGTCCAGCCGCAATCTTACATCCCGAGCTGGACGCAATCTGTCACAGATGCCTTTGCTTATTTCAACTACGAGCCTATTGGAACTGGCCCGATCCTGTACCGCTGGCCGCTTTGCGACCTCTCGCGGCCAATGCAGCTTCCCGTTGTAGTCCACCTTCCAGTGACGGCGATTAGCGACGACCTGTTTCTCTTTGGACGTCAGGAATACGGGGCCGACGGGGCAGTTAGGCGTACTATCTCTGTAAAGCTGGTCAAGCACGAGGATGCCGGCGTGCAGGGCGTCGCGAGCGTAAGTGAGGACGGCAACCGGCTGGCGCTTACGGCTACGACGTGGAAAGGCGGCGCGGCGGCGCTGGATATCAGCAGTCACATGACTGCCGAGCGAGTTATCGTTTACGATGTGGCCAGAAGCGAGGAGTTAGCGAGCATCCCGATACAACCCATGTGGGCGATTCTTCACCCGGCGATAAGCCCGGACGGGCATCGTGTAGCTGCGCTCGTAAAGGACCAGTTAACTATAGCTGACCTTCCCTAGTGGGATGCCGCGGACTGAAGTGCGCGACGTAGTCGCGCCGGATCAGGCGATGGATGGGGCAAGGTGGCTGGCGGAAAGCTCGTCGATGGTTTGGTAGAGGTGCTGGATGTTCAGCGGCTTGGAGACGTAGCGGTCCATGCCGGCGGCGAGGCAGCGCTCCCTATCGCCGCTCATGGCGTAAGCCGTCATAGCGATGATGGGCACGTGCTGGCCGGTGAGGCGCTCGTGGTTGCGGATGGCCGCGGTGGCCTGGAGGCCGTCCATTTCGGGCATTTGCACGTCCATGAGGATGGCGTCGAAGGGCTGAAGCTCGAGCGCGTTGAGGACGGCGCGGCCGGTTTCGGCGATTTCTACCGTGTAGCCGCGCTTTTCGAGAAGGCGGACCGCGAGCGTGCGGTCAACGGCATTGTCCTCTGCAACTAAAATCTTCAGATTGCGGCGCGCTTCGCGAAGCGAATGGCGAGTCAGCAAGACGGATGACTCCGGGTTCCAAACGGCCGATTGTCCCAGGATGCGGCGTATGGCGTCCAGAAGGTCAGCGGGGCCGACGGGCTTCGGCAGATAAGCTTTGATGCCAATATCGCGGCAGCGGGCGGCGTCGCCACGCAACCCGGCGGAGGTGAGCAGGATGAGCGCCACGCGGGACAGGGCAGCGTCGGCTCGAATTTTCCCGGCGAGAGTGAACCCGTCCATATCGGGCATGCGGCCGTCGAGGATGGCTATCGCGAATGGAGCGCCCTGCGCCTGCGCGCGTTCGAGTTCGGCGAGAGATTCCTCGCCGCAAGCTGCCTGCGTGACTCGCATGTGCCAGGACGTAAGCATGTCCGCGAGGATGCGGCGGTTCGCGAGATTGTCGTCCACCACGATTACGCGCGCTCCGCGCAACTGAGACATAGGCGCGGGCCGGCCAGCATCCGCGAACGGGCCGGGCAGATCGAAGCGCGCATTGAATGCAAGAGTGCTACCGTGTCCCGGCTCAATCCAAATGCGGCCACCCATCAATTCGACCAGCCGCGTGGCGATTGCCATGCCAAGTCTGACGCCATCGAATTGCGAGCCGTTCCGGTCCAATGATGGGCCTTCAGCATCCAGCGCGGGCGATGACGGAGAAAAATCGGGCAGGGAAATGCCTTCGGCGGAGATATGCAAGCTGAAGTGCAGGACGGCTTCTTCCTCGGTTTGCATTTCCGTGTCGGCCGAGATCACGATCTCGCCGGAAGGGGTGACCTTCATGGCGAATTGCAGGAGATTAACCAGAACCTGGCGGAGGCGGGTGGGATCGCCGCGAAGGGCATCCGGCACGCTGGGATCAAGACGGGATAACAGTTCGATTTTGCTATCGCGCGCGGAGGGCGTAAACGAGCGAACGATGGCGTCGATAGCGGCGGGCAGATTGAAGTCGATATGCTCAAAATCGAGCGTGCCAGCTTCCATCTTTGTGAAATCGAGAATGTCGTTGAAAAGAGAGAGCAGGACGCGGCCGGAAGATTTGACGACGGTGAGGTACTCGCGCTGTTCGGGACCGAGATCGGATTCGAGCGCGAGATCGGCCATGCCGATGACGCCGTTGATCGGCGTGCGAATTTCGTGAGACATGCTGGCGAGAAATTCGGTCTTGGTACGGGCGGCGAGTTCGGCCCTCTCGCGCGCGAGGCTGAGTTCAGCTTCGGCGCGCTTGCGAGGAGTGATGTCGATGCCAACCATGCCGACGAGGACCTTTCCGTCCGCACCGGTGAGCGGGAACCGAAGAGTCAGCCAAAAATGCTCGGCGCCATCGGGAGTGGGTACCATTTCCTCGAACTCCATTGGGCAGAGAAGGCGGAGGACTTCGAGATCGTGGCTGCGAATGTGTTCCTGGATGTCAGGCGGAATCCAGGAACGCTCCAAAGGGTTTTGGAGATGCTCGGCTTTCAGGTCGAAGATCCTGGCCATCGGCTCGTTGAAGTACACATAGCGGCCCGCATCGTCCTTGATGGCGGCGATGGCGGGAAGATTGTTCATGAAAATTCGATGGCGAGCGAGAATCTCGTCGCGCTGGCTTTCGGAGCGACGCAGGGCATCGATCATGTTGCGTACGGCGTTGCCCAGTGATGCCAGTTCGTCGCGACCAGCGCGGGCGTGGCTAGTGTTTTCGTTGACGTCGCCGGCGATACCCTCGATTGAAGCGTTGAGCGCGGCAAGGCGAGAACCCACCGATTTCTCCAAGAGCAAATGGACGATGCCGCCGAATACGACGCCCGAGAGCAGCAAGCCGGCGGCGATGTAGAGCCGGATGGCGTTCGTTTCGCCTGGAGCGAGGCGGCTGAGAAGTAAAAGACGGAATGCGACGTAGCCAATGCCGAGAAAGGCTGCCACCACGGCTGCGACGAGGATTAAAGTTTTGCGGCGTACCGGCACGTAAGAAATCTCCGAGACTGGTGCGACGAAGGCGCGACCGCAGATGCGAGCGTGCCTGCCGCTCTGGCACACTCCAGAGGGTGCACCGGCATGTCAGTTATGCAAAGCGCGGGCCGAAGTCGCATGTAGCAGCAATCGTTGATATTGCTAGGAAATTCGCAAAAGAATGGGTGCGGACCCGATCTAGACGGTGCTCGGGCGGTTCCAAGGCGGGACATGCGTTCCGAAATGGTTAGTCCGCGCTGGGTGCGCAGGCGATGATAATGTGTCGTTCGCGGTGGGCGGGATTTGAGGAGGCGGGGAAATGCCGGAAAAGCCGCTGGATGGACAGGTGGCAGTGGTCACGGGCGCGGCAAAGCGGATTGGGAGAAGCATTGCGCTGCGCTTGGCGGCCGAACACGCAGCCGTGGTGGTGAATTACGCTACGTCGAAAGCCGAGGCAGAAGAGGTGGTGCGCGAGATTGCGTCGAAGGGAGGGCGCGCTGTCGCGGTGCAAGCCGACGTGACGCGGCGCACGGACGTAAAGAAGCTGATGGCCGCCGCGGAGCGCGAATTCGGAGGCATCGACATCCTGGTGAACAACGCGGGCGTATTTTTTCCGGCGAAGTTCGAGCAACTCTCGGACGAGCAATGGGATCGGATCATGAACGTCAACCTAAAGTCGCAATTCCTGTGCGCGCAAGAAGCGGCTCCGATCATGAAGAAGCAAGGACGCGGACGAATCGTGAATCTCGCGTCACTGGGCGGATTGCTGGCGTGGTCGGCGTACACGCACTACTGCGTATCGAAAGCGGGCGTAATCATGCTGACGCGCTGCCTGGCGCGCGCGCTGGCGCCGGAGATTCTGGTGAATTGCGTGGCGCCGGGAACGATCGAGTTTCCCGGCGACGAGATTCGGCAGAGCGAACACATCAGGGACTACGTTGAGCGCGTGCCGCTGCACCGGACCGGCCGCGGCGAAGACATCGCGGACGCGGTGGCCTATCTGGTGAAAGCGGATTTCGTCACAGGGCAGACGATGGTGGTGGATGGCGGGCGGACGCTGATATAGCCAGAGGGATACATCTGGCGCTGCGCGGAGAAACCGCCGCGATGCGGCAAGATTCCGCTTGCAAAATGGGATTTCTCGAATAGGCTAAGGCCCCGAAAGGATGGGATTGTGGCGCAGACGGCGACACCAACACCAAACAGCATCGCTTCCATGCCGGAAATGCGGCGGCCGCGAACGGAACGGCACGACGCGTGGTGGCTGGAGAACTGGCCGTTCGTCATCGTGTTCAGCATATTCGCGGTTTACGCCACGTGGCGGGCCGTGTGGCCCCACGAAGCGACACTCTACTGGTCCGATCCGTATCTCTCACCTTTTTATTCGCCGCTGATCGATCCGCAGCATCACTGGCTGCCACGGCTGATTTCTCCGGCGATTTTGATCCTGTGGGGGCCGCTGGGATTTCGCATGACGTGCTACTACTACCGGAAAGCGTACTATCGCGGCTATTTTGCCGATCCGGCGGCTTGCGCCGTGAGCGAGAAGGGCCATAAACGGTACTGCGGCGAGACGTCGTTTCCGTTCATCCTGCAGAACGTACACCGGTATTTTTTCTACGTGGCGGTATTTTTTCTGGTGGTGCTGTGGTACGACGCGATCCGCGCGTTTTTCTTCCCGAATGGCGTTGGGCTGGGCGTCGGCACGGTGATCATGCTGGTGAACGTGGTCCTGCTGACGGGCTATACGTTCGGTTGCCATGCGTGGAGGCATCTCACCGGCGGCGGGCTGGATTGCTTTTCGTGTACCGCTTCCGCGCAGGCGCGGCACAAGCTCTGGCAGGGAGTTACGCGGCTGAACGAGCATCATATGTTCTGGGCGTGGGTGAGCATGATCTCCGTGGGACTGACGGACCTGTATATCCGGCTGCTTGCCGCCGGAATGCTGAAGGATATCCGACTGCTGTGACTCCAAAATACGAAAGCCACGAATACGACGTCCTGATCATCGGCGCGGGCGGGGCGGGTTTGCGCGCGGCGATCGAAGCGCTGGCGCACGGCGCGCGCGTGGCCGTGGTGTGCAAATCGCTGCTGGGCAAGGCTCACACAGTAATGGCCGAGGGCGGCTTGGCAGCGGCGATGGGTAACGTCGATAAGGCCGACGACTGGAAGACCCACTTCCGCGACACGATGCGCGGCGGGAAATTACTGAACAACTGGCGCATGGCGCAACTGCATGCGCAGGAAGCGCCGGACCGGGCTCGCGAGCTGGAACAATGGGGCGCGCTTTTCGACCGCACGGACAGCGGCGACATCATGCAGCGCGCGTTCGGCGGGCACACGTACAAGCGGCTTTGCCACGTGGGCGACCGCACCGGCCTGGAAATGATCCGCACGCTGCAAGATCGCGGCGTGCAGATGGGCTTCGACGTCTTCATGGAATGCACGATCACGCGGCTGCTGAAGGATGGCGACCGCGTGGCGGGAGCGTTTGGCTACTGGCGCGAATCGGGCAGGTTCGTCATTTTTCGCGCGAAGGCCATCGTGATTTCCACCGGCGGGATCGGGAAGTGCTGGAAGATCACGTCGAATTCGTGGGAATGCACGGGCGACGGCATGGCGCTCGCGTATCGCGCCGGCGCCGAGCTGCTGGACATGGAATTCGTGCAATTCCATCCGACGGGGATGGTCTGGCCTCCGGGAGTGCAGGGAATTTTGGTGACGGAAGCTGTGCGCGGCGAGGGCGGCATCCTGCGCAACAAAGACGGCGAGCGCTTCATGCAGAAGTACGATCCGAAGCGCATGGAGCTTTCCACGCGCGACGTGGTGGCGCGGTCGATTTATACCGAAGTGCGCGAAGGGCGGGGGAGCCCGCACGGCGGCGCGTTCCTGGATATTTCCCACAAGCCGGCGGAGTACGTGAAACGCAAGCTGCCGTCGATGTATCACCAGTTCAAGGAACTGGCGGACGTGGACATCACGAAAGGGCCGATGGAAGTGGGGCCGACGTGCCATTACGTGATGGGCGGGATTCGCGTGGAAGCAGAAACGGGACAATCGTCAATTGCGGGCCTTTTCGCGGCAGGCGAGGCCGCGGCGGGATTGCACGGAGCGAACCGGCTGGGAGGGAACTCGCTATCGGATTTGCTGGTGTTTGGGAGGCGCGCCGGGCTGGCGGCAGCCGAGCACGCGAAGAAAACCACGGCCCCAGCGGTCGATCAGGGGCAAATTGACGAAGCCGAGCGCGAATTGCTGGCGCCATTTGAAAGACCGGAAGGCGACAGTCCGTATCAGATTCATCACGATTTGCAGGAAACCATGCAGACGTTAGTAGGCATCTTTCGGAACGAAGATGACCTCAAAAAGGCTTTGGCGGAGTTGGAAGGGCTGAAAGAGCGCGCCAAACGAATGCGCGTGGAGGGTTCGCGGCTGTTCAACCCGGGCTGGCATTTGTCTCAGGATGTGCGAAACATGCTGATTGTGTCGGAAGCGTGCACGCACGCGGCGCTGGCGCGCAAAGAAAGCCGCGGAGCACACAGCCGTCTGGATTTCCCGAAGACGGAAGAGGAGTGGGGCCGCAAGAACCACGTCATCGTCGACCGAAGCGGGGAGATGACGCTGTTCGAAGTTCCGAGGCCGGAAATACCAGACGAGCTGAAGCAGTTGCTGGCTGAGGAAGCAGTCGCCGCGAAATAACGGCGGCGAAGCGTTTTGGCAGCGGAGGCAAGAGCATGGCCGAAGCGACGATGCGGATTTTTCGCGGCGAGGGCGAGACCGGCAAGCACGTCGATTATGTGGTGCCGCTTGTGCCGGGGATGGTGGTGCTGGACGCGGTGCATTCCGTCCAAGCGCACCAAGCGCCCGACTTGGCGGTACGGTGGAATTGCAAGGCTGGGAAGTGCGGATCGTGTTCGGCCGAAGTGAACGGACGGCCAAGGCTGATGTGCAAGACGCGCATGGACGATCTGCCGCTCGACCAGCCGGTCACGATCAGTCCACTGAAGACTTTTCCGCTGATCAAGGACCTGGCGACGGACGTTTCCTGGAATTACCGGGTGAACAAAAAGATCCCGCCATTTCAGCCGCGGCCGGGAGTGGAATGGAAGATGTACCAGCGAGACGTGGACCGCGTCCAGGAATTTAGGAAGTGCATCGAATGCTTTTTGTGCCAGGACGTATGCCACGTCCTGCGCGACCACGGGAAGAAGGATGATTTCGGCGGGCCGCGCTTTTTCGTCCGTACAGCGTCGCTGGAGATGCATCCGCTGGATGGCGCGGACCGGGTGCCGTTGCTGAAGAAAACGCTGGGCATCGGATTCTGCAACATTACGAAGTGCTGCACCGAGGTCTGCCCCGAAGAGATTCACATCACGGATAACGCCATCATCCCGTTGAAAGAGCGCGTGGTGGATGAGTTTTACGACCCGCTGGCGAAATTGTGGCGGAAAATCCGCGGCGCAAAGACGGCGTAATGGCGGGGTTCATCGAAGCGATTGCGATGGATTACAAGCTCAAGTTGATTTCCAAGGCCGGAATTCCGGAAGCCACTTCGAAGGCGGAGCGATACCGCTTTTTGAACGACCCGGAGGAGTCCGAGTCGATTTGCCGCGATATTCTGGCGCTCGACCCCGCGAATCAGCAGGCGCTGCGGCTTTTGGGGCTGGCTCTTACCGATCAGTTCCTCGGCGTGGGCACGGACCGCTATCGCGAGGCCAAAGAGGCGTTCGAAAAACTTTCCGACAAGTACGAGCGGCTATACCACACCGGCCTGCTTTACGAGCGCCGCGCCAAGGCGCAAATTCAGGCGGGGCAGCCGCCGCACACGCTGCTTCCGCTGCTGGAGCAGGCGCTTTCGTGCTACGCCGACGCGGAAGCGATTCGTCCCGCGGAAAACGACGACGCTATCCTGCGCTGGAACCGCTGCGTGCGGCTGCTGGAAATCTTGAAGAGCCGGCTTGAGGAAGGCTTGGTCTCGTTTGACGTGCACGACGCGCCGCCGATTTAACCCGCGCACTTCGCTTTTCCTACAGCTTCAGTTTTTTGCTCGCCAGTAACTCAATCAATTCGCGGTCTGCCTCCAGGAACGGCAACTCCAGCAGCGTTTCGGGGGTGCGCCATTCGATTTGCTCAAACACGCGATTTTCGATTTGGTTAGGCTCGATCTGCGCGGTGAAAAAGACCAGCTCAACGGGGTCAGCCATTTGCACGTATCTGTGGCGAGTGTGATAGATCTCGCGGCCGATTCGCGCCGCGACGTTTAGTTCTTCGCGAAGTTCCCGCTCCAGCGCGGCCTCCAGCGATTCGCCAGGTTTGACCTTGCCGCCGGGAAACTCCCATTGCAGTTCGAATGGGCCGCCGTGGCGCCGCTGGCATACCAGCAGCTTTCCCTCCAATTGGATTAGTGCGGCAACCACGAGCATGCGTACGCGCCCTTACGCGAACCGAAACTGGAATCTTCCGTGCCTTAAAACAAAAGACGCGCCGGAGAGCTAGGCTAGCTCTCCGGCGCGCGAGAATGCAGGGCCGAAGGAACTACTGCGATGCCGCTTCGACTTTGCGGAGCGACGGCATGGGCTCCTGCCAGATCAGGCGAGCGTCCGGCGCAGCATTGGGATAGAACTGCGTTGACTTCTTGCCCGACGGCAGAAGGATGATATCGACGCGGCGGTTGTAAGCCAGCCAGTCCGCATTGCCTCGCCGTGCCATGAACTTCGGCTGCGCTTGCGGGTTGGTGGACTCCAACTGCTTGACGTCCGCGCGCGGAAGCGGGCGCTGCTTGCCGTACGCTGCCGTCTCAATCGCATCGCCCGAAATTCCCTGGTCGACGAGGAATTGCTTGACGCGCTCGACGCGGCGTTCGCTGAGGTCCTGGTTGTAGTGCACCGAACCGCGGATGTCCGCGTATGCCTCGATCGAGAGCTTCGCATCGGGATCGTATTCCAGGTACTTTTTGAACCCGGTAGCGAGCGTCTGCAATTCATCCTGCTGGCTCTTTACCAGCCCGACTTGCGCATGCCTCTCGGAGGGATACGCGGTCGGATAGAAGATGCTCTGCAGCGTCACCTGGGGGATCGGCTCGATCGTGCCGGTGATGTGTACCGCAGCAGTTTCGTCCGCCGAGCCGCCGCAGACGTTCGTTGCGTGCAGGGTGTAGTTCTTGGTTTCGTCGATCGTGCGTGCCGGCTGGCCTTGCGGAACTTCGGAAGTATCAGCCGGGGTCGGCTGCTCGGTTTCATTGCCGCTGGCCTGAACCGTCTGGCCGTCCACGGTGATGGAGTCGGCATTGGAGGTTTGCCATGTCAGCGTGGTCGAACCTTGCTGAATCACCTTATCGCCAATCTTGTGATAGGTGACGTCCGTGGGATTGGCGCTGATGCTGGCGTCCACCTTGGTGTTGATGTTGACGGTGGAATTTCCCGTGTACGTGCCGCCGGGACCCTTGGCCGTGAAGTCATACGTCGTGGTGGCGTGTGGCGACACTGACTGGTTGCCGCTGGCCTGCACGTTGCCGATGTTGCTGATGTTCGTATCCACGGCATCCGTGCTCTGCCAATTCAGAGTCGAGGACTGGCCGCAGTTGATGTTGGCGTTCGAGGCGCTGAAGCTGCCGGTAACCGGAGCAACAGCCACCTGCGCGCTGGCGACTCCCGCCTTGAATCGCGGCACGTCCTTGATCTTGTCGCCGCGCTTCCAGTTCACCGTCTTTGTCTTGCCGTTCTTCAGATAGACGACTGTCTTCTTGTCGGCTTGCACGTTTACGTCGCCGGACCAGACCGTTTTGCCTTCGTGCGTGACGGTCAGATGGTGCGTTCCGGGAGGCAACAGAAGATTCTGATGCCAGATGAAATCGTTATTGAATTCGTCCACGTGCCCGACGAAGTAGCCGGGCGTATCGCCATTGGAAAGGACTGCCGCCCGCGGATCGCCTTCGATGATAACCAACCCGAAGGGGCCTGACACTTTGCCGCCCTCCGACTGGAGCTTCACATCCAAGGGCGTCGCTTTACCAGCTTGTATATCGACGTCCTGCGTCGATGACTGATAGCCGTAATTCACCACCTCAACGGTGTGCTTCCCCGGGCTAAGCGTAAATGAGCGGCTACCCTCCCGCATCGCCTTCCCGTCAATGAATACATACGCCTGCTTCGGAGAAACCTTTATCTTGAGCTTCCCATCCCCACTCTTCGCGAAGGCCAGGTTTGCGCTAAAGGCAAGAGCCAACACGAGGGTGAGAAAGCATCCCAATCGTCGCATCTGCATTCTCCTGATTTATTACTGTAGGCCAATTTGGTGACCAACTCTCTTGCGCCCTGACAAGAGAGCTAGGGCTCGGGAAATTAGAAATTAACCCGTAAACCCACTCCTGTCAATCAGATTCCGAAAATGGGAAGAAGGTTGTGAAATTTTTGCGCGGCGGGGACGAAACGTTTGCACATCATCGCTGGTGCTCTATACTTTCGGACGTGTTTAGCGACCGCCTGCTCGATCACTTTCGCAATCCCCATAATGCTGGAGACCTGCCGGACGCCACGGCCACCGTGGAGGTGACGAACCCCGTCTGCGGCGACGTTTTGCGGCTGAGCGCCCGCCTGGACAACAGCCGCATCGCCGAGGCGAAATTTAAGACGCAGGGCTGCACGGCCGCCATTGCGTCCAGTTCGGTGCTTACCGATTTGCTAGTTGGAAAATCTCCGGCGCAGGCCCGGTCGATTTCCGCGGAAGAGATTTCGCGGGAGCTGGGCGGTTTGCCGCCCGCGACGTTCCACGCGGCTCAGTTGTGCGTCGATGCGGTCGCGGCGCTAGTTCGGAAGCTTTAGTTCGCGGGTGCTCTGTATCTCGAACTTGCGGGTCCACGCTTCGAGTGCCTGTCGGTCGTTGATGTTCAATACGACGCCTTCCCAATCCGTTGCTACTGCGAGCAGATCATCCGAGTGCGCCCAAACCACCTGCCGGGCGCCAATGTCTGGCGAAGCATCGAGAAGTTCAGAGTAAAGGTCGGCGCGAAAGATGACCGGATGGCCGCGCTTGCCCCTATAAGTGGGAAGCACGATGGCTTTGCCGCTGGAGTCGAATTCCTCAACCAGTTCTGTAACAATCTCCTGATCGATGACCGGATGGTCAACCGGGCAGAGGATCATACCGCTGGTGGCTCCCTGCGGCAGACTCCGTATGCCTTCTTGGACGGACGAAAGCTGCCCATTTTCCCATGCGGCATTCAGGACGATGTCCTTTGGGCTCCAATTCAGTTTCCGTCTGACCTCGTCTTGATAGGCGCCGATCACAATGCGCGTGATTCCGACACGCGGGTGGCGCGTCGCTTCAAGCAGCCGTTCAGCGAAGGTCTTCTTAAGCCATTCAACACACGCCTTGGGAGTGCCCATGCGACGAGACTCGCCGGCTGCAAGAATAACGGCTGCGAGAGGAAGCGGTGCGGCGGTGCGGGATGGATTCATGTATCGACTATGCTTTCGGCAGGCTTGCGGCGCGCGCGAGTTTTACTGCCTTGTGCGGCAGATTTTTGGCATTTCGGCGCACGGCTATCATTTCGGCGGTGATGCTCACAGCGATTTCCTCGGGCGAAAGCGCGCCAATGTCGAGTCCGACCGGCGCGTTCACATGCTCGAACTCCTCCGGCGAATAGCCTTCGCGTTCGAGCGCCTTGTAAACCGAGATCACTTTGCGCTTGCTGCCGATCATGCCGATGTAGCGCGCCGGAGTTCGCACGGCCCAGGCCAGCACGCGCATATCATCTTTATGTCCGCGCGTAACGATCACCAGATAGCTTGAGGCATTCGGCTTCAGCTTTTCAAAGGCTTCCTGGTACGATGCGTGGACCGCAGTGGCCATCGGGAAGCGCTCCATGTTGGCAAAAGACGCGCGGTCGTCGATCACGCCGATCCCAAATCCCGCGGCGCTTGCGGCGCGCGCCACGGCCAGAGAAACGTGCCCGCCGCCAAAAATATAGAGCATCGGCTGCGGAAGCAGCGGTTCGACAAAAATCTCCAGCGTGCCGCCGCAGATCAGGCCTATGTCGTAGTCAGCATCGTGGTTCAAATTGAAGACCATTTTGCGCGGCTGCTCCTGCTGCATCACTTCTTTCGCCGCCGCCCAGACTTCCGCCTCTACGCAGCCGCCGCCGATGGTGCCGGCCACGGAGCCGTCTTCGCGCACCAGCATTCGCGAGCTTTCGTAGCTCGGAATTGAACCATTGGTATGAACGATGGTCGCCAGCGCGCCGCGTTCGCCGGCTTTGCGCATGCGCACGACTTCTTCAAATATGTCCATGATCTACAAAAGCGTACGTCCGCTTCCCGGTCGTGTCAATTCCGCGATGGGGCCACTGCGGACAAAGACACAGAGTCCGAACGGCTAGACAGCGGGAGTTCCTGATGCTAGTTTCCTGCGTGTTTTTCGCTGGAATGGGAGACTACAAATGAAAGCAGTGGTGCTCACGGAGTACGGCGGTCCGGAGGTGCTGCGCGCAGCCGAAATGCCCGAGCCGCAAATTAGCGCGAACGAGGTGCTGGTTCGTGTTCGCGCCTGCGCGCTGAATCATCTGGACCTGTGGCTCCGGCGCGGACTTCCCACTCAGCCGCTGGAGTTTCCGCACATTTTGGGCAGCGATATCGCCGGCGAAATCGCCCAAATTGGGCCATCCGTGACCAATGTTCGCGTGGGCGACAAGGTGTTGCTTGCGCCTGGGATTTCGTGCGGCCAATGCGAACAGTGCATCGCCGGCAACGATAATTTTTGCAAAAGCTATACGCTTTTCGGCTCCGCCGTACAAGGCGGCTATGCGGAATTCGTGAAGTCTCCTGCGGTCAACGCGGTCCTGATTCCCGGTGCCCTCACGTTCGAGCAAGCTGCCGCCGTGCCGCTGGTTTTTCTGACGGCCTGGCACATGCTGCTAACCCGTGCGCGATTGCGCCCATCGGAAGAAGTGCTGGTGATCGGAGCGAGCAGCGGAGTCGGTTCGGCCGCGATTCAGATAGCCAAAGCCGTTGGTGCCCGCGTGATCGCGGCGTCCAGTTCAGAGGCCAAGCTCGCCAGGGCGAAAGAATTAGGCGCGGACGATGTGGTGCCCAGCCGCGGAGAATTCGCGCGCGAGGTGAAGCGGCTAACCGGCGGGCGCGGCGTGGACGTGGTGTTCGAGCACGTCGGTCAGACCACGTGGGAGCAGAGCATCTACAGCCTGGCGCGCGGCGGACGCCTGGTCACGTGCGGCGCAACAACGGGCTTCGACGGCAAACTCAACATTGGGTATATTTTCGCGCGGCATCTCTCGATCCTCGGCTCGTTCATGGGTGCGAAGTCGGAACTCTTCGCTGTGCTGGAACTCTTCAAGCGCGGCTTGCTGAGGCCGGTGATTGATTGCGTGCTGCCTCTCGAACGGGTGGCCGAAGCGCACCAGCGCCTCGAAAATCACGAGCAGTTTGGAAAAATCGTACTGTCGGTCGCGTGACGAGCGTCGCGTGCAGCCGCCAACGGTTTGCGCGCGCGTTGTAGTGGCGCGAAAAGCCGCCGCAAGGCACAATAAGCGTCAATGCCGCGCGCGACGACAAGCGTTTCTCAAGAGGATTACCTGAAGGCCATCTGGGAAATCGTCCAGGAGGGCCAAGCGCCTATCAGTGCGCGTCTAGCGGAGGACCTGGGCGTCACTCCACCAGCCGTTACGGCGGCGCTAAAACGCATGGCGCGTGGCGGCTATCTGCGCGTGCTCCGCGGAGGCCGCATTGCGCTCTCGCCCAAGGGCAAAGGCGCGGCGCATCACCTCGTTCTGCGCCATCGGCTGGCCGAAAAGCTGCTTACGGACGTGATCGGCCTCGAATGGTCGCGCGCGCACGAAGAAGCGGAGCATCTAGAGCACGGCATGTCGCCCGAGATCGTGCGGCTGCTACTCGCCCGCTTTGGACGCGATAGCCGCTGCCCGCATGGCGTGCCGCTCTTCGGAGGCATGTCGCGGCTGCGGAGGCAGTTTGGCGCGATGCGGCTATCGGAAGCGAAGCCGGGGCATTCATACGAAATCCTGCGCGTTTACGAGAAAGATCCGCTGTTTCTGGAGTTCCTCGAGCAGCGGCGCCTGCGGCCTTCGGCACGGCTGCGAATCCTCGGGCAACAATACGATCAGACGATGGCCGTTACCGTCGCCGGACGCAGCTCCGCGCGCATTCATCTCGGCAAGCCTGCCACGGAGCGCATCTGGGTGCGCCCGCTTCCGTGATTCGACAAAACGCAGCGCCAGAATCGCCGGATAGGCGGGGGCGTTAGCTCATGCTCAACGCTCTACGCTACTATTGGATCATCTCCAAGGGTTATCGCCTGCGGCCGTGGAAATCGCCATACATCCAGTGGCGGCTAGAGACGTTTTTCGGCGCGCAAGCGGCGCATCTAACTGCTGGCCAGTTTTTCTCGCTTCTTTGGCGCGAGCGGGCGCGCATGGGGCGCTTTCTCGCCTGGGTTAACAAGCGCCGCCACGGCGCGTGAGGCTGCGGTTGACTCCGCTCTTAGGACGCGAAACAGTTTGCTTTCTGCGACTTGTGCGTATTCGATTTATCCCATATAAAGTTAGCTGGGGTTCGATTAACTGGCCAGATTGGGCGAACCGGCGAGATGCCCTGACGGGAAGTTTCTTCGCCCATAACAGCCGAACATGAGCCATCCAACAAGCTTCTTTAACCTGTACCGCCACAATTTCGTCCGCGTGGCGCTGGGAATCCCCGAAGTGCGCGTGGCCGATCCGGCGTTTAATGCCGCGCAAGTGATTGCCTTGATGGGCCAGGCCGCGCGACGGGACGCGCTATTGATGGCTTTCCCCGAATTGGGGCTTTCGGCGTATTCCTGTGAAGACCTGTTTCATCAGCAAGCGCTGTTGGACGCAAGCCGCGACGCGCTTGTCCGCGTGCTGGACGCCTCACGCGACCTGCCCACGATCGCGATTGTCGGGCTGCCGATCCAGGTCGATCATCTGCTGTTTAACTGCGCGGCGGTCGTGCACCGGGGTCGGCTGCTCGGCATCATCCCCAAGACCTATCTGCCGAACTACCGCGAATTCTACGAGATGCGGCAGTTCACCCCCGCTCCGCACGCGCATCGTAGTGCCATTGATTTTGCCGGGCAGCGCGACATTCCTTTTGGCAATCGGCTGCTTTTTCAGGCGGAGGACCAGCCGCTATTCACATTTTTCGTGGAAGTTTGCGAGGATCTGTGGGTGCCCATTCCGCCATCGTCCTACGCAGCGCTGGCAGGGGCCACGGTGCTCGTTAACATCTCGGCCTCGAATGTGACCGTTGGCAAGGAAGATTTCCGGCGGTTGCTAGTTGCGGACCAGTCCGGCCGCTGCCTGGCTGCTTACATTTATTGTGCCGCCGGGCCGGGCGAGTCCACCACCGATCTCGCTTGGGACGGCCATGGCCTAATCTACGAAAACGCTACGCGCGTTGCGGAGAGCGAAAGGTTTTCGCGCACGGCGCAAGTATTGGCCGCCGATATCGATTTGGACCGGCTCGTGGCGGATCGCATGAGGCAAAACAGCTTCGGGATGTCTGTCCGCGATTACCAGCAGCAGATCGCTGAATTTCGCACCGTGTGTTTTGAGGCCAAGGTTCCTCTGGACCGTCCGGTCCATCTGGAGCGCCTGCCGGAGCGCTTCCCGTACGTTCCGAGTGAATCGCTGAGCCGCGACGAGCGCTCGCGCGAAGTCTATGAAATTCAGGTGCAGGGCCTTGCGAAACGGCTGCAATCCACGCGCGTGAATCGCCCGATCGTGGGTATTTCCGGCGGGCTGGATTCCACGCAGGCGCTCATCGTGTGTGCGCGCGCGATGGATGCGCTGAATCTTCCGCGCAAGGGCATTCTTGGCGTCACCATGCCGGGTTTCGCGACGAGCGAGCGCACGCTTCAGCAGGCGCGCCGCCTGATGTCCGCCATTGGCTGCGAGAGCCGCGAGATCGATATCCGCCCCAGCTGCATGCAGATGTTCAAGGACATCGGCCATCCCTTTGCCACCGGGCAGCCCGTGTTCGATACCACCTTTGAAAACGTGCAAGCGGGCGAGCGGACGAGTCATCTGTTCCGTGTGGCGAATCAAATGGGCGGACTGGTGGTCGGCACCAGCGACCTTAGCGAACTGGCGCTCGGCTATTGCACCTACGGCGTCGGCGATCACATGGCCCACTATCACGTGAACGCGAGCGTGCCCAAAACGCTGATTCAATACTTGATCCGCTGGGAGGCCGAATCGGGCCAGCTCGGCGCGGAGGCCAGTCAAGTCCTTAAAGAAGTCCTCGAAACTGAGTTCAGTCCGGAGCTTGTCCCGCCGGACGGAAACGGCCACGCCGCGCAGCGTTCCGAGGACGTCGTTGGCCCCTACGAGCTTCAGGATTTCCATCTGTACTACACGCTGCGATTTGGCTACGCGCCAACAAAGGTCGCCTTTTTAGCGTGGTCGGCGTGGCACGATCACAAAAAGGGGAATTGGCCGGACATTCCCGAAAGCAAGCGGCATCAATATTCCATCGCGGATATTAAGCGCTGGCTGGGTGTATTCCTGGATCGCTTCTTCAAATTCAGCCAATTCAAGCGCAGCGCCTTGCCCAATGCTCCGAAAGTCGGCTCGGGCGGCTCGCTTTCTCCTCGTAGCGATTACCGCGCCCCGAGCGACGCTGAGGCCAGCGCCTGGCTGATTCAGCTCGACCAGATACCCGACGTGGATGCTTAGATCTGCTTGCGGGGGAGAATGTTCGAAAGCATGCCCCTGGATCGGCAGGTGCTGTTGCGGCTCATGGACGACGACTATGCGTGGTTCGCTCACGAAAACGCCCGCGCAGCGGCAAGTTGACGCCAAATTTCGTCGCGACTAAACTTTGAAGAGGGCACGCGTGTCCAGCGTGGTCGCGGAACCGCTGGACGCATGGGGTGCGAGGGAGCCATGGCTCTGGCGGTCCTTCAACAGAAGCGGCACCAGCAAATTCTTACAGACGTGGTGCGCACGTACATCGAGACTGGTGAGCCGGTCTCCTCGCGTAGCATTGCGCTCCGCCATGTGGAACCGCTCAGCCCTGCTACCGTTCGCAACGTGATGGCTGACCTCGAAGAGGGCGGCTATCTCTATCAGCCGCACACCTCTGCTGGCCGCGTGCCGACGGCCGCTGCCTATCGCTTTTTTGTGGAACAGGTTGCGGCGCAAGCCACCGCTAGTCCCGAAGATCGCCAGTGGATTCGCCGCGAACTCGAGGCGGCGCAAACGCCCGAAGCGGTGATGGAACGTGCCAGCCACGTGCTCTCCGCCGTTTCACGAGGCCTGGGCATCTTCATTTCGCCGCCGCTGGCTCGTACGGTTGTCGAGCACGTGCGTTTTATCGCCGTGCCCGATCATCGCGTTCTCGTGGTCTTGGTGACTACCGGCGGCGTCACGCGCGACAAGCTGATTCGCCCGGAGCGCGACATTGCTCAGCACGAACTTGATCGCGTGTCCGCCTATCTGAATCAGCACTACTCCGGCTGGACTCTCGAAGCCATTCGCGCCGACTTGCAGCTACAGTTGCAGCGCGACCGGGAGCAATACGGACGTCTTGCCGGAGCGGCTCTGATGCTCTGCGACCCGGCAGTGCTCGGCGACGATAGCGAGCGCAAGATTTACGTCGAGGGCGCGGCGCAGATTGCCGCGGCGATGGAGTTCACCAGCCAAGAGCAATTGCGCGAGCTTTTGGAGGCAATCGAGGAGAAAGACCGCCTGATCAACTTGCTCAGTGGATGTATCGAGGCGCCCGAGCCCGTTCACGTCGAATTCGGCGTGGACCAAATGTCCAACGCGGGGAAGCACCTGGCGCTCGTTTCCGCGTCGTATTCCGCGAACGATCAAGTGCAAGGAACACTCGGAATTTTGGCGCCGATGCGCATGCATTACGAGCGCGTCATCACCGCTGTCGCTTTTATGGCCCAGCTATTTTCAGACAACGCACAAGGGAGCGGAAGTTAGCGATGTCGCATAGCGATCCAGCGAAAGAGAAACAGACTAAGCCTGATGCCGCGGAAACAGCGCCGGGAGCCGCGGAAAACGCGGCGGCTCAGGAAAAACCGCGCGGCGAGTCCGACCAGATGCAAAAGCTTCTCGCCGAAAAGCAAGATTTGATGAATACGCTCGTCCGCCGGCAAGCGGATTTCGAAAATTACCGCAAGCGCGTTGAAAAAGAGCGCGCGCAGGATCGCGAGCGAGCAACGGAAGCTCTGATCGACCACTTGTTGCCGGTGCTGGATGCCTTTGACCGCGCGCTTTCGGAGTCGCGCGATTCGGCCTACGTCGAATACCGCAAAGGCTTCGAGCTGATCCGTCGGCAGCTGTGGGAGACGCTCGCCAAGCAGGGATTGGTACGCATCGAGGCTGTGGATCAGGAATTTAATCCTCATTTCCACCACGCCATCGAACGCGTTGAGACGGCCGACCATGCCGATGGCATCGTCATTGGGGAATTGCAGCCAGGTTACCTGCTTCACGGGCGCGTGCTGAGGCCGGCTATGGTCCGCGTGGCCACGGAGCCGAAATCAGAATCCGCGCGTGTGTCCAGGACGGACGAGTAACGTTTAATTTGCTTACGGAATTGCCAGGAGAGTTCGATTTTTGGCGCCGCGCGCACCGGGGTGGTCTGCGCGGCGCTCGGTATTACGGTGGGCATTAGGGGAGGAATCCAGCAGTTATGGCGAACGCCGACCAGATTGATTACTACGAAGTTTTAGGGATCGAGCGCACCGCGAGCGCGGACCAGATTAAGTCCGCCTACCGCAAGGCCGCGCTGAAATGGCATCCCGACCGCAATCCCGACAAGAAGCAGGAAGCCGAGGAAAAGTTCCGCCAGTGCAGCGAAGCCTATAGCGTGCTTTCGGACGAGCAGAAGCGCTCCATCTACGACCGCTTCGGCCACGCGGGCCTGAATGGACGCGGCTTCGATACAAGCGGATTCAACGCATCGATCTTCGAGGAATTTCAGGACATCTTCGGCGACCTTTTCGGCTTTGATCAGGCCTTCGGAGGCGCGGGGCGCCGTGGGCGCGGCGCGCGTGGCCAGCGCGGCACGGATTTGCGTTACGACGTCTCTCTGAGCTTCGAGGAAGCGGCGGCCGGCGTCACCACGCAAGTTCGCTTGACGCGCCACGAAGTTTGCGAGAACTGCAAGGGAACTGGCGCAAAAGCCGGCACCGGTATGTCCACTTGCCGCACCTGCGGCGGCCGCGGCCAAATGTCGTACCAGCAGGGATTTTTCTCCATCACGCGCACGTGCCCGGCGTGCCAGGGCGCGGGACAAGTGATTCGCGAAGCATGTCCGAATTGCCGGGGGCAGGGCCGCATGGAACGCGAGCGCACGCTAGAGGTCGGCGTTCCGGCAGGAGTCGAAACCGGCACGCGCCTGCGCATGGCTGGCCAAGGCGAGCCGGGAGTGAACGGTGGCCCTCCGGGAGATTTGTACATTTTTCTGGAAGTGAAGGAACATCCGTTCTTCGAGCGCCGCGGCGCCGATCTCTACAGCACGATTCCCATCAGCTTTCCGCAAGCCGCCTTGGGTGCGACGATCGTCATTCCCACGCTCAATGGCGAAGAGGAACTGGAAATTCCCGAAGGCACGCAATCCGGCCAGATTTTCCGCATCAAGGGCAAGGGCTTGCCCAATCCGCACGGCGGCCGTGGAGATATGTACATCAGCGTTCGCGTCGAAGTGCCCTCGAAGCTCACGCGCGATCAGCGCCATCTGCTCCAGGAGCTTCGCGACACGCTGAAAGTCCAAAACAAGCCGGTCGAGCACTCCGCAAGCTTCTTCGATAAAGTGAAAGACATCTTCGGCTGATCCGCCGCTTGTTTCCGTCCGCTCTTCCGTGAATCGCATCCGCTGTTTGAATTTCGGTCGCGAATCGTAATCGCGCGAAGCTAGGCGCCGCTCGACACGTCGTACGTAACGAAAGAAATCGCGTTACCGTCGGGATCTTGCACCTGAAAATCGGTTCCGCCCCACGCTTCCTTCCGGAGCCCATGAACGAACTCCACGCCTCGCGCCCGAAACTCTTGGAACAGGCCTTGCACGTTCGCGACTTCGACGGAAGCCACGATCAAGGATTTTTCCTGTGCGGCGGCCTGTGC
Source organism: Candidatus Acidiferrales bacterium (assembly GCA_030038275.1). Taxonomy (GTDB): domain Bacteria; phylum Acidobacteriota; class Terriglobia; order Acidiferrales; family UBA7541; genus Palsa-295. The sequence goes on along the minus strand of JASHPG010000178.1, from coordinate 5,875 downwards.
GAAATATGGCCGCTTCACCAGGCGAAAGTGCAGGCAGGCGCCATCGCGCGACACGGCGCCATAAAACGGCGGGAGTCCGTGCAGGAAATCGACCTGGAATCCCAGCTTGTCGCGGAAGAAAGCGGCGCATTTCTTGACGTCGCGCACCAGGAGTATGGGCATTACGCTCTTCAAGACCGGCGACCTGGCCTGAGGGCGTGGCGTTTTGCGCGCGCCAGCCGATGCCGCCTTCAATTCGGCCCATGTTTTGTATCCCGATTCAAGCGCGACGATGCTCCTGGGCCAGACCCAGCGTGAACTTCATCGCCAGCACCTGGCCGTCGCTCATGGAGCGAAAACGTTCCAATTGGCGCACTCTTCCGCCGATGGAATAATTCTTCTCGCGATGCCAGCGAACGAGCAGCTTGGCTTGCTTTCGGTATGTTTCGAGAGTTGGCATAGGCACACTCCTGCTGAGATTTTTCAGCGGGCGGGCCTAGCCCTTTCGGCGGGAATGCCGCGGTGCCCCACGGGAACAGCGTCAGCCTACGGCGGGAATCAATGTGGTGTCAAGTGGTACGCCATTCCGTGATGTGTCAGTTTGGATTTTCTTGATCGTCACGCAAGCAGTCGCAATTCAAACTGGCCCATTGCGAGCCATTCTGTCGTCGCCCGCTCACCGCGCTCAAACTCGAAGCCAGGATCGTTTCATGCTCGTTTCCCGGCGTGAGCGCCTCCGCAGTAGAATCTGCCGATGCGCCGCCGCTTTTTCGTCGAAAACTTTGAATCTTCCTCCGCCACGATCCGCGGAGAAACCGCCGAGCATCTTGGCCGCGTTCTGCGTGCCGGGCGCGGCCAGCTCTACGAATTGAGCGACGGCCGACGCGTCTGGCTTGCCCGCATAGAGCGCATCGAGCTGCCGAAACGCGGCGAAAGCCGCATCGACTTCGCTCTCATCGAGCCGATTGAGGCCCGCGATCCGCGTCTTCGTATCACACTCCTCCTGGCGGTCGTTAAATTCGATCGCTTCGAGTGGTGCCTCGAAAAAGCGACCGAACTGGGCGCGGCTGAAATCATTCCGTTGGCTGCCGCGCGTTCCGACAAGCCCTTGCTTGCTGCTGCCGGAAAGCGCCGCGAGCGCTGGCAGAAAATTCTTCTCGAATCCGCGCAGCAATCGCGGCGATTGCATCCGCCTGTATTGCGCATGACGCCGGCAGATGGACAGAACTCCGCGGCGAGCGCTTTGCCTATTAAGCCGCAAGCCGCCTTCGCCGAATCCTCCGCCGATTACAAAATCATCTTGTCCGAGCGGCCGGACGCCCGCTCGTTGCGCGACTTGCTCCCGCAGCATCCCAGCGGCGCATCACCTAGCGAGCACGCGATTTCAGCCGCGCTCGCAATCGGCCCCGAAGGCGGCTGGACCGATGACGAACTCGCCGCAGCGTGTTCCAGCGGCTTCCTCGAAGCGTCTCTCGGTGAAAATATCTTGCGGACGGAAACGGCCGTGCTCTCGGCTCTGGCGATCCTCGGCTTCGCTCTCGGCTAACATATGTGCGGTGTTGCAAGTCGAACAGACGCTAAAGTCGAGTCGCATGAAGCTCGCGGGCCGGCGTTATAGAACGGTTTGAATTTCCGCGATCGTGGCACGCGCAGTCACAATCCAAAACTGGACTCAGTGCAAAAGAAATTCGTGATTTGACAGACCTCCGCTTTCCCCCCATAATGCGCTGTACCGATTCTCCGGAGGGAATCGAGCCCCTTGCACACTGGCCCGAAGTACATCTTCGTAACGGGCGGCGTGGTTTCTTCTCTCGGAAAAGGGGTTGCGGCGGCTTCCATCGGTTGTCTCCTCGAAAGCCGCGGTCTCCAGGTTGCCATTCAGAAGTGCGATCCCTACCTGAACGTCGATCCCGGCACCATGTCGCCCTATCAGCACGGCGAAGTGTTCGTCACCGACGACGGCGCGGAAACGGATCTCGATCTCGGCCACTACGAGCGCTTCACTTCCACTCGCCTCACGCGCGATAACAACTGGACCACCGGCCGCATCTACGAATCGATCATCGCCAAGGAGCGCCGTGGCGACTTTCTCGGAAAAACAGTCCAGGTAATTCCTCACGTCACCGACGCGATCAAGGACGCCTTCCGCAAAGTGGCTGATAACGTGGACGTGGTGATCGTCGAAATCGGCGGCACGGTCGGCGATATCGAGTCGCTGCCGTTTCTCGAAGCCATCCGCCAGATGCGCCTGGAGCTGGGACCCGAAAACGTCGTCTTCGCTCACCTCACGCTCGTGCCGTTCATCCCCACGGCCGGCGAACTGAAAACCAAGCCCACGCAGCACAGCGTCAAAGAGCTTCTGAGCATCGGAATCCAGCCGGACATTTTGATTTGCCGCAGCGACCGCCCGCTTGGCGCCGATCTAAAAGCGAAAATCGCGCTCTTCTGCAACGTCGCTGAATCATCGGTGGTTTCGGCAACGGACGTCGCCAACATCTACGAAGTTCCGTTGTCGCTCGCGTCCGAAGGTCTCGACGAGCAATTGCTGAAGCTTTTGCATTTGGAAGCGCCACCGCGCGATCTGAGTCCTTGGCTCGCGATGCTCGAAACGCTCGAACATCCGCAGGGCGAAGTCCGCATCGGAGTGGTAGGGAAGTACGTCCAGCTCGAAGACGCTTACAAGAGCTTGCGCGAAGCTTTGGTCCATGGCGGGCTCGCCAATCGCCAGCGCGTCGTGATCGAATGGGTGGAAGCCGAGGATATCGACTCGCCCGCCGCCGCCGAGCGCATGCTGCATCACGTGGACGGCATTCTCATTCCCGGCGGATTCGGCAAGCGGGGCATCGCCGGAATGGTTCACGCCATCACGTACGCGCGCGATCGCAAAGTTCCGTTTTTCGGCATTTGCCTCGGCATGCAGTGCGCCACCATCGAGTACGCCCGCCAAGTATCCAAGCTCGACCGCGCCGATAGCACCGAGTTCGAACCCGGCACTCCTCATCGCGTGATTTACAAGCTCCGCGAACTTCTCGGCGTGGACGAAATGGGCGGCACCATGCGTCTCGGCGCGTGGCCTTGCAAACTCGATCCGGATTCCTTCGCTTTCAAAGCCTATGGCAAGACCGACATTTCCGAGCGCCACCGCCATCGCTACGAATTCAATCGCGATTACGAAGAGACGTTAACCCGCGCCGGCTTCCGCATCACCGGCAAAACTCCCGACGGAGTGTACGTCGAAATCGTCGAAGTTTCTGACCACCCGTGGTTCCTCGGCTGCCAGTTCCATCCCGAATTCAAGTCCAAGCCCCTCGCTCCGCACCCCCTCTTCGCCGCCTTCATCCGCGCCAGCCTCGACCATCGCCGCCATCGCCTCGGCGCCGCCTCTGAGACGCCTTTGGCCTCTAGCGTCCAGCCACCAGCTTCCAGCCTCTAGAACACCTCCGCCCCGCTTTTATCCAACGATCAACGGATGACGTGCCTGCTACGTTCAGATGTCTTTAACGTTTTACTTGACGGATATTTCCTCAGGCACCTATATTGCCCTACATCTTTTGATTCTTCGGCCCGGGTCCTTGCTTTTCCGCGTTCAGGAGGGTTTATGCACCCCAAGCCCCTTCTCACGTTCCTTCTCCTCGCGCTCGCGATCACCTTCGCGGTTCCTAGTCGAGCTCAAACCTCTGCGGACGACCAGATGGGGTTGTCGCCGTATCACCTGTATAACGGCGGGGACACCGACTCAATTAATCTCAGCAACGGAATGCTGAACATCAAAGTGCCGATTGCGTCTTATCCTCGGTGTTGGCAAACTTCATTTGTCGTTCGATCTTTTCTACAATGACCAGGCACAGCATATAGGAGAGATGTGCGTCAAGATCGTCAACAAGGAACAATGGCGGGTGGCACATTCTACTTTGGTATCACGTCGATCCGTACGCATTCATAAGGCTGATATCACATCCTATTTTATTATTATAATAATGTCTGTATAGAAATACATATAAGTAGGCCCCGGGCCGGTTTCGCTCCCGCGCCCGATCGAAGCTGCGGCTGAAAATGGCGCACAACACGCCAGCTACATCTCCAGCGCAAATTCTGTGGGTGTGGGTGCCGCACGCCTGGAGGTGTGCAGGCGTGCGCGCCTCGTTTCGTACGGCTTTTGTGCGCCGACGTTCATCCTGCGTTCGGTGGGCAGGGTGCCGATCAGTCACTCGGGACACGTGGCGGTCGGCTACTGATCGACGGACTGGGTGGTCAGGTTGGCACACATGCGGCGGCGACGGGCTCGAAATGCCGACGCGGGCAAGCCGTTTATTCGCGGGCAAAACCGCGCAAAATTTGGCGCGAATCGCGGCTTAAACAGCATCATGCGGCGTCAATGTCGCCCTCCATGAGGGCGTCGTTAGCGCAGGTTTCATTTCGCCTATTCTTCGCTAAGAGGCACTAGAAATGACAGGGAGAATTCTGCTCGCAGGGCTGCCCAGACACAAAAACGCCTCGGCCTGATTTGCGTCAGGCCGAGGCTTGTCCCGCAATTCAGTTGATCGGCTTACGCCGCAGTGAGGTATTCCCACACGTGGCCGTTGGACTTCACCTGAAACACGCCGCCCTCGTCCGCATGGAGAAAGTAGGTTCCGCTGGGGATACGGTGCGTGTCCGCTGGCTTGACGGAGCACCGCGCCCATTTCATAGGGCGCATTCCGCGTCCATGCTGCGGACCGGTCTCGACGATGAGGAGCCCGTACTTCACACGGTACTCCACGCCGGTCGGTCGAGTAGGAACTAACCGCCCTGATCCTAATCGTTTACGATTCTTGCTCGCCATAATCCATTCGATGCCGTATGGGGATGAAAAGTTTCCCTTTGCCGGATAACAATCCCATTATACATAAATTCCGATTGTTCGGCAGGTAAAAAATACCGGCCCTCCTATAACGTTAGACCGCGCCAGAGGCCGTTTGGTAGCGACTAAAAATCCAGTTTTCCGCCTAGGAATAAACGCGCGTAATTCGCAGATAAATCAGAGCTTAATCCCTGCCCAGCCATAGATCTCGTTATTCATTGCGGCAACCAGGTCTGGCCGGTCCTCGCCAGCGAGATTCGGATCCACCTGGTAGCCCTGACTAGTCATGTAGTATGCCAGCAGCCGATACGTGGGGCGGAATCCCGTCAGCGCTTGTGGATCGATGGTGATCGAGTAACCGGGAATCGCGGGAGTCAGTTCGTCGCGCATGTAAATCGCGTCGAAGCCCATCAGCCGCCACTCATCGCCGCGTTTTTCAGCACGTAGAGAAAGCGCGCATGCGCGGAAAGAATCAGCTCGACGCCGTGCAGCTTTACCGGCAAATCGATGATCGATGGCATCGCGCCCACGGCCCGGTTGCCGTTTAGATTTACAAGGATAGGTGTGACGCGGTGCTTGGCCAGCACGCCGCGCCGAGCCATATCGATCGAGCCTTCCACGAATCCAGCGCCGTCGCCGCGGTACCAGCTCACGCGCACTTGCGACTCGGGCCAAAAGCAGTCGCGCATGCGTTCCCAGCGGCCCAGGTCGCGGCTTTCGCGCTCGCGAACGATGAGCTGCGTGACGGCGGCGATGTCGACGGCCTCAAGGACGGCTCGCGGGACGGTGGACATGATGAGGAAATCAGAATAGCGGAGCAGAGGCAAAGAATCAAAGAGCCGCACCTCGGCCTCAGAACTTGGCAGAGCGAGAACGCGATTGCCGCGAGATCGCCGCAGCACGGACACCGCTCGGCTCGGAACACCGTGTGTCTGTGCCACCGAGTTCAAAGCAATTGGTACCGGCCTAGGTCGTTGCGGTGAGAGGTACCACGTGCGTCTACCGCTTGCAGAACCGAGCCTTAGCGCGATTTTTCAGCGGAGTGATGGAACTTCA
>JASHPG010000177.1 GCA_030038275.1 Candidatus Acidiferrales bacterium | reverse complement strand
GTTTTCGACTCGGCCATTCCTGTCGACGCTAATATCCAACAGAACGTCCCCCTGCTCGCCAGTGGTTTTCGCAAATTGTGGATACGAGGGGAGTGACTGTAGAAGCGCCAAGCTCGCAGCGGTCGCTTGCGCCAGAGGGATCGGCTCAGTAATTAGCGTGGCACCGACTGGCGGCAAAAAAGCCGAATCCGGAACGGAGGACGCCGCTTCGAGCGTATCGACGTGTACTGCCGCACTCAATTTTCCGTTCTCTCCGACGACGCGTATGTCAGTGGCCACATATCGCCCATCGAAAAGCGCGAACTTATCGTACTCAGTTTGTACCCGGCCCTGCGAAGGTATGGTGGCACGAAGTATTGGCTTGTCCTGGGCAAAACAATAGACGCTCGGGCTGACGAATCCTCCCGCGGATTGCAGCGTTACGCATTCGAGATGTACGGGCCCAAGAGAAACCGCTTTCTTCTTTAGCTCAAGGCCAAGCAGATCCAGACCTTCAGGTATCGGCTGCACAAGGGTTTCGTCGACTAGAATTTCGGCTTTGTCTGGCCACTCATGGCTCCCAGTGCGGTAATAGCCGTGGTCCGTGCCGAATTCCGTTTCGGTCGACGCGGGTGTCGTCAGAACGCGTTTGAATTTTGTCGGCGAGGCCCAGAACTCCTCAAATGTTCCCGAAGACTTTGGTTTTCCCGAGTCGTCGAATATTTGATAGGTTGCCTCGATGTGCCATGGCAACAAGCCAGGCGCGTGAAGGCCGTTCACGTCTCTGGCTAGCTTCAGGATATCCACAGGTTGTTCAGGCATAGGTGAGCTAGCTGCCTGTTCATTTACGGGCAACGGTGCCGACCGCGTGCCCTGCGCATGGACTGCGCCAGATGCGAGCGCGACACACGTCAGTACAAGCACTTTTCCTACACAGGTTCTGACTGTATCGGCCGTCCAGATTGCTGTGGCGCCTAAGGACATTTTTCTGTCGCGTCACCTCTGCAAGATACCCGCTTCGCTAGCCGAATCTTCTCACGCGAAATAAAAGCGCGCCCACCGCATCACTCGCAGCGGCACAATGGACGCGCTTTAATACCGCATTCTTGTTCCATCTCTCGCGAGTTGCGGAAAACCTACTTCTTCGCCTGCGCGAAATTCTCCGCCACTTGCGGCCAGTTAATCACATTCCAGAAGGCCTCGATGTATTCCGGCCTGCGGTTCTGATATTTCAGGTAGTACGCGTGTTCCCACACGTCCAGCCCAAAGAACGCCTTCCCGCCGTCCAGAATCGGATTATCCTGATTGGCCGTCGATTCAATCGCCAGCTTTCCGTTCCTAAACAGCAGCCAAGCCCAGCCCGAGCCGAATCTCGTCGTTGCCGCTTGGTTGAATTTTGTTTTGAAGTCATTGAAGCTTCCGAACGCGCCGTTGATCGCGCTGGCTAGCTCGCCGCTCGGCTCGCCTCCGCCGCCCTTTTTCATGATCTTCCAGAACATCGAGTGGTTCATGTGCCCGCCGCCATTGTTGCGCACGGCCGTGCGGATGTTTTCCGGCACCTTGTTGATCTGCGCGAGCAGTTGATCCACGGTAAGGTTTTGCAGGTCGGCGTGCCCTTCAAGCGCCTTGTTCAAGTTATTCACATATGCGCCGTGATGCTTATCGTGGTGGATCTCCATTGTTTTTGCGTCGATGTATGGTTCCAGCGCGTCGAACGAGTACGGCAGTGGCGGCAGCGTGTGCGTCATTTGCGGAGCGGCTCCTTGTGCGGATTGTCCAGTCGATGGCATTAGAATCTTCCTCCTACTGTATTACACTTCTTTCACCGCGATTCCCGTTGCGCCGGCGCTTGAATCGGCTCGAATCGAATGTGGCGCTCGTTTCGCTCGCCCTCAAACCGGCGAAGCGCGCCCAACGGGCGGCTAGGAGCGCAATTATACGCCCGCGCGGGGAACTAGGCGGCCTTCGCTTCAAAATTCGCGTAATGGGCCAGTTTGAATTTTCTTGATCGTGACACAAGCAGTCAAAATCCAAACTGGCCCGCTACCAAAATTCGATCTACGTTCCTGTCCCGTGGCGGGCCGGTTTGAATTTCTTTACCGTATCGTGCGCGCGGTGTAGTCAAGGAGGATGCATGCCGGCCATCGAGCACGTCGAAAAGCACTTTACTGCTACCGCTGCCGTTCGCGACGTGGTCATCGGTATGTCCGACGGCCTTACCGTCCCGTTTGCGCTTGCCGCCGGCCTCACCACCGCGGCAACGGCGCTCTCGCGTGGCACCGGCATCATCGTCACTGCCGGACTCGCCGAAATCGCCGCCGGTTCGATCGCCATGGGCCTCGGCGGTTACCTGGCCGCCAAAACGGATTCAGAGCATTACGCCTCCGAACTAAAGCGCGAATATCGCGAAACCGTCGAACTTCCGGAAATCGAAATTGAGGAAGTCGCCAAAGTCTTCCGCGATTACGGACTCACAGTGGAACAGATGAAGCCCGTCGTCGATGCCATCACCGGAAACCAAAAGCGCTGGGTCGATTTCATGATGCGTTTCGAGCTTGGTCTTGAGGAACCTGATCCCGCTCGCGCCGGACGCAGCGCCATCACTATTGCGGTTTCCTACATCATCGGCGGCCTGATCCCATTAGCGCCGTACATTCTAATGAGCCGCGTTTCCCCCGCGCTCTGGACTTCCGTTGGCGTCACGCTTCTCGCCCTATTTGTCTTTGGCTCGATCAAGGGTCATTACACGGGCGTGAGCTCTTTGCGCGCCGGCCTTCAGACGGTCCTCGTGGGCGGTCTCGCCGCGGCCGCTGCCTTTTTCATCGCGCGTTTGGTTGTCTAACAGCGTGCCAGAGGCGGTTGCCAGCGGCAACCCATCAGGTACCTTTCACGACAGGCCCCGTCAATGGCCACTGCATCTATCCTACTCACCAGGCATCTATAATGAGAGGGCGGGGCGCCCGGTCCCGGCGCGATTGCGCTGGGGCGAACCGCGCGGCGATTGCCCAACGAACCACAGGTCCCGCGGCCATGCTTTCTTGTTCCTCAGTACGATCGGACGAACGTGCTGAATCGAGCGCCACATTTCACGAGCCTATCCGGTCGGTTTTGCGCGCTTGAGGAAACAGCCACACGATTTCCCGCGAGCCGCGTCTAATACCGTATCTGCAACCCCGATTCTGACGCTGGCTCCGGGGTCCAGAAGGAGAGAGATTCCATGAAAAGTCCGAAATTACAAATCCCCCGTTGGGTTGCCACTACGGTCGTGGTAGCCGCGCTTATTTGCGGCGGGGTCCTCGCGATTACCTTCCGGAATTGGTCCGGCCACGAGGTGTACGGTGCGCCCGCGGCGGGCCTCACCGTGGCCAACGACAGCGCGCCCATTTCGCTCGGCTCCTTTAGAAACGGTTTCGCTTCCGTCCTGAAGCCGGTCCTTCCCGCCGTTGTGAACATCCATTCATCGACGGTCGTTAAGCAGCGCCAGGGGCAAATGCCCTTTTTCAACGATCCCTTCTTTCAGCAATTCTTCGGCAACCAATTCGGACTTCAGAATCCCGGCCCTCAGCGCGAGGAAAGCCTTGGCTCTGGTGTTATTCTTAGATCGGACGGCCTGATCCTCACCAACGATCACGTCATCAACGGCGCGTCCGACATCAAAGTCACGCTCTATAACAAGAAGGAGTACAGCGCCAAGGTGATCGGTGCCGACAAGCTGGACGACATCGCCGTCCTCAAAATCGACGCCAGCGGTCTTCCGGTCCTTCCGATCGGCAATTCTTCGGACTTAAAAGTCGGCGACATCGTATTCGCCATTGGCGAGCCTTTTGGTTTGCAAGGCACCGCCACGATGGGAATCGTTAGCGCCACGGGCCGTACAAGTCTTGGAATCGAAGGACCCCAGGGCTATGAGGATTTCATCCAGACGGACGCCTCGATCAATCCCGGCAATTCGGGCGGCGCGATGGTTGATCTTCACGGCGACCTCGTCGGCATCAACACCGCCATCGAAACCGGCGGGAGCGGCGAAGGCAATATCGGCATCGGTTTCGCGATACCTATCAACATGGCTCGCTCTGTCATGGACCAGATCATGGCCCACGGCAAAGTGATTCGCGGCTACCTGGGTATCTACATCAAGACGCTGACTCCGGAATACGCGAAACAATTCAATTTCAATGGTAACGGCGGCGTCCTCGTCAATGACGTCTCCTCGGATACTCCGGGAGCCAAGGCTGGCCTCAAGCGTGGTGACATCGTCACCGAACTTAACGGCAAACCTGTCACGTCCGCCGACGATCTGCGGCTTGCGATCAGCGAAACTTCTCCTGGGACCGTCGTGCATCTCACCGTCTGGCGCAGCGGCCAAACTCTTCAGGTCCCCGTCACGCTCGGCACCTTGCCGGCGAATACCGCTCAGAACAACAATAACGAGCAAGGCCAGCAGGGCCCCGGCGTCATGGAGGGCGTCCAGGTCGAGACGGTAACTCCGGACATCGCTCAGCAGTTGAATCTTCCAGCCAACACCCATGGTGTCGCTGTGGAATCCGTTGACCCAAATAGCAACGCCGCTCTCGCGGGAATTCAACGAGGTGACGTGATTCAGGAAGTGAACCACAAGCCCGTCAACAACGTAGAGGAATACCGCGGCGCGCTATCCGCTGCGGGCAACCAGCCTGTCCTGCTGCTCATCAATCACCAGGGCATAACGAACTACGTGGTCATTCAGGCGCAGTAATCGCAGTCGGTAATTTGGAAGCGGAGCACAAACCCTCCCCCGGGCGTGCTCCGCTTCGCGGTTGTACGTCTGTAGCGGTGGAGGCTCCTCCGCGGTCGAGTTTTCCTCAAACAACTCGCGCCACGAATGGGTGCTTAGTGGCATCCAAGCTTTTGAGCGCTGCTTTTGCCCGGCGGCGTTATGTCAGGCGTTGCGGTTCTCGGTCGTGGGATTGCGGCCAGTCGTAGAATCTGCAAGTTGCCGCTTTCAACACGACTGGGAGTAGAATGGTACTTGCGATCTATTCACCCCGGCCCGCGGGTCCATTATTCAATACCGTGCGCTATTTTTGTCTAAACTGACGCTTGCCAACAGCCGAATAAAGGCTTGTGGGGTGATTGTATGGTACCGACCAAAAACCAGGGCGCGTTCGCGGGCGCTCTCCTCCCGGAGGGTGAGAAGCGCTGGACCACATTTAGCGCCGGTCTGGGCCTGGAATGCCTCGCTTTGGCCCTGCTTATTTTGATTCCGCTGCTTTTCCCGCAAAAATTCGAGTTAGCACAACACGACTGGGTAACGCCTATCGAAGCGCCGCTCGTTCGGCCCTGGAAGCCGCAGCCGAAACCCAAGCCGGTGGTTGTGAAGCGTCCGGTCATTAAAGAAGCTATCGTGAAGCCCCAGCCGGTTGTTGTGCCCAAACCGAAGATCTACGATCCGGTATTCAAGAGCCCCATCAGAAAAGTCGCAATGCGCCGCACGGACCCCGCGCCGCTGATCGCTCAAGCCTTGCCCGACCCCAAAGTCTCCATGGGCAGCTCGGCTCTTCCGAAATTGCGCGTTCCCGTTCAAACAGGCGGTTTTGGCGATCCCAACGGTGTTAAGGACAATGGCAAGCGTGATCGCAATCCGAATATCGCCCTCATGGGTTCTTTTGATCTGCCCAACGGACCCGGCGTCGGCAACGGAAATGGCGGCAAACACGGCGCTCGCGGCACGATCGCCAGCGCGGGATTTGGAAACGGCGTTGCCGTCGGAAACAGCGGCGGCGGCCATGGCAGCGTCCAGCAGGCTGGTTTTGGCAATGAGGAAACCGCGCCAACGGCGCCTAGGGTCAGGCAGACTGCCGCTGAAGACAACACCAAGCCCGTAGTTATTTTGTCGGTACCCCGTCCGGTTTATACTGCCGAAGGGCGCGCCAACAAAATCCAGGGCGAGGTGTTGCTGCAAGTCGTCTTCACCGCCTCGGGCCAAGTCCAGATCGAGCGCGTTGTAAGGGGGCTCGGATACGGCTTGGATCAGGCTGCTGAAGATGCGGCGCGCCAGATTCAGTTCCGCCCCGCTACTCGGGACGGCCGGCCCGTCGATTTCAGCGCAATTGCTCGCATCCAATTCGAGCTTGCGTACTGAGTTTGCGTACTGAAGGGGGATATGGGGAATGCGCAATTGGAAATTGTTGTCTCTCGCGGTGTTCTTGGGGACCGCCTTGGCGGGTGGCACTGCGGTTCGAGCTCAACAAACGCAGCTTGTGCCCGCTCAATCGCAGCAGGCTGAAAACTCTTCTTCCGCGCCTGTAACAACTGTCAACGAAGCCATCAACCGCATCATTGCGCGCGAGCACGAAGAAGACGCCACCATCCGCCGCTACGATCCCATCATCGAAACTTACATTCAGGAAATGCGCCCGGATCCCGAAATGGGCAGCGTCCCCGTGCGCGACGATTATTTCCTCGGCGAAGCAGACCTGGCCCGCGGCGTGGTTGACGAGAACATGCTCGGCACTGACAAGAAATCCACTCTCCAGCAGTTGAATCCGCTGTCCCACGTCGTTAGCTTCTTCTCATACGGCGGTTTCGATCCGGCCGGGTTCCTCCAGATGATCTATCTGGATCCCGCCGACTTCGATCTCAGCCACTATCACTTCGAATACATCGGCAAGGATTTTCTCGGTTCCGTGCGCTGCTACGTTTTCGATCTGACGCCGCTTCCCAAGTCCGGCCGTGGACGCTTCCGCGGGCGTATCTGGGTCGAGGACCAGGATTTCACCATCATTCGCTTCAACGGGGGTTACACGCCCACCGATGGAATCAACGGCTACGGCCTGCATTTCGATAGCTGGCGCCTTAACGTGCAGCCCAATCTCTGGCTTCCGGCCTACGTTTACAGCCAGGAATCTTCGGTCCACGATCTCCTCGGTAATCACATCCGCTTCAAGGCCCAAACGCGTCTCTGGGGCTACGACCTGAAGAACGCGAACCACGAGGAAACCTTCAGCCAGCTCACCATCGAATCGCCGGACGCCGTTCAGGATCAGAACATGACGCCGCAGGACCGCTCTCCCGTTGAGGAAGAGCGCGAATGGCAGCAGCACGCCGAGCAAAACGTTCTCGATCGTCTGCAGCGCGACGGCCTGCTTTCTCCGCCGAGCCCCGTCGATAAAGTTCTCGACACCGTCGTGAACAACATCGAGGTTACCAACAATATCGATATCGAGCCGGAAGTGCATTGCCGCGTCCTGCTCACCAGCACGCTAGAGTCCTTCACCATCGGCCATACCATCGTGATCAGCCGCGGATTGGTTGACGTTCTGCCCGACGAGGCCAGCCTCGCCGCCGTCCTCGCGCAAGACCTCGCGGACATCATGATCACGAAGCCTTCCACCGATCAGTATGGTTTCAACGATACGACCGATGTTTCGACAATCGACGTGTTGCGCGACTTCACCTTCCGCGACACTCCGGAAGACATCACCGCCGCCGGCCAGAAAGCCGTCGCGCTCCTGAAGAATTCTCCGTACAAAGACAAGCTCGCCGGCGCGGCCTTGTTCCTCAAGCAGTTGAACGACGAGGAGAAGGCTCTTCCGGCGCTGATCGACGCCCGCATCGGCAACGGCGTTTATCTCGACCCGTCTCTTTTGACTGCCGGTCCCCAACTCAAGCCTAGCAACGTAGATCAGATCTCCGCCTTGCCCCTTGGCGCGCGCCTGAAGATGGATCCCTGGACCGATCAGGTTGAAATGCTCAACGCCAAACCGGTTCCGCTTTACTCGGCGCGGGAAAAAATGCCGTTTGAGATCACGCCGTTTTATCCGTTTCTGAGCCGGTACCAGAGCACGACGGCGTCCGCCACGGGCGGCCCTGCTTCAACGGCTGCCAACGCCGATCCGGCCGCGCAAGCGCCTGCGTCGCAGGCTCCCGCAGCTGCTCAGCCGCGGTAGCGGAAAACTCATCGTGAAGGGAATTGGCCCGGCGCACGCGGGAAAAGCGCCGGGCTTTTTCTTTAGGAAAACAAAAGAGATAAATCTTGTGGCGGCGCGAAACCTGGTTTCCACCCGCCGCATCTGTTACTTGAGCGGCGGATGCTCACTATCCCGCTGGGAATCCGCTCCGGTTGCCGCTACGCGAAACCCAATTCGCCGCTCCCGACTCTCCGACCTACCAATTTTTTCCACACGCAGGCGAATACAGGGAGAAAGTATTTCTGCTCTAACGTCGCCCTCATTGAGGGCGACATTGTGCACGGTAAGGGTGCCTAGAGCACGCCTATAACGCCGGAATTTGCATGGTTTGCGCCTCTCCAACTGGGGAGCGACCGGGCTGAAAGTGGAGTCGCGGCTGGCGGTTCCGCGATCGCCCGGGCTACCCGGATCAGGGCTGCTGGCAATGGCAAAGCTTCCACAGCCGGTCGAAGAACGCCCGCGCGCTCGCATCCACCGGCAGCGTCCCGGAATACGCCGGTTGTGCTCCGGCCAAATTGACCAGAGCGATTACCCCGGCTGAATTCCTGAACGCGAACTCGAAATTCGGCGCACCCGATCCTTTGTCGGCCGCCAACTTTCCGGCCTGGCACTCAAAGCTCTTGCCGTAAACCTGATGGAAAAATGCCGGGGCGGTCAGTTCGATTCCCAGCCTCCCGCTGTACTCCACTTTGCCGCCGGTCATATCCAGCCCGCCCGTTTCGCCGTTCGAGGAATGAAACCGCAGTTGCGAATACAACGCACTGGCTCCAGCCGCGCCCGCTGTTTTGGCGGCGTCATCCAAGGCGCGCACGTCAAAAACCACCCGCGGATGCGCGGGCACATCCACGCTTCCGGTCAGCCCCGTGGCCGTGTCCAGCACCGCGAGCCGCAGCCGCTGAGCATCCACCTGCGGTCTGTAGTCGATCACTTTCCGCACATCCTGCCGTTGCCACTTTTCCGCGTCGCGCTCTGAAAACTTCTCCGAAAGATCGCGCGTGTAAATTCGGAAGGTTTCTCCATGCGGCGCGAATTCGCACACGCCCACGCGCAGCCGCAGCGCCAGCTTTCCTCCTGATGGTGTCACACTCAGCCCGTCCGGCGAGATGCTCAGCAGATACCGGCTCTCGCCGGCGTTCGACGCGCGCAGCGCCTCCGCCTTCAGCCCGATCGAAGTGACCGGGAGCAGCGACGCGCAGGTCTGCCGAAAAAATTCGAGCGGCTGTTTTCTTGCCAGTTCCGTGGTATCGATTGCGGAATATCCCCGCCGGTACTGGATTTTTACTCCGTGCAGATCACTTTTCAGAGTGATGCGGTGAAAACTCCCGTCCCACTTCACGCCCGCCGGATAATAGGAAATTTCGTAATCGGGAGTGCCGTCCTCGATCGCCGTTTTCGCGCAGCCGGAAAGATCGTTTGTATTCACGCAAGCCGTCCCTCCGGTGTCGTCCGCGATTTGTTTGAGGGTCGCCTGCGAGAAGGTCAAATCCGTATTTTCGCGCGTCAGCTCCGCGCCCATCGCCGGACCGATGCTCGCGGGATTGGACGCGAAGCTCGGATCGGTTGCCAGCGGATTGCCCGATGCGTCGTAGAGCCCCGGCGCCACCAGCCCGCGCGCATCCACTGGATACACGGTCACTCGCGCATCCACCAGCGCCTGCGCATCCGATTGCAGCTTATCTCCGTAGTTGGCGCTGCTGATAAACGCCTGCCGGAAAGGGTCCTTAAGCGAGGAACTATCGCCCGCTTCCACCGAATGCGGCCCGAATCCCGCGCCCGGCAGAATCCATTGTGGAAAAGCCTCGCTGATCCATACCAGATTTTTCTGTCCTGGATAGGCCGCTAAATCCTTCGCGATGGCCCGCATTGCGTCCGAAGTTTCATCGGCGATGACGGTCGTTTGCTCCTCGTATTCAAGCTTTTGGAATTGCTGCGCGGCTTTCGATCCGGCGTCATCCGAGTTGAACGAATTTTGCGGGTCGTTTTCGGGGTTCTTTATTTTCTGCATCGGCGCCATCGAACGGATCACGGCCGCGCGCAGCGCCTGCCGGTCGGTGGTGAAGTTTTGCGTCACCGTCAGTCCGTGCGCCAGCAGAAAAACGGCCACGGGCGTTTCCGCCGGCAATTTGTCCAGCAGCTTCAGCGCCTGCAAGCGCGCCGTCACGTGATCCTCAAACGCGATGTTTCCCGGATCGAGCAAGAGCACAGTGGGTGGCAGCGGCAGGTGAGCGTACGATGCATTCGAAAAAACCGCTTCCGCTGCTTTTTTTGCGGAAGCCGGGGCTGGCGCGCTTGCCGGAGTTGCTGGCGCGGTTACCGGTGCCGCGGCTGTCCCGATGAACTCGAACGCGGCGATTTGCTGCGGCCCTTTGCCGTTGTCGAAAACCTGAAAATCGGAAGCCTTCAGCCCGCGCACCGGATTGCCATGCTTGTCGCGCACCGAGACGTCCACGTTGATCAGCCGCGTCTCGCTTTTCAAACTG
>JASHPG010000176.1 GCA_030038275.1 Candidatus Acidiferrales bacterium | reverse complement strand
AGACTCGTAAAGTGGCACGCACTCGGGGGATCTCGAAAGAAGCGTCAACCACTTCGTCGGGAGGGCATATGTGCCGAATCAAAAAACTTTTCGTTGCGAGCCTCACGCTATCATTTGCCGTTGCGGCCGCCGCGCTTGGCGCGCCCGCGCAGACTCAGCAGAAGCAAGCACAGCCGTCGCAGGAATTTCCCGAAGGCGCTCTCGCTCCCGATAATCTGGCCAAGCCCCGCCCGAAGCCGCCGTTCAATCTGACGGGAGTGTGGATGGTGGACCTGAGCTCCGGATTCAGCTCGTTCATGTTTGGGCCGCCGTATCCGAAGTTCAAGCCGGCGGCGCAGGCGGCGTACGAAGAGGCGCAGCAAGCGGCCAAGGAACACAAAGCGTTTCGCGACGACATCGGCCAGTGCTATCCCGCTGGAATGCCGATGATCATGACGCGCGTCTGGCCCATCGCCATGATCCAGCTTCCCACGGCCATTTACATGATCAGCGGTTTCGAAAACGCATTGCGAATTATTTACATCGATGGCCGCGCGCACACCGATCCTGACATCGTGGTCCGCTCGTACAACGGCGACTCCGTGGGCCACTGGGAGGGCGACACGCTGGTGGTGGACACAACCAGCATGGTCACCGCGCACCACTGGATCGACTCAGGATTGCCGCTGAGCGATGAGTTTCACATCATCGAACGCATGCAACTGACCAACGGCGGAAAGACGCTCGAAATCAAATACATCATGACCGATCCGAAGAATTGGGACGGCGTTTGGACCAGCACCAAGAAGTGGCAACGCCAGGACGATACCGACATCACCGAAGTGGAATGCACACCCGACCTGAACAAGCATCTCCTGAGCACGCAGGACGAACTCAAATAGACGCTCGCACTACGGTCTCCGTCCGCGGCCCTAGTATTTGGGTCCGGCCTTGTAGGTTGGATCGTTGAGAACGGTGCCATCCGCGAGCGTGGCGGACATGAAGCTGCCGCCTCTGTCGCCGTTGCGCAGCGGATGGATCAGGATCGTCACCTTGTCGCCGGGCTTGAGGCTCGTCGATTTCCAGCCCATGCGCGCCAGATTGTTGGGGCTGTTGCACTCGACGTCCCACCGCGCGGTTTTACCGCTGGCATCCGGCACATCGACGGAAATCCAGCTGTGAGGATTCGTCCAGCCGAATTGCACCACGGTGCCAACGAGCTTGACGGTCTTCGTATGGTCAAACATCGCCGCCGAGTGGTGCGCGGCCGCTGGAACGGCACTGAAAACGAACGCCGCAAAAAGCAGTCCGCTAACGTACCAAGCCGACCGATAGTTCCTCTGGTTCCTCATGATTGCCTCCACCCATGCAATTCGCGTACTTGGTATTTGGTGGTGTTCGATAGATTCCGCTAAATCAAAACTTAGTGTTCCCGCCCGGCGGAAGTTTGGTCATGTGACGGAAAGCCGCCTCGTCGAGCGTCCTCCCATCGGGAAACTTGAGCGATATAAAGAGCGCGCCCTTTTCGCCGTTGCGCAGCGGCCAGACCACCACGGAAATTCTGTCGCCCGGCTTCAGGCTGTCGGAGTGCCAGCCCTGCCGCGTCAAATTATTCGGGCTGTTGCACTCCAGGTGCCATCGGACGGTACTGCCGCTGCCGTTCGGCACGTCGATCTCGATCCAGCTATGCGGGTTGGTCCACTGAAAGTCGTGCACGGTACCGACCAGCACCATTTCCTTGTCCCGGTCGAACATCGCAAACGAGTGATGCGCCAGCACAGGAGTGGACACGGCTACGACGAGCGCAGCCAAAAGCGCCAGCTCACAAAAAGTTGCCAGAGTTGCTCCGCGAATGTTCCGGTGAGACGTAGCGAGCCACCCCCTTTCGACTTCTTACTTTTCATGTTAATACCACAAGTCGGCGCGACGCGGCCACAAATGTTTATTGGCCCACGCCTATGGCACCGATCTTTGATATGCTCTGCGCACCAGTAGGTTCAAATCGCGGTGGGGGTGAAGTCGAATGAAGAAAGCTTTTGTTGCCGTGGCGGTCGTCCTGATTTTCGCGGTCGTCTGTCCGCTGACTTGCGGCGCGCAGACTCCGCCGCCGACCGACAACGCCGCGCCGTCCGCCGCGCAACGCGAGGCCGCGTATGCCGCCATCGCCAAGCTGCCCGACTGGGCCGGCATCTGGGTACTCGATTTCGGTCCCGTGCCCGGACATCCGGAAGAGAAGCCCGTGCTCCTGCCTGCCGCGGAAGCACAGCTCAAGGTCAATCTCGCGGACGAAGCGAAAAACGCGCCGCCGCCTTCGGAAAGCGCGGACTGCCTGCCTCCGGGAATGCCGACGATCATGTTCCAACCTTACGACGTGGAATTTCTCTTCACTCCGGGGCGCGTCACCATCATTCAAGAGGCGTATATGCAGGTGCGGCGCGTGTCCACCGACGGGCGCAGCCATCCGGCGCACGTCGATCCCACGTTCAACGGCGATTCCATCGGCCATTGGGAGGGCGATACCCTGGTGATCGATACGGTCGGCCTGGGACATCGCACGCCGCTCGGCTATCACGAACTGATGCATGGGCCGCATTTGCACGTGATCGAGCGCATCTACCAGACCGGGCCGGACAAGATGGAAGACGATATGACGCTGATCGATCCCGACGTGCTTGCCAAACCCTGGCACGAGGCGCACACGTTCACGCGCCACCGCAATTGGCAGCAGCTTGAGTACATCTGCGAGGAAAACAATCGCAACCAAATTGAAAATGGCCAGGTGAAACCTTTCTGAACGGAACGTCCGCGACGGAAATATCGCAAGCTGATTGGCAAAGCGCGCTCTCATTTGCGGCGCAACTGCTGATAGCGTGGGGCGGGTATCGGGCGGCACGCGTCCGCGAATCGCGATAAATAGGGTCGATTCGGAAACCAGGCTCCTTCCGTTCATACCGGAGGCTCTTGAGTGTCTTCGCCGCTTGTTCTAAAATTTATTGGAGGCGTTCGAAATTCTCGCGACTGAGTCCAATCCTGCTCTCAAGTCGTCTAAATAAAGGGGTTTTTGCCGGTTGCGAATGCGAATCTTTAAATTCGCCGCGTTCGTGCAGGTGATGCTTTTTGCCACCCATTGGTTCGTGTATGAGACGTGGACGGTTTTGCGTCGGGCGCCCGACCCGCCCGGGATCCCACGGCTGGCGATCGTCTTCGCCATTCTTTCCGTCACTTTCCTGAGCGCCTCGCTGCTCGCCTGGCGGTATTCGAATTTTGCCGTGCGGATTTACTACACGGCGGCATCCATCTGGCTTGGATTTTTCAGCTATTTTTTCTTTGCCTCGTGCCTCGCGTGGATCGTCTATGGGCTCACGCGCTGGCTGGCGCCTGACTGGCCCTCGCGCCTGACGCTGTACGTCTGCTTCGGCGCGGCTTTCGCCGCCGGCCTCTACGGCCTCATCAATTCCGCCCTGGTTCGCGTGCGCCGCGTGCCGGTGAAACTGGCGAATTTGCCGGACTCGTGGCGCGGGCGCGTGGCCGCTCTGGTGACCGACATGCATCTGGGCCACGTGCGCGGCGTCCGCTTCGCCACGCGGCTCGTCTCCAAGCTTTCGCGGCTGCGGCCCGATGTCGTTCTGATCGGCGGCGATTTATACGACGGCACTGCCGTTGACGCGCGCCGCCTGGCCGAGCCTCTGCGCAAAATCGACGCGCCGTTCGGCGCTTACTTCATCACCGGCAATCACGAGGAATTTCATCATCGCGTGGAATACCTGAATGCGGTCAAAAACGCCGGAGTCCACGTGCTGAACAACGAGAAAGTTGTGCTCGATGGGCTCCAACTGATCGGCGTACACGACAAGGAATCAAGCCACCCGGAGCGCTTCCGCGCCATTCTTCAAAATGCCAAGCTCGATCCGAATTCGCCAAGCGTTCTGCTGACGCACGAACCCAATCTTCTCGGCATCGCCGCGGACGAAAAAATCGACTTGCAGCTTTCCGGGCACACGCACGGCGGCCAATTTTTTCCGTTCACGTGGTTTACTTCGAGGATTTACGGGCCGTTCGTGTACGGCCTGAACCGCCTCGGCAATCTCCTGGTTTACACTTCCTATGGAGCGGGCACGTGGGGACCGCCGCTGCGCGTTGGCACCAGCCCGGAGATCGTTCTGTTCCGCTTCGAGTGAGATTATCCGATAATCGCGCGAACCTTAGCCCGTACGTCCTCAAGTTCATCGGACGAGAGCACCCCCTTCCGTTTCGCTCTGCGCTCCCGCCAATCGAAGCTCTTTACCTGGTCCGCCAAGACAACGCTCGGCGGGTCTCCGAGAATCCGCACCTCAAACGGATAATTCTTGATCTGAGTAGTCATGGGGCAGCAGATCATTAGCCCCGTCTTGGCGTTGTATTCCATGGCGCTGAGCACAACCGCAGGCCGGTGCCCAGTCTGCTCTCGGCCAGCTTGTTGATTGAAATCCAACCAGACGATGTCGCCCGCCGCCGGAGTATAGTGCCGCTCCATTACCACACTTCTCGTCCGACCGGCGGTCCGAAATCGAGCTCGCGGTGCAAATTTTTGCGCGTGATTCCTTTCAAGAGATCGGCGAGACTGTACTCCTTCCGCCGCACCGGCTCGATCACAATCCGGCCTGATTCTTCGCGAACATCCACCGTTTCATCAATTTGCAGGCGCGCCGCTTTCATTAACTGCCTCGGAATTCGCACCGACGCGCTATTGCCCCACTTCTTTACCACAGTCTTCATTCGAATCTCCGTATATACGCAGTATCAACATCATATCGTATTGCGCCCAACTATCCAAATTCGCCGGCTACATGGCCGGAACCTCAGAATGGTCAGTTCAGCGAGGCTTCTTTTCGCGCGATTCCCTTCTGCAAGAACGGACGAACTCTGGCAAAATAACGGCCGTGTCCAACAAACCTACGAATCCTGTTTTCAACGACAACAAACTGAAACTCGGCACTTTTTGCACCAATACAGTGCCGTACATGACGTTCATTCCCGAGCGCCGCGATACCACGTGGGAAGCTTGCGTGGCGGGCGCGCGGATTGCGGACGCGGCCGGCCTGGAGGCCATCGTTCCCATCGCGCGCTGGAAGGGCTACCTCGACGACAAGCCCGATCACTATTCGAACGTCGTGTTCGACGTGTTCACCTGGGCCGCCGGCATCGCGCAGGCCACGAAGTATTCGTCGGTGTTCGCCACATCGCACGCGCCGAATATGCATCCGGTGCTCGTCGCCAAGCAGTGCGCCACCATCGACGCGATTTCCGGCGGTCGCTGCTCGCTCAACGTCGTCGGCGGCTGGAATCGCCGCGAGTTCGACATGTTTGGCATCGACTTGATGGAGCACGATCAGCGCTACGTCTATTTGGAAGAATGGCTGCGGATCCTGCGCCGCCTCTGGACCGATCCCGGCGAATTCGACTACCAGTCCAAATATTTCCGCATGAAGAAAGCCATTTCGCGCCCGCACCCGCTGCAGGAAGGCGGCATCCCCATCATGAACGCGGCGCAATCTCCCGCGGGCATACGCTTTTCAGCAAGGAACTCCGATATAGGTTTGATCAGCTTGCGCGGAGAGACTCCCGAAGAGTGGAAGCCACAGATCGAAAGTTACAAGCGCATGGCGCGCGAGGAATCCGGCCGCGAACTACAGCTCTGGACCAACGCTTCCATGGTGCAGCGCGACACGCAGAAAGATGCCGACGAATTCGTCCGCCGCTACACGGAGGAATACGTCGATAACGAGTGCATGGACAGCATCATGGAAACGATCAGCAAGGAGAACAATGTTCCCGCGGACTCGCCTCAGCTTGCGTTCATGCGCAAGCGCATGTCCATGGGCGCGGGGCATCCGCTCATCGGCACCGGGCAATCCATTGCCGAAGAGCTCGTCCGAATCTCAAATGCTGGAATCGACGGCATCATTTTCACATGGGTCGATCACGTCGAGGGCGTCGAGCGCTTCGTCCGCGGCGTTCTGCCACTGCTCGAACAAGCAGGCCTGCGCAAACCGCACAAAAAACCGAGCTGATTAATGGCCGTACCGTCACAGTTGCATAGTATTCGCATCACCACGGCGAACCATAAACTCATCAGCGGCATCTATCCACTGTCGATTGGGCGAGAGCCGGTGATCGAAACATTCCGAAAGCAGCGGTTCGTTTAATGTTGCGCGCCGTTCGCTTTACCGACTACACACAGATAGCGGCTGCCCCGAAAGAATTGGGAACGAATCCGGGCGACAATATCAATAAGCACTGTGAGCCGCGAGAGGCAAATTTCGTCCCGCAACTTCTTCCGTCCTATGGTGAGTATATTGTTGTGGTTGAGCGCCGCCATCCTGATCTGCGTGTGGCCGGCCCGGGCACAATCCCAAGCAGCGCTCGCGCAATCACCTGACCCGGAAGCCACCGGAAGCATTGTTGGAAGCGTGGTGGACCAGCGCGGCACACCCGTTTACGGCGCGCACGTTACGCTCGCTCGCGAGGGCCAGGTTTCGTTAAACACTGATACCGACCAGGGCGGCCAATTTTCTTTCTCGAATGTCGCTCCCGGTCCATTCCAGCTCTCCGTCGCGGCTACGGATTTCAAGTCCGTGGCCATTTCGGGCGTGCTCAAGCCGGGCGAATACCACACGCTCTCCGCAATCGGTCTTGTTCTGGCGCCCGTCGTCACCCAGGTCGTCGTCAAGCCGGAGTCTGTAATCGCGCAAGAGCAGGTGAAACAGGAAGAGCGGCAGCGGGTGCTCGGCGTAGTTCCGAATTTTTACGTGACCTACATTCCAAACGCCGCGCCGCTCGATGCTCATCAGAAATTTCAATTGGCGTGGAAATCCACGATCGATCCAGTCACTTTCGGAGTTGTCGCCGCGGTCGCCGGAATGGAGCAGGAAAGCGGCGAGTATTCTGGCTTCGGGATGGGCGCGGAGGGTTACGGTAAGCGCTACGCTGCGTCCTATGCGGACGTGGCGATCGGTACGTTTCTCGGCAGCGCGATTTTGCCGGCGGTATTCAAACAGGATCCGCGATTCTTCTACAAAGCAGATGGCAGCGTTCGCCAGCGCCTGTACTACGCGATAGCCGCCGCGGTGATTTGCAAGGGCGATAATGGGCGCTGGCAGCCCAACTACTCAAGCATCCTTGGAGATCTTGGCGCCGGCGCGATTTCGAATCTCTACTATCCGCCGCAGAATCGCAACGGCGCGGCGCTGACGTTCGAAAGCGCGGGTATTGGGGTGGGAGCCGCGGCGCTGGCCAACGTAGTGGAGGAATTCATCGTTCCCAAGCTGACGTTAAAATTCCCGCTGGCACGTCGCCATCAGGATTCGCATAGCTGAACGCGGCGCTCGCAAGCAGCAACGTTGCGGCGCTCAGCGTGCGTGCTGAATCGTCAGTCGCAATTCCGCCCCACGCTGGCTACCCTGACAGGAGTGCATCTGCTCAGGCTGCAACTCCGTGGCCGTTTCCCGGCCGGAAGTTGCGGCCCGTGGGACGCGGCATCAGCAGCATGCCTTCACCGCGCCTGTATTCCAGGAAGTACCGGCGCGCGCAGGCTCCGCATAGCCAGAAGTGCTTGACTTCACCGGAGCCTTCGGCGCCACGATGGGTTCGAATCAGTTGCCCCTCCCGGTAGTCGAACGGCGCTGAACATTGCGGGTTCGCGCGCATTTCAGAGACAAGGCTCTTCTCCCTCAGTGGAGTACCCGCTTGCCGTGTTGCCACACCGCAAGTCAGTATCTTGATGGCGTCAAATCCCGTACCCGACTTTTTAGATGCGCAATTTGCGCTTGGGGAAGCAACTTTCGTTTCCCGCACGTGTTCCCGAGCGGCTTCCACAATTGTAAATCGTGGCATCCGCTGATATTGAAACGCGGATTTGGCGTTTCCGTTTACAGCCGAGCCTTCGGTAGGGCAAAATAGCTTGTGTACGTTGCGCTCGCGAGGATGGGCTTCGGCGCGACCGGGCGTTCAGCGAGTGACCGAGAAAGTCGTTGTCCACAAGGAGGCGGTATCTTGAACATGGGACAGAGCATATTGGGCGGCAAATCCAGCGCGGGCGCCAAAACGTTCTCCCGGCGCGCGCTTCGGTCGGGCATTGTGGCGGTTTCCGCGAGCGCGATGTTGTTTCTGGGAGTGGCTGGCGCGGCCCCATCCGCTAAAGCCGCCGACACGGGTGAATCGCTCTTCGGCGCCAATTGCGCGGTTTGCCACGGCCAGGATGGCCACGGAACGGCGACCGGCAAGGCGCTCAATGCGCCGGACCTGAGTTCGGCCGCGGTTCAAAAACTGACCAACGCGCAAATCACCGACCAGATCGCAAACGGCAAGGGCAATATGCCGCCGTTTAAATCCACCCTGGACGCCGGCCAGATTAAGTTGCTGGTCGCTTACGTTCGGACCTTCGGCAAAAAGAAATAGCTGAAATTCACCGTAGCATCCCGGCGTCCCCGCGCCGCAAAATGCGCGGGGCGCTGGTCCGGCGCTCCCTTCCATTTAATCGAACAGTTCCCTTCTCAATTCGACGGATCAACGCGCATTGACGTGCGCCAGCAAGCGCCGCGCTCCTTCCTCGAATTGGCCTGAAGGCGGGAGCAAGCTCACCACTAAAAAACCCTCGCCTGAAAATTCGTAGAAATGTCCGGGATGCACTGCTACCGAGCACCGGTCGAGCAATTCGATCGCGAGATCCTCATCCGATTGCACGGCTGGAACGCGCAACACCGCGTACCACCCGCCATCCAATTCCAGACGTGAGACGAGAGATTGGTTAGCAAGCTGGGCATCGAGATTACGCAAGTTCGACGCGACTCGTGAGATCAGCCGCGGCTGAAGAGTTTTTCGCTGCGCGAGCAGCGTGGGTACGGCATGCTGAATGGGAGCGCTGAGCGAAAGGTACGTATCGGCGATGACCTCAATGCGCGCAACGGCATCGCGCACCAGGTTTTCAGGGCCGCTCGCGGCAATCCATCCGACTTTCATTTGCGGCAGCGCGGAGATTTTGCTAAGACCGCTAAGCACGAAGGTGAGCGCCGCTGAATTCCGGGCGAACGTGCCGTGGATCGCGCCTCGCGTTTCGCGGCCCGGCAGCCGGTAGTCTAAAAACACTTCGTCCACCACGAGCGCGAGACTATGTTGCGCGCACAACGCATTCAGCTTTTCGGCTTCCGCGGCGCTGACGAAATTTCCCGTGGGATTATTCGGATGAACCAGCAGGATCGCGCGCGTCCATGCGCCAACGCACTTTTCTAGTTCGCTGAAGTCGATTTGCCAGCCATGGTCGTAAACCAGGGGAAACGGGCGCAGCTTCACGTCGTGAATGGAAGCGAGGAAATCGAAAAGCGGGTAGCTGGGATGAGCGACGAGCACTTCATCGCGCGGCTCGCACACCAGCCGGAACAGGAACGAATACGCTTCGCTGGTGCCGGTGGTCAGGATCAGGCGCTCGGGATCAACTTGCGCGCCGATTTCCCGGTAGTATTCGACCACGGCCGCGCGCGCGGATAACAAGCCTTTCGATTGCGGATCGTAATGCAACGCGGCGGCATTTTGCAACGCGCCGAGAATCGCCGATTCGTCGTAATGAAAACCGCAGGTGGTGGGATTCGAGGCGGTAAGGTCGAGAATTTTGCGGCCGGATTGGCGGTGACGCCGCAGGGCGCGCGTGTAGGCGTTTTCCTCAAGCGTCCAATTGGTGCGTGCGGCGAAAATGGCGCGCCGGCTCATGAGGCGCCGCCCCGAGCTGGCAAAATCATGTACGTGGCGACAGCGGCGCCAACGAGCTTGCGTTTGGAATCGGCTATATCGACGCGGCCGACGCAAATTGTCGATCCCATTCGCAGCATGTGGGCGCGCGCGAAGATTTTTCCCTCCGTCACCGGGCGAAAATAATTGATCTTCATTTCGACGGTGGTGATGGAACGATGGCTGCCGAGCAGATAATGCAGCGCAACGCCAACCGCCGCGTCCGCGAGCGTGGCGGCTACGCCGCCGTGCAGCACGCCGGCGCTATTCAGCAGCTCCTTGCGGACGGCGCATTCGAGGGTGAGTCCATCCCGATGCAAGGCGGCGAGGCGAACGCCGAGAAGCCCCGCAAAGCGGATTTTCCCGA
The DNA here is from genome assembly GCA_030038275.1 of Candidatus Acidiferrales bacterium. Lineage (GTDB taxonomy): Bacteria > Acidobacteriota > Terriglobia > Acidiferrales > UBA7541 > Palsa-295. The sequence continues at coordinate 26,664 of JASHPG010000176.1, read as the reverse complement.
GCACCGCGCGGACTTGCGGAGCCGCGAGCTTTTTCGTTTTCATGGCGGAATCAGACGATCCGCTCGTGGGAATAGCCGGAGGCATCGAGATCGGCGCGGATTTCGGCTATGTGTTCTGGGCCGCGCGTTTCGATGGTGATGTCTATGACGGCATCGCCAAGAAGCACGCCGTAATGCGAGCGGTCGTACATGGTTTCAACGATGTTGGCTTTGTGCTCTGCGATGACCTGCGCCAGCCGCTGCAGCGAGCCTGGATGATCGGGCAAATGGATGCGCAGGCGCAGCAGGCGTCCGTCTTTTACCAGCCCGCGCTCGATGATACGCGAGAGCAGAGAGACATCGATATTGCCACCGCTGACGAAGACTCCGATTTTTTTGCCTTTGGCGTGAATCTTGTGCTGCGCGACGGCGGCGGTGGCAACGGCTCCGGCACCTTCCGTGAGAGTTTTTTCTTTTTCGAGCAGCAGGAGAATGGCGTTGGCGATTTCTTCGTCATCGACGGTGACGATGTCGTCCACGTATTTGCATACGAGCGGGTAGGTTATTCCGCCCGCGCGGCGGACGGCGATACCGTCTGCAATCGTCGCTTTCCCGGCAAGCGTTACCGGTCCGTGATGCTCGATGGCGGCTTTCATCGAGGGGAGCTTGGAAGTTTCGACGCCGATCACCTTTACGCTAGGCTTGAGTTCTTTCACCGCGCACGCGACGCCGGCAATCAGGCCGCCACCCCCGACGGGGATTACGAGCACATCGATATCCGGCTGCTGCTCCAGCATTTCGATACCGGCCGATCCCTGGCCGGAGATTACGGCGGCGTCGTCGAAGGGGTGGACGAAGGTGCGGCCCTGCTCCTTGCAACGGCGCAGCGCTTCCTGGCAGGATTCGTCGTAATTCGAGCCGGCGAGGATCACTTCAGCGCCAAAAGCACGCGTGGCGGAAACCTTTACGATCGGCGTGTTCAGCGGCATGCAGATTTCGGCGGAGATGCCGCGCTTCGTGGAATGGTAGGCCACGGCTTGCGAGTGATTCCCGGCGGAGGCGGCGATGACGCCGCGTCCCCTTTCGGCTTCGCTGAGGAGCAGGATTTTGTTGAGCGCGCCGCGTTCCTTGAACGCGCCGGTGATTTGCAGATTGTCGAGTTTGAAGTAGATGTCGTTGCCGGTGAGCTTCGAAAAAGTTTCCGAGCGGGAGAACGGCGAGACGTAGATCGACTCGCGTATCCGCGCGGTGGCGGCCTGGATAGATTTGAGGGTTACCATGTTCTAGAGGCTGGAGGCTGGAGGGCCAGAACAGAAAATTGCGCATGAGAAGATGCACCGGGACGTTCCGCCCTTTGATTTTTATGTTCCTTTACTTTCAGTGGTTTACATAGGTGCAAGGTCGAATGGCTGTTCCGCCCTTTGACGACCGAAAAATCGAAGAAAAACCGAAGAGAAAGCAAAGGGACGGTACCGGAGAGGAGGCAGACCGGGAATAGGGTGCCAGCGTCGAGCACGGCACACGCACCGCAGGCCCGGTCCGGGCTTGCCGCCGTCCTCATCCCTTTCCTCCCCTCACTAGTAAATCAAAATCGCCCACATAAAACCATCTACCGTTAGCACAAAGTGCGGGAGGAAGCAAGGGCAAAAAAGCCGCGATCCTTGCTTGCCTCTGGGTGCGCTGCTTCGATGCTGGCCGGGGTGGCGAGAGAGAACAGGATACTAAACGCGAACATAATTGCGGGATTTGGCTGATTGCCGATTCGGCCATAGGAGGCTTGCACTGAGGACAACACTTCGGGGCGGAGGCAAAAGATGGCACGCAAACACGCGAGTTCAAGAGCGAAGGGAGCGAGGCGGTGGTCAGGCAGGGTGAAGACGGCATCGACGTATCCGTCCGCGGGATTATTCAAGAAAAGCGCTCCGGCGATTGCGCGAGCGCTAGCGTCGAAGAAAGTGTCGCCCAAAGGGCCGGGGTCGGGAATGCGCATGCTGACGTTCTATATCAACCGCGCGGGTCGCAACCTGAGCGCATCGCGCCGCGCAGAGCTGAATCGCGCCAAGAAGCTGCTTTCGCAGCGAATGCGGCGGGCGTCCACGAAAGATAGAGGAAGGAAATAGTTCGGGAAGGCGGTATGCGTTGGATACCTTAAGTAAGGCTTCCGGTATCAGTGGAGTTGGAGCGCCGAAAAAATAAATGCAAACAGCAGATCCCTGCCTACGGCGGGTAGGCCTCGCCCTCATTCCCGGCCTGAGACGCCGGGAATGGGTTCGGGACGACTGTTGTGCATCGTTGTTTCGTTATCGCACGCAGCTTGCATCCACAGTTCATTACTTTCAAACTCGCCGGTGTGCTAAAAGCATGAAATAGTGCAACTCCGATGCTGAATCGCGTGACGCTCTGTTTCGGGCTGATGTTGCTTGCCGGGTATTCGCCGGCACCCATGGCGAACGCGCAGACCGGAAATCAAAAGACACCTGGAACTCTAACTCCGGTTCTTCGTGCGCGTTCAAACGTGGTTTTGGTGCCTGCGCTGGTGAAGACCAAATCGGGCGAGGTAGTTTTCTCGCTCACCGCCGACGACTTCATGCTTACGGATAATGGAGTCCCACAGGCCGTGAAGTTGGAGCCGGACACGGATTCGGAGCCGCTGGCGCTCGCCGTGGTGGTGGAAACGGGCGGCGATGGCGCGTTGCACTTGCCAGATTATGGCGATCTTGGGCCGGTGCTTCACGCGGTGATTGGCGGAGTGCCGCACCGCGTTGCGGTGATCGCGTTCGACAGCGCACCTCGGCTTGCGGTCAATTTCACAAGCGATGGGAACGCGGCAGCTCAGGTTGTTGCCACTCTTCAGGCGGGAGACTCCGGAGCCGCAATTCTTGACGCGCTGAATTTCGCGATCGATATTTTACGCAAGCAGCCGCCGGCTTACCGGCGCGCCGTTCTGCTGGTAAGTGAGACGGCCGATAGCGGAAGCCAAACGAGCCTCGAAAACGTGTTGCGCGAAGTGGATGACACAAACACGGAGATTTACGCCGTTGCGTTTTCTAGCACCAGAGCGGCGGTTGGACACGAAGCGGCGAAACTGCCGCGACCGGGCGGAAGCGCTTACGAAGACGAATCGTACGGAAAGGGCGGATGCATGAGCAAAGGGTCCGATCCTGACGCGCATGGGAAGCGCAGCGTTCAGGCGCTCGACTGCGCGAGCGATCTGCTGCCGCCGCTGCGGCTGGTGCGGATGGCGTTCCTTGCTGCGCGCGACGGCCTGAAACGCAACGTGCCCGAAACCGTGGCGAAGCTGACGGGCGGGGAATATTTTGCGTTCAAAAATTCAAACACGCTGACAGACGATTTGCTGACGGTTTCGAATGATGTGCCGAATTATTACGTCTTGAGCTTCGATCCGCGGGCGGCCACCGCGGGATTCCACGCGCTGAAGCTCAGCGTGAAAGATAGACCCGACCTGATCGTGCGCGCTCGGAATGCGTATTGGATCGACGGAGCGGAGGGCGGCGAGAATTGAAAGCAATCCTCGCCGCCAGTGAAGGACGCTGCCGCAAAACCAGCAACGAATATTAATCCGCCGGGCTTAGCCGCGGATCGTAAGAACCGGGCACGGGGCCCCGGCAATGATTTTGTGCGCCGTATTCCACGGCAGATGGTCTGCCGTGCCAAAATCGCCTTCCACGCGGCGCGCGCCGATAACGATCGCGTCCGGTTTGCGCTCGCGAGCGGCTTTGAGGATTTCGCCGGCAACCGGCCCTTCTTCGACCAAGAAAGCCAGCTCGCACCATAGCTCCGCTTCGGCGGGCAACAAACCGCGCATGCGGCCCGCGATCCCCCCAATCAATTCCGGCGCACTGACGAGTTCACCGGCTCTGGGGCTTTCGATGACATGCAGAATATCGAGATGCGCCTGATTTTCCTGCGCCAGCGATACCGCGTACGGCGCGGCCGCCTGCGAGGCCGGAGAGAAATCGGTGGCAAATAAAATGCGCTTCATCTCCGTGGCTCGCGCGGGATCGATTTCCACATACGGGCCGATGGTGAGCACTGGGCAAGGCGCGCGGCGCAGCACACCTTCCGTTACAGAACCGAGCATGATTTTGCCGAGGCCTTCGCGGCCATGCGTGCCCATCACCACCAGGTCAATACGTTCCCGCTGGATCAAATCGGAAAGCGTCTCCCAGACCCCGCCTTCGTCGACGATCGCTTGATGTTCTATCCCTTGGAACAGGCCGCTCAAATGCGCGGCTTGCTCCTTAGCCTGATATTCGGCTGCTTCCTTAAGCGCTGGCCAGGATTCGGGAGGCGCCATTCCGTAGGTATTCAAGGAGCGAACGTGAACGGCAAAGACTTTGGAGCCATAGCGCCGCGCGATGGCCGCGGCGTAAGGCGCCGCGGCTTTCGCCATCGGCGAAAAATCCGTGGCGTAGAGGATCTTGCGAAAACTGATGTGAATCTGGGCCCTGTTAGCAGCTGTAGCCATGTAGAGCCTCCTGACGGAGATTGACTACGATCCACTCTTATCGAGGCCTGAAACAATTCTACGCACCAAGCGGTCCGCGAGGCTGTGACCTAGGTCACACGGGCTTCATGCGAGATAGCCAACAGAAAAGTGATGAAGTTCAATCGATGTGCGGAGAGGCGAGGCCTGCGAACGCTACTCTGATTGCGAGCGCAGGCCCGCGCTGCCCGCGAAAATTGGACATTCATAATGGGGCGTCAGGCATAATGGCGCGTCAGGCGCCGGTGACTTCGACTCGCTTGCCGAGCGCTTTTTGAGCTTTCGGCATTTCGAGTTCCAAGACGCCATTCTTGAGAGTCGCCCTGGTCTTTTCCGGATCGACTTCCACGGGTAGGTCGATGGTGCGAAGCATCTCGCTAGAGCAAAGCTCCCTGTAGATCACCTTGCCTTTTTCTTTCTGTTCCTGGTTGGATTCCCGTTTGCCGCTGATGGTGAGCCGCGTTGGCTCCAAACTGATTTCGATGTCCTTCGGCTCGAAGCCGGGAACTTCGGCTTGCACGTTCAGAGCGGCGTCCGATTCGCTGATATTGACGTGCACGGGATGCACGAGCTGCTCTTCGGCGTTGAACCAGTTCTCCAGGTCGCGGCCGAAAGCGCCGTCCGTCTGAAACAGATCGAACGCGCGGCGAGCAATCTCGTCGTGAATGCGGCTCATGCGATCGAATAAAGTTTGCGGTTCCACGACCCGCAACGACCCGCTCGATGGGGCCCTTTGTACCGCGGTGCTCTTCTCTGCCATTTTTCCACTCCTTTCACTTCTCTTCTTTTCCCGCACTGCGGCTGTTTCGTAAAGACACGGCCGCAACGGCGGCATAGCTTCAGCCTGCGTTGAAGCTCATCACTTTCCGGGGTTGACCGGCGCGCTGAGCTTTCTCACGCCGTCCGAAGTTTCAGAAATACTCCTGCGCGATGAGAATGTCAAAATGGCCGTGAATTTTCTTTTGCAAAACGTGTGATGGCGCGGTGATGGGTGAGTCAGAAAAAGGCAGCTCAGTTGAGAACGCCCAACTGGAAATTCAGTTCGTCGGTTGCGATCTGATAGTCATATTTCGCGCTGGCCTGCTGGATTTGGGCTTGCGTCTGATTGAGCTGCGCCTGAGTCAATTCCACGATCGAGCTTAGCCCGAGCCTGTAACGGGATTGCGCGAGTTGCAGGGCTTGATTGGCTTCGTTGAGGAGTTTGTCAGTGAGTCCGAGATTCTGAAACGAAGTGTTGGCATTCAACCACGCGGTGCGAACATCGCGGGCCACGCGGTCCTGTAAATCGCGCAGGTCTTGATCTTGGGCGCGAGCGCGCGATTGCGCTTCGCCGCGCAACGCGCCGAAAAGATGGCCATTGAAAATCGGGATGTTCACGTTGACGCCCGCCGCGGCGTATTGGGTGGCGAGCTGGTTAGCACCCACGGGAGTCACGCCGGCCGCGCCCGCCGCGCTGATGGTCGGAAACCAGAGATCGCGTTCGGCAGTGGCGTAGCTATGGGCCGAATCCGCTTGGAACCTCTGGCTGATTAGTTCCGGCCGTTCGCGCAGCGCCTCTTGAAGCAAGTCGTCAAAATTCGCGGGGGGCGCGGGAGGAACGGGAACGTCGGAGAGATCGAACGTCTGTTCGCCCGGGTAGCCAAGCGCCTCGGAGAGTTGCGCGTAGGAGTCTTGCACGCCATTTTGCGCCTGCACCAGCATGAGCTGCGCCTGCGCGAGGTTGACGTTGGCGAAACTGACGTCCAGGCCAGATTTTATTTTGTTTTGCTCGAGCGTGATGACCTGATCGGAAACCAACTGGCGTTCTTTGACTGTCTCCTGCGCGACTTTCAGCACGGCTTCGGCTTTCAGCACACCGAAGTAAGCTTGATCGACGCCGAGCAGCACCTGTTCGCGCGTGGTTTGGACGTCCTCGTTTGCCGCCTGGGAGCGGTAATTCGCGCTCTTCACCAAATTGCGGGTTCGCCCGAAGTCGGTAATCATCTGATCGACCAGAAACCCGTTGCTGTAACGGTCGTAGATGATCGGGTTGTTTAGCCCGCCCGCAGCGATGCGGCTGTTTTTTTCGGCATCGACGGCGGTGGCGCTACCGTAGGCCAGCGGGTAGTACGCGGAGCGCTGCTGAGCGACCTGCTCATTCGCCGCCGTGGCCAAGTTGCGGGCCGCTTGAAGCTGTGGATGGTTGCGAATGGCGAGCTGCTCCGCTTGAGGAAGGGTAAGTTGTTGCGGCGGTTTTGGAGGCTGCGCCAACGCGGCGGTTGTAAAACAGGCGCAGATTCCGGCGGCGAACATCCAGCGAGATCGCGCCATCATCGCGCCTCCTCCACAGCGGGCTGCGTGGCCCGCATTGGGCGATGCCCATATACGATCAGGTACGCGGCTGGAACGACGAAGACGGTGAGCACGACAGACACGATCAATCCTCCGATAATCACGCGGGCCAGCGGCGCATACGCTTCGCTGCCAGCCTCGAGTTTGAAAGCCATCGGCAGAAGCCCGACGATGGTGGCGAGCGAGGTCATCAAGATTGGGCGCAAGCGGATGCGACAGGAGTGCGCGACCGATTCCCGCACGCTGTGCCCCTCCTGCCGCAAGCGATTGGCGAAGTCCACGATCAGGATGGAGTTCGACACGACCATTCCGGTGAGCATCACGACGCCCATCAACGATTGAATGTTCAGAGTGGTATCGGTGAAAGCCAGCGTGAGCATCACTCCGACCAACCCGGTGGGAATCGCCAGAACGATGAGGAACGGATCGAGGAACGACGAGAATTGCGCCACCAGCACTAAAAACACCAGCAGGATCGAAAGTACCAAGCCGATGCCGAAACTCCGGAACGAGGTGAACATCGTGTTCACCAGACCGCGCACGTTGACGCGCATGTTGGGGGGAATTTTCATGTTGGCGACAATTTTTTCCACCGCGCTTGCCGGACGGCCTAAGTCCTCGCCCGAAGGAGACACGTATACGTCGATTTCGCGCTCGGTCTGGTAGTGGTCCACTTCCGAAGGAGTGGACCTGGGAACTATGGCCGCCACCTGGTTGAGATACGTTGGCAGCTTCAGGTTGGGCGAGCGAAGCGGCATGGTGTCCAAATCTTGAATCGATTTCGTGGCATTGTCGGGATATTGGACGGCCAAGAAGTAGTCGTTGCCGGTTTTCGGATTGATCCAGTAGTTCGGCGCAATCATCACGTCCGAGGTAAGCGAGGTGATGATGTTATCGACCACTTCGCGAGGATTCAGGCCGAGTTCGCTGGCGCGGTCGCGGTTCAGATTCACTTCGAGCGTTGGGTAGTCCATATCCTGGGGAATGTAAACGTCCGAAACGCCCTCGATCGTCTGAAACTGGCGCTTCAGATCGATAGCCACGTGGTCGTCGGCGTTGAGATCGGTGCCGCTGACCTGCACGTCGATCGGCGCGGCTTCTCCCTGATTCAGCACGGACTCGACGAGGCCTCCCGATTGAAAGAAGGTGCGCAACTGCGGCAACTGCTCGCCGAGGGCCGTCCGGACGCGATCCATGTACACAAAGCTGCTGGTTTTGTGGTCTTCCTTCAAACCCACCTGCACGAAGGCGGTGTACATTCCGGCATTCGGGCTGGAAAGCGATTCCAGGCCGGGAGTAATGCCGATATTCGAAACGATAGTATTCAGATCGGAAGGAGCAACCACGCGGCGAATGATGCCTTCGACCTGTTTGACGTAATTCTCCGTATCTTCGAGGCGCGTGCCGGTGGGGGCTTTTACGTTGATGATGAACTGGCCGGCATCAGTACGTGGAAAGAACGCGAGGCCGACACGCGGATACAAGGCAAAGCTGAGCAGGAAAATGCCGAGAAATCCGAACACCACGAGTTTTGGATGATCGAGCGTTTTTTTGACGGTCGCGTCGTACTTGTCCAACATGCGGTCGAATTTGGCGTTGAAGGCAGCGTGGAACCGGGCGCCGAGCGACATTCGCGGCTGCGGCACCTGTTTCGGTTCGCTATGCTCGCCGCCGTCGGGAGCCGCTTCCGCGGGACCATGATGAACGACGCCTTTCAGCAGGTGCGCGCAGTAGAGAGGCACCACCGACACCGCCACGAAGTAGGAAGCGAAGAGCGCCAGTACCACGCTGACGGCCAGCGCCGTAAAGAGGTATTTGCTGACGCCGTAGAGCAAGGTGACCGGAAAGAACACGACTACGGTAGCGATGGTGATCGCCAGAACCGCCAGGGACACTTCGTCCGTCCCCTTCCCGGCGGCGATGAACGGTTTTTCGCCTAGCTCGACGTGGCGGAAAATATTTTCCAGCACGATCACCGAATTATCGATGAGGCGCGAAAACGCCAGCGCGAGGCCGCTGAGAATCATGGCGTTGATGGTGGCGTTTCCTATGTGAAGGAAGAAAAAAGTAGCCATCACCGAAATCGGAATAGAAAGAAAGACGGCTACGGTGGCGCGCACGCTGCCGAGGAACAGCAGGACCATCAGCGCAGTCAAGATCAAGCCGACTCCGCCTTCGCGCACCACCGTGGAGATCGCTTGGCGCACGAACACGGACTGGTCGAACACCACGCGAGCCTTCATTTGCGCGGGAATATCTCGCAAATGCTTGATGGCGGCCTTGATGCCGTCCACCACGGCAATGGTGTTGCTGTTGCCGCCCTGCTTTTGTATTGGGACGTATGTGGAACGCTGCCCGTTGACGCGCACGATGTTGTATTGCAGCGCGGAGCCATCAACAGCTTTGCCGACATCCGAGACGAAGACCGACCTCTCGCCGACGGTTTTGAGCGGTATTTGGTTGAGGGCCTTGGCGCTCGGCACCAGCGCGTTGGTGTAAAGGTTGTAGTCCAAGGCGCCGATGCGCACATCGCCAGCGGGCAAAATCAAGTTGGAGTTGTTGACAGCCCTGACGACGTCCATAGGGCTCAGCTGATTGGCTTGCAGCTTCAGCGGATCCACGTAAACCATGATTTCGCGATATTTTCCGCCGTAGGGCGGCGGGACGGTGGCTCCCGGCACTCCGGCGATCTGGTCCCGAATTTCAAACTGCAAATAGTCGCGAAGCTGCGTTTCGGTGAGCCCTTTTCCCTCCACCGTCAGCAGGCAAACCGGAAGCGTGGATGCGCCGCTGTTCACCACCACGGGAGGCAGAGTTCCGGGAGGCAAACGTCTGAGGTCGGCCATGGCCAGATTGGAAACTTGCGTGACGTCCGCGTTGGCATCCGTGCCTGCCTGGAAATACACCTTGATGAGGCTGACGCCGGGCAGCGAGCGCGAGGTGATGTGGTCGATGCCGCTGCCGAGAGTGAAAAACCGTTCGAAGCGGCCGGTGATGTCCGCCTCGATCTGTTCCGGCGGCATGCCGTTGTAGAAAGTGGCTACTTCGACCACGGGAAGGTCGATGTGCGGAAACATGTCCACTGGCATCTGGACCAAACTGGTGAGCCCGAGCACGCATACGAAGAGGCAAACAACAACGATGAAATACGGATGTCGCAATGAAAACGACGACATATAACTCCTCTCGCGACTACGAAGACGACTTTATGAGTTTCGGTTCCACCAATTGCCCCGGCTGGTATTGGGCTTGATCTCCAAAGATGACCAGCTCTCCCTCGTTTAGGCCGGACGTCACTTCTACATCTGTGGCGTTTTGCAGGCCCAATGTGATTTCGCGCCGGACGATGCGATGGGCCTTATCAACCACCAGCACAGTTCCTTGGCTCGCGCCGCTGGTCTGCACGGACTCCAGAGGAATGGCCAGCACGTTCCGCGCGGTGTGCAGAGGAATCGAAACCGTCGCGTACATTCCCGGGACGATTTGATACGAGGGGTTGTTCACCTGGACTTCGGTGTGCATGGTGCGCGTGGAAAGATCGATCTGGTCCGAGGTGCGCGCGATTTTGCCCATGAACGTGCGGTTCAAGCTGGAGACTTGCACCTGCACGTCTTCTCCCAGGCGCACGTCTGGTACGGCGCGCTCTGGAACGGGAATCACCAGCCGCAGAACGTCGTTTTGCGCCAGATGGCACAGAGCGGAATTGCCGATGTTCGAAGAAGTGCCTGCGGGCAGCAGCGCTCCTGTGTATGCGTACATTTGCGTAACGACGCCGGTGAACGGCGCCGTCATGTGCGCGTATCCGTAGAGCGTTTGATCCTTCGCCAGCGCCGCGTTAGCCGCTATCAGCGCTTGCTGCGCGGCGGATACCGCGGCGCTCGCCTCCAGGTCTTTGCCTTGCGCCACGTCGATCTCTTCCTGCGAAATCAGCTCGGGACGCGTTTTTTGCACGGCGGCGAGGCGCTGGTAGGTGACGTGCGCGACTTTGAAAGCGGAGTTGGAGCGGTCGAGATCCTCTCGCGCCTCCGCCACGGCGGCCTTGTCGCGCTCAATCTGCTGCTTCAGCTCGGGAATTTCCAGAACGGCCATCAGTTGGCCTTTCTGGACGTGCGTTCCGTAATCGACGTAGAGGTTCTTGATGTAGCCGGACACTTTCGCGTACACGTCGATATCCTGATACGGCTGGAACTCGGAAGCGATTTGCAGCGTGTTGGCAAAGTTCTGCCGCGTCACGGCAACAACGGCCACGTCCGGGGCAGGAGATGCAGCAACGACTTTTGTCTTGCTGAGGCCGCCGCAACCGGCGAGCGCCGCGATTCCAAGGACCGCCGTCCCAACAAACGCAGTCCGCACCGCTCTGCTGCTGATATTTCGCATGAACGACCTCACATTCGGCCTCCTGAAAACGATCGCGACCGCGTCGTGCTTGAATTTTTATTCGCCATCATTGCCGCCGAAGCTCGTCTCCTGAATCGCCTGGCGCAGCTTGTCGATGGAGAAATCGGGCGAACGTCGCAGCGCAAGCAAATGATTCCTGCGCTGGCGGATCCTGCGCGCCACTTCCACCACGCGACCGGCGATTCCCAGCGGAACGGTTTGCACGCCGTGCAAATCTCCATGGATCAGGTCGCCCGGCTTGATTGCCAAGCCGCCAACTTCGACATCCGTGCCGAAATCGAAGAGGTGCGCGTAAGCGTGAGAGACGGAAACGTTGCCGGCGAACATCTGAAATTCCGTGTGCCCGACGTCGATCAGGTCGCGCACGGCGCCGTTCGTCACAACCGCGACACATCCCAGGCTCAGCAAAATGTTCGCGTGCACTTCGCCGATGAAGGCGCCCAGGCCCGGCGGATCATCCACGTCCTGTATGACCACGATGCGCGGAGCGGGAATAGTGAGAATGTTCCGCCACCAGTCGGCGCGGTCGTAATAATCGAAGCGCGTGTGCCGCTCCATGGGCGGATTCGAGGTGCGGATTCGCGCCGTGGCGGCGTAGCCGATCACCGGAGGCTGCGCCGGAAACATGCAGCGAATTCGCGAATCCGCGAAGCCGGTATTCGGCAGTCGTACATTAAAAGTCTCGATAGCGCTGGACACCACGCAGGTGCTCCACCTTTGAAACTGCTCGAGTTGAGCGGGCGCAAGCAGGTCCGCACTCATACGGTCTCCCTTGCCGCCAATGATCAAATTGCGCAACCCTGTACCTCAGGGGGCCTTTGAACGCTTGGTCTTGCTATGAATTTTTCGTGAAAAGACGGATTACGAGTGGAGGGATTGCGGCGGCGACCGGTGCTGCATGGCTACCGTCACGCCTACGGATTCGGCGAGTGGAGGCTCAGCTTCGATTCGGGGGCGAAAGCTTGGCCGCGGCTGTTCCACCATGACGCGCGCACCGGTTCGCAGCTGTTGCGCCCGCAAATTAATCGCAGGTGGAGACACGTTCATTTTCGTCGCTAGCGACGATTCGCGTTCCGGATTCGTTCGGCGGTAATACTGGCCGTCTTTCGCGCGCGCAGCGAGACCGGCCAAGCCTATCAGGAGCAGTAGGATCGCCAGGCGGTTGCAGATCATTCTCCAATGGGAGCGCGCGGGCGCAGGCACCCTACACCGCGGAGACGATTCGCCGTTGTTAGCTTGAAGTTCCATTTCGGTAGTGCGGGTTTGCCAGGACTATGCCCGACCCAGAATCATAATGTCAGTGAGATTCCGAATTCAAGCGCGGAGATGCCAGCATACGCGAATGCACAAAACTCCGTTTCAGACGTGACCAATCGGGAGTGCGTTGGTCGGGGCGTGGAGATTTGAACTCCAGACTTCCTGCGCCCAAGACGTCCGGGCTATTTCTTGGAAGCCCTTTCTTTTCAATCCGAATACAGAAAACAAATGGACTTAGCGGAAAAATTGGCGGTGGCAGGATGTGCGAGAATGTGGTTGCGCATGCATGGAGTCCCCACACTTTTCCCCACAGCAAAATTGAAGCGAAACATTGCGGCTCGCCAGAAGAACTCTGGTCCTGGGATCGTTTCTTGGGGAGAACGTCTCGGTTCATCGCTGCTGCTCCCAACAGAGACTCTCTAGCACGGCAAGCTGCGTTCGTCAAATGTGCCAAATGGATGTGCGCTACGCGTCCTCGGCAGGAGAATTGCCTAGGGATCGAGAGTACTTTGTAAACCCCAGCGAGGGCTGATCGCCAACTCTTGCCCTCCTTTAGCGAAAGGGTGCTGCACAAGGCAAGTGATTCTGAGCAATATCATGACGGAGGTTATCTCGAAAAGGAAAGTGATCCGGGAGCGTAGTGCAGGCAGCGAACAGCGCGGGTGAGGCCGGTGAGTGTGGCGACTCGGTTCGGCTAGAAGTGGAGCAACGGCTTATTCCTGTGAGGTTGGAAAACCATGATCGCTCTGTCAAGCGTGGACAAGTTGATGGACCCGTCTTATGTGAATCTGCTTCTCTCGTTTGCGGGTTTGGGCAATGTCATATGAAGCCTGCATGCGCATGAGCGTATCCGTCTTCACGCCGAAGGCCTTTTCTATGCGGAGCGCCATGTCTCCCGAAAGATCGGCCTTACCGTTAAGCAGGCTCGACAGAGCCGGCCGCGAAACCTGAAGCGCAGCCGCGGCAGCAGTCACGGACAAGCCAGTGGCTCAATAATTTCTGTGCGAATAAAATCGCCAGGATGGGGAGGGTTCTTCATTGGCATCGTCCTGCTCCTTTCCTTCTAATGATAGTCTTCCAAATTCAGATCGCAGATCTCGTTCATTTCACAAGAGATTCGAGCTTTTCCGCAACCACAGCTTCGCGTGGATAGGTCCGTAGTCTGAGCTAGGAAAGTCTAGCATTACCACCCGGAGTCCCTCATATTCTTGATCTTCTTTGATCCAGCTGCCTCAGCTCATCCGGGCAATTTGGAGATTTCGGTCATTCTATTTACTAAAATTGACAAACGACCCTGGCTGCCGGTGTCAGGGAGGAGATAGCCCGGTAAGACATCGATGAATATGTGATTTGCGAGCAAGCTGCGAAATTGCTCGGCGATGTAGGATCATATTTCTGCGACAGCAGCTATTTCTTCGACGATCTCCTCTCGTCCATCAATCACGGCTACCAAATCTTCGAGGTCGTGACTCGCAGTGTAGTCGCCGCGGCCACGTCCTCGGAAAGCCTCAAGCTTTGTGGCAATGAAATAGGCAGCAGTGACCACGCGAATGCGAAGTCCTGGCTCGAGTTCAATTTCTTGTGCCGCATTCATGGCAGATCTATACCACCGATTTGTAAAGCCGAGAATTCTTTCTTCGATCGGCATCACGTCCAATATCATCTTGTCGATCAGCCAGCGGCACAGTGGAGCGTTCTCGCTGGTATCTTCTCGGAACCCCAAGACTCGCAAGCGCTCTGAAAAAGTGTCGTAGTCAGCGTAAGACGTAATCTCGGCAATCACGTCGACATCAAACGTCGGACGGACTTCCGACGCAGCCGGGTCGGTAATGAACAAACCTGTAGTGCAGCCTCCGACGAAAACGACTTCGCTTAAGAGAGGACTTAATCGCTTCGCGACGTTTTTAAGAAGCTCGATGTTGGAGGTCTGCATATTTCGGCGACTGCAGCCTGAGCTTGATTTCTTCTTCCGCGATGTGACGGTCGCGAGACCTTCCATCTCGAAGGGCGTCGGTCAACGCGAGCATTTCATAGAGGTACGCATCTCGCAACGCTGCCCTCGGAACCGTTTTATAAAGAGGAATGAACGAGATCCCTCGTGTCTTGCCCTCAGGAAATGGCCAAACAGGCGGAGGATCAGCGCCGGCGGAAATCCTGCTCTTAAGAGGCTCCGCTGCGTAGCCAGTGGGTAGACCTCTGGTAAGTTCGCCGCGTTCTGGTGGGAACGCGTACTTCAACCCGTGAACCAGAAACTCTTCCAAGGCAGATTTGTTGGGAGTCTCGTGCAGTTCAATGCCAGTCAGCAAGCGCGCCTGCTTGGCACGTTGAACAGCCGCATGAACTTCGGAGACACTCAAGAAAAGCTGCTTAGCAATTTGAACGTAAGGGGGCCGCTTGTCTCCATATTCAAGGAGCTTTATGAGAACCACCACGTCTTGGGGTTTTAAAGCCATATGTTTATTGTATATTTGTTATTCGCGAATAGCAAACGCAATCGCTGGGCGATCCAAAACGCATCGAGTCTCCACACTTTTCCCCACAGCGAAGAAGGGGCGAATGGCATTCAGATTTGCAGACCTCGGAAGAATGTAATCGTCTTTTAAACTCAATCTTCCATAGAATTAGCATTATTTGCCACGTGGGCTTTTGGGCCAGTGAATGGGTTATCCAGTTCGGTTGGCGTTTGGTCAGGCGGATTGTTGGACGTGTCTGATACGAGGAGTTATCTTGCTAAACGAGAACGATGAACTACGTATCGCAATCTTCAAGGATCGTCTCCAACATGCTCAGAGCCTAGTGCGCAAACACGTTGAACCGGGCATTTCCCTCGTCGATGAATTGATCGCGGAGAGGCACAAGGGTAGGGATAAGTGCAAAGTGGTTGGACTGTCCCCATTAGATCGCAGGCAGTTCTTGCCGGACGACCAGTCGTAGTTATGCAAAAATCAAAATTGAGATCTCACTGGTGAACTCCCCATTCAGCCTTCTTACCGATTCACTCTTAAAACGTCCGCCTCTGGAAACCCAGTGTCAGAATTCTTCCCCTTTTTGAGAAGGCGCTATCACCTGATTGGGCGACAGCAGCGAAAGGAACTTGGCCCCATTGTGGACAGAATGGCCCATCCTTCTCCGGGCTTGCCTGAAGCCTATCATCTGATCAGGGCGCTCGTAATTCCGTGAAATCGGAGGCCATCGTGTCTTCTCAAAAATCTCTAACCATTACACGTGCGGAGCTGTACCAACGCGTCTGGAGTACGCCTATGCGCACACTTGCAAAAGATTTCGGACTTTCGGATGTTGGACTGGCGAAGATTTGCGAGAAACACCACATCCCTCGCCCGCCAGTGGGCCATTGGGTCCGCGTCGAAAGTGGCCATCATCCAAAACAGACTCCCTTGCCCGATATCAAAGACGCGAAGCTCGATCTCGTCAACATTACGATCCGCGAGAAGCCACTCGACACTCTTGGGCAAAATCTCGATCCCAAAGTCCAAGCGATGTTGGTCCCACCTGTTATCGTGGTTCAGAGTTACCGCCCGATTTCTCATCCGTTGGTTCTCAGAACCAAAAAACTGCTGGCACACCCCAGGAAAGATGAGAGAGGCCTGCTGCTCCCGAAAGAGGGAAAACCTCTGTCGCACCTCAGAGTCTCTGAACCTGCACTTTCGAGATCGTTGACCATTCTCGACGCGCTTCTGCGTGCACTAGATGAGCGAGAGATCGCGTCTACGTGGGTCAGTGGCGACGCCGAGGGCCTTTCGATCACAGTCATCGAGGAAGCAGTGACATTTTCAATATCTGAATTCGTACAACGAGTGCCACACTCATTGACCGTCGAGGAAGAGGCGAAGAAGAAAAAGGGCCTCTATGTATACCCTCCCCAATGGGATTACAAGCCAACAGGACAATTGAAAATCGCGATTAACGAGCTCCCGTATGACAGCAAAATCCGGCACACCTGGTCGGACGGTTCGATTCAGCAGCTAGAAAACTGCCTCGGAGCCTTCATAGCTGGACTCAATCTCGCGGCCCTGGCTCTCAAGAAGCAACGCGAAGAGCATTTGCGGTGGAAGCACGAATGGGAAGATAGGGAGAGGCGAGCGGAAGCGGAACGGAGACGGCAAGCTGAATTCGACCGCAAAGCCAAAATCATTCGTGACGCTGCTGATGCTTGGCAAACAAGCAACCACATTCGAGAGTTCGCGATTGCACTCTTTAAAGCAGGTGAAAGCCCTGGCTATTCCAGAGATCGAGGCCGCGACGTCCGGCGCTTTGCAAAATGGGCCAGAGGTTACGCGCAGCGATTGGACCCGATCAATCGGATTGCGGAGACCGTGGCGGAATTCAAAGGCTTGCAGGAATCGGAATAGAATGCCCGACGGGGAAAACTGGTGGCCCGGCAGTAAAACCGGTAGCGCAAGCCTGGCGCGACGATCATGAAATCTGTAAAGTACGCCCGAATTAATCGCATACCACCTTATTTGACGATAGCAACGAAAGGAACCCTGTTCTTGGCGGTCTACAAACGCGGCAGATATTACTATTACGACTTCGAATTCGGCGGACGTCGGTATCGAAAATCCACCCGATCCACCAACCGGCACCTAGCCGAGAACGTGCAGGCAGTTCTGAAAGCTGATCTGATCCAAGGAACATATGTGTTGAGGCCGCGTGAACAGCCACCTATGTTCAAGGAATACGTCAAGACGTTCCTTGGGCGGATCGAAGGAAACTTGGCTCAGAACACAATCGATCTACACAACAATAATCTCAAATTCCTGCTCAAACGGTTCAAGGACAAATTCCTGGACCAAATCACAAAGAGCATGATTGAGGACTACAGGAGCGGCCGGGTCAAGGAACCCAAGCAAGGAAGCAAAACGCAAACCATTGCGCCAGCGACGGTGAATCGCGAGCTTAGTACCCTCAAGAAGATTCTCAATATGGCTGTGGATGATGGATTGCTCTGGAAGAGTCCGGCACGACAGGTGCGGCCATTTCCGGAGGAAATCCCGGACGTTTATGTTCTATCGTTCGAAGAGGAACTCGAATATATGGCCCTGGCTTCCGAGCCCCTGAAAAGCGTCGCCACGATCATGCTCGGACAAGGCATGCGACCCGATGAAGTCTTTCGCATGGCCTACCCCAACATTGACTTTTTCAATCGCACTATCTTTATCGTCCGCGGTAAAACCAAAAACGCTAGGCGCGCACTGTCGATGAGTCACGAAGTGCATGAGCTGCTTAAAAGACGGAGAAAGAAGCACCCGGAAGACTATTGGGTTTTTCCAAGCTCTACAAAACCGGGCACTCACATTGGATCGGTACGCAAGGCGCATGATCGCGTTTGCGGAAAGATCGGCTTGAGAGGTGTCATCGACCTTTACAATCTGCGCCACACCTTTGCTACTCGAACCATCCTATCTGGTACGAACGTGGCTATCTTGCAGAAGATTTTAGGGCACTCGCAAATCGGTATGACCATGCGGTACGTCAAAATCGCCGAGCACTACAAAGTGGCGGCGGTGGCGAAGCTCGAAGAATACCGTGCGGCAAGAATCAGAGAAGCGAAATTAGCGATGATGCAGCAGGCTTCGTAGTTCCTTTGGTCAGCATTGCCCCGAAAACTTCGGAAATTCCTG
Organism: Candidatus Acidiferrales bacterium; assembly: GCA_030038275.1. Taxonomy (GTDB): domain Bacteria; phylum Acidobacteriota; class Terriglobia; order Acidiferrales; family UBA7541; genus Palsa-295. The sequence goes on along the minus strand of JASHPG010000176.1, from coordinate 8,550 downwards.
ACCGCAACAGGGGTGCAATTATTTCAGACCTTCGATCGTTGGCGGAGCAAATGCGTTTGCAAAGGTGATCATTACTTCCGAGCCCTTGCGAACATTGTTGACCAGCGCCGGCCCGAAAACATGCAATGCAGATGCCGTCTTCTTCGCGGACCTCGGATAGCCATCTAGAGCGCGCCTTTCCGTGTGAACGGCGTCCGTCGACATGCGAATCAAGTCACGTGTCACCAAGATTCCTTCGTTCGGCGCCGACAGCATCCTCCGGCGCAGAACGTGTTGAGTCATATCTTCCAATTTGGAGAAGCTTGTCCCGGGCTATTTGAGCGGGCATTTGTAAGATACAGAACCAGAAGGTGTCAGGTCTGCGACAGAGCCTTCTGGCTTGCGGTGTAGCGCTTAATCTACAGTGACGACCGTTAACCGCAAGGCTTGAGCAAACGCACGTATTCAGCACGACACACATCTGGTTTCGTCTCGACTCAGGACTGCCAAATACCCGCGAGGGAATTGATGAACGACAGGACGGGGTGGATAGGTTTTCCGCAGGATCGCTACATTAAAACTGGCGCGAGATCCGTATTTTTGAAGTCGTCACCTTTGAACAAGATCGGTTCGCCCAGAACCTTGGCCAAGGCATAGGCAAAGCAATCTCCGAAATTCAAGCCTGCAGGGTGCCGTCCTTTGCCGTATTTGCGCCAAGCCACTCGCGCAATTTCCATCTGTTCGGAATCAGCGGAGATCACATCAAATTTCGCGTGATGCAGAAAAAGATCGAACTCTCGACCCGCAGCCTCGCCACGCCGCGCCTCCAGCACAATGCCTGTTTCCAACGCGTTTGCGGCGGATATACACCGCGTTTCGGCTTGGGTGATGAGCTCCAAAAAGTGTTGCCGTTCCGGTTCGCCTAAGAAAATGGCGAGCAGTGCGGAGGTATCAACGACCATTAGCGGGGCACTCCGTGAACGTCATATCCCAAGATCTCATCCTCGGACCGTGTATCAAGGGTTGGAAGGCTATCGACGCGCTGTAAAATGTCTTCGAGCTTTTCCGTCAAGATTCGACCGCGGCGTCGCTGCCGAAGCCGTTGCAACCGTTCCTTAAGGGAACTCTCGATCGCTTCGGTTAGAGATTCGCCAGCTTCTTTCGCCACCTGTCGCGCCAGGCGTTCCGTCTCGCTGTTTTTGATGCTTAGTGCCATGCCCAGCCTCCTTCCAACTAGTATAGCAGTATATACGACAATCTATACGTATATAGAGGATGCCTGTTTCTGTCATCAGTGAGGGGGAATGGCGCGACTACATAGCCCATCGCATTCCTCTCCCTCTTTGTGATCCTCTTCCAGTCAGGTTCATAGACTCTCCCTTGGCGATCAACCGAAAACGATACGAGATCAAAGGTCGGCCGCATGCCATCTGGCTATCCTGCAGAAGAGCTTGGGCCACTTGCCAATCGGCATGACCATGCGATACGTGAAGATCGCTGAACCTACAAGGTGGAGGCAGTGGCGAAGCTTGAGGAATACTGTGCGGCGAGAATCAGAGAAGCGAAGCTCGCGATGATGGGGCAGGTTTCGTGGTTTCCTTCGATCCACATTGCGCCGAAAAGCTCCAAAGCTCCCGGACAAGCAATAACCAGGCCTGCAATTATTTCAGACCTTCGATCGTTGGCGGAGCGAATGCGTTCGCAAAGGTGATCATTACTTCTGAATCCTTGCGAACATTGTTGACCAGCGCAGGTCGAAAGCAAGCGATGCAGGTGCCGTTTTTATCGCGGACACTCGGATAAACAATTCCGGCAGAACCCGCATTGAGAAGTCCTCGAGCGAGCTCCTGGGAAGCCACATAACTCTCAGGATCGAGAACTTCTTTGAATTGATCGTGTTCCCTGACGTCATGAAAATCGCCGCGAAAATCAGCCAGAAAATCCGCATACTGGAATGTCTCCGCGTCTGGCCAGTTAATCTCGCGGAGCTCTTGTGATTTGTGAAAAGCGACCTCGACTGCGGCCGTTTTCAAGGAAAATGCTGCATACCATGCGCCTCGATCCGGGCCGTTGAAGCGGTTACCCAAAGGACTCGCGTGGGTAAATGCGGCATTCACGATATGTGCGTAAGTAAGCCCAAACACGAGTTCTCGTACGCCGATTCCCGGCAATAGCCCTGTCTCTCCCTGGAGGCGCTCATTGGTAGCACCTTCGAGTTCAAAAAGATCCGCGAGTTCAGCTTGGTCCGTTGTGAGCCTATTCAAGACGCTTTCGTCGGCGTTTCTCGACGGAATCAGCCTGTGCGTGTCATCTCGGCGCAGATATGAAATCGGAGGAAGCAACTAATGTCCGCCACGCCTTGAATCGAGAAGCTGGCGAACGCGCAGAAGCGCCGGAACACCACCCTTGATCATGTACTTGAGCGGAGTGTCGCCGCCAAACATAGGATTGGAATTGGGAAGTTGAACCCAACGATCTGCAAGTTTTTTGCTGTAAAGGATATTGAGCGCCTTGAAGATGCCCGTCAAAAAAGAGATTCTCGTTAACCGATCTTGGTCAAGCGACCGCGCGCTGGTTCGTTTCAGCTCGTAGAAGGCCCCATTCGATATTCCTCCGAGTAGCTGCCTGGCATCTTCGTCTCGTAGTTCCCATGATTGCGCAATTTTGAAAAATGCTTTTATCCCAGTCGGGCTGAGCCGTTTGATCACGGTCCTGTCTGACAAATCGGCCGACTGGTCCCATGTAACGCCTGCCACCTGCTGATTTAGAGTCGCCATAGGCATGTCTCCATATGTGGAGTATTATATGTCCACAAACGGATAAAGGAAAGCCAGGTTCAAAATTAGAGCGAGGGGCGATAATTGGCGGAGGAAGTCTGTTCCAATTGTCAAATATGCGGAATGCCTATCATTCCAAGCATTATATGTTGATTTAAATGTATCGCCTAATATACTAGGCATTATGCTAGACCTATTCTATATTGGTAGCCAGATCGCGGAGCACCGCAAGAAATCCAAGCTTAGCCAGACCGCGCTCGCACGTAAAGCGGGAATCAGCCGCGCCACTATCGATGCGCTCGAAAACGGACGCTCCGGGGAGATGGGCTTCTCAAAACTGACGAAATTGCTTGCTGTGCTCGGGCTCGAATTAAAACTGCAGGCCGCAAGCTCGGTTCGTCCCACCTTGGACGAACTCCTCAAAGAGGATCGCGATGATCAAAGTGTGGACCGACGCCGTTGAGGCGGGATTATTCGATCGCCACGGAGAACGCGGCAGTACGTTTGTTTACCTGCCGAACGTGGTACCCACACGTGCAGTTTCAGTCACGATGTCGGTTCGGCTCGAGTCGTGGAGTGCTCCCTTCGGCCTTCCTCCCATCTTCGAGATGAATTTGCCCGAGGGAGTTTTGCGCGAGCGTCTCCGCCTTGCCTTCGCAAAAGCCACCGGCACGTTTGACGAATTCGATCTGCTGTCAATTGTCGGCCGCTCACAGGTAGGCCGCATCCGTTACACCGGCGATAAAGAACAGCTGAACGAAGAGGTGCCTTTCCAATCGGTGGATGAAATCCTGGAACGCAAGCGCGGAGGCGATCTATTTCGCTACCTGCTTGAAAAGTTCGCTTCGTTTTCGGGCATCAGCGGCGTCCAGCCTAAGATCCTCGTACGCGACGAGGAAGCCTTCGCTGCAATGGAACATACGAAAGAACGCCTCTCTCAGAGCTACAAGGGTGCGACTCACATCGTAAAGTTATGGGAGCCGAACGAATTTCCGCAGCTAGCCGCCAATGAATATTTTTGCCTTGCAGTCGCACGAAAATGCGGACTTGACGTGCCGCCCTACCGACTTTCTGAAGACGGTATGGCACTTGTGATTGACCGGTTCGATCTGCGTATGGACGGTACCTATCGAGGGTTTGAGGATTTCTGCGTGCTTAACGCCCGCAGGACGGATGAGAAGTATCGAGGTACCTATGAAACATCGGTTATAAAACGATTCGGGCAGTTCGCAAATTCCACACACGTCAACGAGGATATGGAAAAGCTATTCACGCTGATCGCGCTCAATTGCGCACTTCGCAATGGCGATGCGCATCTCAAGAATTTCGGGATTGTTTACGATGATGTGCAGGGTGAAGCACGGCTTGCGCCCGTATACGATCTCGTGACTACTTCCATTTACCTGCCCAAAGACAGCTTGGCGCTCACGCTCAACGGTACAACCAAATGGCCAACCGCAAAGGATCTGCAGAGGTTTGGCGAAACACGTATGGGTGGAACACCCGCAAAAGTTAAGCAGATTTTAGAACGTATCAGCGAGGCGATTCTGGGGACGGCTGTAGAGGTTCGCTCCCACATGAAACAGCATCGGGAGTTTGTGGAGATTGGGGAACGGATGCTTCAGCAATGGGAAGAGGGCTCCGCTATCTCTTTGCATAGTTGAGCGCTGCAACTGTGTTAGTAACTCTTTGGTTTATATATGTTGTAATTATAGCCTCGGACAAAAGTCGTACGACTTTCGGTAGGCTTAGGGATGGGCAATATCTTTAGCGTTGGTAACGATACGGTATGCTAATGGCATAATTGCTACACAAATGAAAGCGCAGAGCCTCGAGTGGACGATTCTCAAAGCGATCGCCAGAGTTAGGCGCGACGACTGGCTACCGTGTTCCCTTGGAGATTTGCGAGTTCGCATGAGGGACATCGAAGTGGATGCTCTCAATGCCTCAATGAACAGCATCGTTGAAGCGTGCCTATTCCTTTTGGAAAACGGAAATATCCTGCTTGGCAAGCGAGAGGGAGGAGGCAAACGGCTACCGTTTGACCTTCAGAAGCAGTCAGACGAGGGATACCTATCCAATTTCTTCGGTCGAGGTAGCTTCGAGCTCAAGCTCACCCATCAGGGCCGGAAACGCCTGGAGGAAGCCGAGACAAGCGGCGCCGAAGCCGAACCGCCAGGAGCCAGTGTTCCCGGTCTTAAGCCTGCAGAGGCTCGGAACGTCAGTGAGCGTTCCGCAACTCCATCTTCGCCGCACGGAATACGACGCCAGCCCGTGAGAGCAACTATTCTGAACGTGCTCGTTGCCTCTCCGTCCGACGTGAGTGCGGAGCGCGATGCGGTCGAGAGCGCCATTCAAGAATGGAACGGAAATCACCACGAGCGAATGGGAATCATGCTCCAACCCGTTCGGTGGGAGACTCATTCGTATCCGGCGTCCGGGAACCGTCCCCAAGCTATCCTCAATAAACAAATTGTCGAATCGGGGGACATTCTCATCGGAATCTTCGGTAATAAATTGGGCACTCCGACCGGAAAAGCACAGTCTGGGACGATCGAGGAAATCGAGGAGTTTCGCAAGGTTGGGAAATACGTGGCGTTGTACTTTTCGACGGGAGACGTGCCGCGGACCGTAGATCGTGAGCAACTGAAAGCGCTCGAGGACTATCAGCGCGAGCGGCAAAAGGACACTCTGTACGGCACGTTCCAGAGCACCGAGGAGTTGCGACGACTCGTCGTTCAGCATCTTCCGAAGATTGTTGGTGAGGTCTCCCGAAGTGTCGGAGATTTAACGCCAAGAACATCCTCGACACAACCGCAGAGTACTTACGCCCCACGTGTGGCATTTTCCGAGCCCAAAGCAAATTTGAGTCCCAAAGAAATCGAACTTCTTTGGAACGCGGCCAAAGCCCCCGATGGCGAAATCCTGCACAACATCACATTGGACGGCGAAAGCATACGGGTTAATGGAAAGCAGTTCCTCGCCGGGGTAGATGCACGCACCGGAGCGGAATGGATCGCGGCCTTCCGCAGCGTAGAGAAGCGCGGCTTTATCGAGCCTTTGAGCTACGGCAGCGACTTTTTTCGAGTCACCGGTGACGGTTATCAAGCTGCTGATGCACTCGAAGAATTTGCCCGATGGGACGCCAAATCCGTGGTTTTGCGCGCGCACTATTTGAATGCGCCAATCGACGAAATCTCTCTTTCGTGTACAAGGATCATCGCCATTCCTGCGCGCTATTTCGACGATCAGATCGGTGCGGATGGCGCTGTTCAACGCAGCCTGAAGGAACCACGTTCGTTACTCGTGGAAGGAATCACCTCCAAGCCGGCCTTCACTTGGAGTCCAACCGAAATTGAATTCCTCGACCCGGCGAGCAAGCAAGTTCAGAGCTTTCGGGTTGAGGGTATGCAGTTTCTTCCACCTCGAAGCCTCAAGCTGCCTTTGGCCGGCGAAATTGTCCGAACAGCCTCCGAATCAGCCGATGATGGTCGACGTGAGCTGGCTCAAGCCGACCTATTGCCAGCCGCGGAGGAACTTACGGAGCCTGGGGGGGCAAGAGTTCGAGTCGAGGGCAGACGGCTTCCTAATCGGTGGTCGCAATGCTTGGGTCAGGCTTCTCGAACAATGTTGGCCGACCATCGGCTCACAAATACTCTCCATCGCCCGAGAACCTACATCGACTATCGAGGACGTCCGTCTGGCCTTTCTGCCAGCTAAGGAACATCCCTACGACGGAGGCCTGGCTATACACTTTTGTCGTGACCGCATTCAGCAGGCGACACCGCCCGATGTTGTCAGCACCGGCATGCGTTTCGACCAGGTTGCTGCAGAGGTTCTTCAGACAACTACTGACAGAGATTCAGCAGGCCGATCGTGCACCGATGCTGAGGCTGCATTGGCGCTTGCAATCAACCCAAAAGACAAGGAACAGGTTCATGGAGTAGTTCAGCAACGCAAAGAGAATGTGGCTCAGCTGGATGCCAAGCTCGCCGAGTTGCAATGCACGCAAAAGGAGCTCGAAGAGACGCTTCGGGACCAACAAGCCTACGTGTGTCGTTCCGAGATGCTTGATTTCCTCAATACACGCGAACAGCTCGTTGATCCAAGACATATCGCAAACGCCGTAGCTGCTTTGCCCCGTAAAACCTGGCGCGAATCGGTCGCCTTGTGTTCACCGATTCCATTCGATCCTTACGTGCAGCACGAATATCAGGTGTTCCTGGTGATCTCTGCAATTCTGAACGATCACGCCTCTGATTTTAGCGGCGGGGCCGTCGACGTATTCCATCGAGCGCTTCTCAAACTACCCCCTGGCAGCCCAGGGCAGCCGTTTTTCTGGGAGAACTGGGGAGACTTGAGGTCCGTGATCGAGCAGTCGGGCAATTCGAGTCCACTGGACCCGTTCCATCTCACTCGTATGTTTCTAAAGAAGGCCATGCGCCAGAAAAACCCGCTCGAGAGGCTCCAGGCAGAAAGCGAACGCCTTCGGGGATGATAGCGTGCTTGCACGGCCACGATTCCTAGATTTATACAAGACTGATATCTCCACGGGTTTTCGGAAACCGAAGATCGTCTTCGAGATTCGCTAACCTATCGCCATACACCCCGAGCATCTCAGTTAGGCGTTGAATGTCAACCAGTTCCAGTTGATATCCGGAATGTCCAGCTGAAATGTTTTGGGCTGATCGGATGGCGGGGTGCGAGAAGCGAGTGGCTTCTCCCTACGCTGTGGTTTCTCCGGCCCTACGAGAGCGGCGACGAATGGCGGCATCGCGTTCAGCGGGCTGCGCTGGTCCCGACCTGGCGTGGAGCGCGCCAGGCCTCAAATCCCTGGACGACGAAGAAGAGAACAGCAAGGAACTTCACCGAAATCATCGGATCGGATAGGTCAGGACCGCCGATTCGGGACAGCAAGATCACGCAACCGATGGCGATTTGAATCAGCCCGTATAGGTTCCGGTGTTGCTGCTTTAGGTGGAAGCCGGCATTGGCAATGACCAGGAACATATAAACTGCGGCAATCGCAGTGCAAAAGGACAAGGGCCGCTCCCACTTGAATTCTCCCGAGATAACTTCATGGAGCGAAAGCGCCCCGTAAAGTCCTAGGAAGGCCCCCAAGAACAACAGACAGTCCGACGAAAGCCTTTCTCATGTGAATCCCCCAGTCCTTATTATATCGTTGGTATATCGTCGCTGTAGCCGATGCCGTGCGAATCCTGGACTGCATCGTCGGCGCTTAGGGAGACCTCGCGTGCCACTTTTGCCTCTCTTTAATCCAGTGACACAAATCAATCACTCGCCTCACATTGTTATCCTCGGAGCAGGGGCGAGCCGCGCCGCTTTTCCCAAAGGGGACGCAAATGGCAAGCTGTTGCCCGTGATGGCGGACTTGATCGAGCTTCTCGGTCTCGCGCCAGCCATTGCCAACGCGGGTTTTTCGGATACCTCGGATTTTGAATCCCTTTACGACGAGATCGCTACGGGTGGCAAAGTTCCTGGCCTCAAAGCCGAGATCGAAGCCAAAGTAGAAGCCTATTTCGCGGCACTCCAGCTTCCCGAATCGCCCACGCTTTACGACTACCTGATTCTTTCGCTGAAAGAGAGCGATTACATCGCAACCTTTAATTGGGACCCATTTCTCGCTCAGGCTTTCCAGCGCAGCCGGTAAACCGCGAGGGTGTCAAAACTCCTCTTTCTACACGGGAACGTTGAGGTTGGACTTTGCCCGGTCGATCGGGTGAAAGGATTTCGGGGCGATAACTGCCAAAAGTGCGGCGCGCCTCTCCAGCCG